>DASQLQ010000023.1:0-33605 GCA_035629935.1 Actinomycetota bacterium
TTCGTCATGGTCGTCCAACGGCTGGAGGCCTACATCGGAACCGGCACCCATCTGCACGTAGCGCTCGACCGTTGTGAGCTCCGGCGCGACCTCTGCGAGCTTCCCCGCACATTCAGCGTCGAAGAAGACGATCTTGTCCGCCGCGTGATTCGTGATGTAGGAGATTTGCTCGGGAAAGAGTCTGACGTTGATCGTATGGAGAACCGCCCCGAGCAACGGAACCGCGAAGTAGAGCTCGAGGTGTCGAGCCGTGTTGAACGCGAACGAACCCACCCGGTCACCGGGCTCGACGCCGAGCTTCCGAAGAGCGCTACAGAGCTTGAGAACGCGCTCTGAGAACTCGCCATAGGTCATCTGCCGTTCCGGGGAGTAGATCCGGCCGTCGGCGTAGATCGTCCCTAAGCGCTCGAATATCGGCTTGATCGTAAGTGGGGTCGTCTGCATCAACCCGGGGATCGTCACTGTCTACCTCCTGATTGCTTGCTCACCATCCGCATGACCATGTCCGCGTGTAGATCCGCCATCTCTTCCCTCGTCAGCTCGCCGCCGGTCCGGTACCACTTCGCGATCGCCATCCCCATCGTCAAGATGAGATTGGCGACCGCCGCGACGTTGGGCACATCGAAGTCCCCATCCGCCCGACCGAGCTCGAGGATGTCGCGCAACGTGGTCGTCGCCCACTGGCGGATGCGCACGACTTCGGCCCCAACATCTCCGTTGACAGAACCGATCTCGCGGTTTCCGACCCGGGCCTCGATGATGTAGACGGTGTGCATCAAGGCGTGCGCGTGAGCGAATGAACGAAGTTGTTCCTTGGGATCGCTCGTCGCCACTTGGAGAGCAGCGCCGAGTCGCGACTCCATCTCCCTGTGGATCTCCACGAGCATCGAGCCCAGCAGTTCCTCTTTGGAGGAGAAGTGGTTGTACAGCGCACCCGGAGTCAGACCACAAGCCAGAGCGATCTCGCGCATCGTCGTCGACTTGAACCCTCGTTCGAAGAACAGCTTGAGTGCCTCGTCCTGGATCCGTTTCGAGGTGTGCGGAGCACCTTCTTTGGTGCCGCGCATGAGCTCTTCCCGCTCGATCGCCGTCATCGGGTTACCACCGGCTCGGGAGCGGATGCTTTCAGGCTCTTGGACAGAAGGCGACCGACCCCGAGATAGTCGGCGACCTTGTCGGTGTCGAGATTGCCGACGATGCCCTCGTAGACGATCTGGCCCCGTTGCATGATGTGAACGCGATCGGCGACCTTCAGCGAGAAGGTGACGTTCTGCTCGACGAGCAGGATCGTGACGCCCGTCTCGTGGACCACTTTCAGCGTTTCGAACAGCTCCTGCACAGCGACCGGAGACAGGCCCGCCGAGGGCTCGTCGATGACGAGCAGCTTGGGCTCCGACATCAGTCCGCGCGCCACGGCAAGCATCGCCTGCTGTCCGCCCGACATGGTCCCGGCAAGTTGATCCCTGCGCTCGGCGAGGATCGGGAATCGTTCGAGGAGGCCGTCGAGCACGGACTTGTAGCGAGACTTGTCCCGGCGCCTCAGCGTGTAAGCGCCCAAACGCAGGTTCTCTTCGACGGTGAAATCAGGGAACACCTGGCGACCTTGCGGAACATGACCCATCCCCCGGGCAACACGCTCTTCGACGGACATCTTCGTAACGTCTTCGCCGAGGAAGAACACTTGCCCCGACCACGCGGGAAGGAGACCGGCGACGACCTTGAGCGACACGCTCTTCCCGGCGCCGTTGAGACCCAGGACTCCGGCGATCTCTCCTTTGGACACGTGATACGAGCACCCGTGCAACACCGTGTTGGCTCCGAAGCCGGTCGAGACATCTCTTAGCTCGAGCAAGTAGTCGCTCATGCCACCGCCTCGCCGAAATAAGCGCCGATGACTTCGGGCTGGCGTGCGATCTCTTCAGTCGTACCGTGCGCCAGCACCTTCCCGAAGTTCAGTACATAGATGTAGTCGCACACGTCCAGGACCAACGGGATGTGGTGCTCGATCAACAACACTGTCCGGCCCAGATCGTCACGGATCTCGCGTAGGCGCTCACCGAGGTTCTCCACCGCTGCCGGCGACATGCCGGCCGAGGGCTCGTCGAGCAGCAACAACTCCGGAGCGGTGACAAGGACGCATCCCAACTCGACCAACCGCTGCTGGCCATGCGAAAGGTTCCTCACCGGGGTGTCTGTGAAAGCCTCGAACCCCAGAGCCTCGATCGCATCCGTGGCGCGCTTGCGCATCGCCCGTTCGCTCCCGCCGGCCGAGGCCGTGTAGAGCAATCCCTTCGGAACGGGATAGTCGGCCGCGACGTGCTGCGCCAGTAGGAAGTTCTCGTTGACCGAAAGATCCTTCGTAAGCCCGATCTGCTGGAACGTCCGACCGATGCCGAGACGGGCACGTGCATGGGGCGGGAGGTCCATCAGCTCGCGTCCGAGGAACTTGGCGCTGCCCCCCTCAGGCTTCACGAATCCCGAGATCGCGTTGAACAACGTTGTCTTGCCGGCACCGTTCGGCCCGATAAGACCGACGATCTGACCTTGATGAACGGTGAGCGCGGCCTCATCCACCGCCTTGAGACCACCGAAAGTCACCGATATGTCATGCACCTCGAGCAGTGCGCTACCGGTAAGGATCTCTGGGCGCTCCGGCAAACCGGCGGGCCTTGGAAGCTTTGGCAGTTTCGGGAGCTCGTCATCGTCCGTCGACGACAGATCCCCCCGGGCCTTCTTCTCGCCTCGTTTCTCTGCCCGCTGTCGGACCGCGCCGGCGATGCCGCCCGGATGACGCGCCATCACGTCGATCAATGCAACGGCGCCCACGATCATCTCCCAGCCTTGCAGGAACTCGAGGAAGCGTGGAAGCAACGCATAGAAGAGGGCAGCAACCGCAACCCCCGACCGGCTCCCCAACCCGCCGATCACAACGATGATCACGAGAAGGAGGGAATAGTTCGGTTGGGATTTGAAGGCGAAGCTCTCGGAGTTGATGAAACCGATGAGATGTCCGTACAGAGCACCGGCGACCGCAGCGAGCGCGCCGGACAGGACGAAAGCGAGGATCTTGTAGGACGCAACCGGGACGCCGAAACCTTGCGCGACCTTCTCGTCCCACCTGATCGCATTGAACGCTCGCCCGATCTTCGTCCGCGTGATGTTCTGGTCGAACAACCAGAACCCAACGAGGAACACCAGCAAGAACGCCAGGTAATCGGCGTGCTGCGAGAAAGCGAAGGTGCCGGCCAGAGGGCGAGGGAGCTCGAGCCCGGCCGATCCCCCCGTCAGGGGCTCCCACCGGAACAACGACTCCTCCATCATGAATGCGAACGCGATCGTCGTGACGGCCAGGTAAAGCCCTCTCAGCCTGAGAGCCGGTACGCCGAGCACCAGGGCGAAGAGCGCTCCAACAACTGCGGCCACTAGGAGACCGACGAGAACCGGAAGCTGCGGCTTGCTCGTCAGCAGCCCGCTGGCGAAAGCGCCGACACCGAGGAACGCGCCATGCCCCAGCGAGATCTGTCCCGCGTAGCCGAGGAGCACGTTCAGAGACAGCGCCATAAGGATGAAGCTCACGCCGACGGCGATGTTCAGTGCGATGTGGCTGGGCAGGAACGGCGTCGAACGGAACAAGAGCGGGGGCACGGCGATCGATGCGGCGATGCAAGCTAACGCGATCAGCTTGCGTTTGGTGAAGCGGAAATTGAACCCGCGACCACTTTCATACGGCCATCCCGTGATGTCGGTCATACCGCTGCCTTCCCCCACAAACCTTGCGGCCTGACCAGAAGCACGAGCACGATCACGACCATCACGGCAACGGATCCGATGCCGGGGAACGTCGATTGCACGTAACGCTGCTGGATGAAAGCCTCGACGATCCCAACAACGACTCCCCCGACGAAAGCGCCGGGGAGACTCGTAAGGCCACCGATCAGCGCGGCCGCAAGGCCCCTCACGAACAGACCGGTCATGAATCCGGCAGCGAAGATGCCGACTGTGGGCTCTATCAAGAGCGCGGCCATCGCAGAGACTCCTCCCGCGAGCGCCCACGTGAAGGCCGACACGCGCGCCAGCGGGACGCCGACGAGTCGCGTTGCTCCCGGATCCTGAGATGCCGCTAAGACACCGAGACCGAAATCGGTCCGCTTGAGGAAGGTGGCCAGAGCTATCCCAAGTCCGATAGCCGTGAGAAGCGCAAGTATCTGAGTGGGGCTGACGAAGAATCCGGCCACCTTGATGCCGAGGCCTGAGATCGGACCGGGCAGGATCTGGGGGCTGGGCCCGAAGATCTTGAGCTCGAGAGCGAAGAGCAACAGCAAGAGGCCGATCGTCGCCACTGCGACGGACAGACGAGGCGCATCTCCCATGTTGCGAACCACGATCCGCTCGAAAGCGAACCCGATACCGGCCACGACAACGATCGCGCCGAGTGCGCCGACGATCCACGGCAGATTCTGTCTCTCGATCAGCCAGAACGCGATGAACAACCCGAACGTGCCCATCTCCCCCTGGGCGAAGTTCAGCACCCGGGAGCCTTTGAAGACGAGCACGATGCCGACCGCGAGCAGCGCGTAGATACCGCCCGTGGCCAGCCCCGTGATCAGGGTTTGACCCATCAACTACCTACCTATGGACTAGATGCGGACGCAGGTATTGGTCTGAACCCACCCGGGGCCATAACCGGACACATTCGTGGCTTTGAAGATGTTTCCGAGGAACCCGCCCACGTGCTGGTTCGCCTTGAAGTTGAACGGGCAGTTCGGCGCGACAGCTTTGTGGCGTCCCGAGATGAGCAATGCCACCATCCGGTTCCGGTCGCAGTTCGGGCCGCAATCGAGCAACCATTGGTGGACCTGCTTCATCGCCAACCACGTCATCCAGAGGATGTCGTTGCCCTTCTGTGCCCTTCCGTACTTACGTTGGGCCTCTTCGTACCTGGCTATCTCTGCTGCGTACGGGGCGAAGGGCCCGCTTGTTGCGCCGGGCACATACGCGGGCCACATCGCGATGCCTTCGACGGGCGGGTTGAGCATCTCTTCCTTCAGCGTGTCGGTCATGATCTGGAACGGGAACACGACCCACGTCGGGTGATAGTCCTGCTGCTTCGCCTGCTTGATGAGCTCGATCGCCGCGAGACCGTTCTCCCACACGAAGACGGTCTTCGCACCTTGTGCCTTCAGCTCGGCGATCTGTTGCGTGTAAACAGCTTGATCCTTCTGCACGGGAAGGTCTGCAACCAGTCCCTTCCCGGCACTCTTCATCGAAGCGAGGAACGTCTTGTGTCCCGGCTCCCATGCTTCGCTCTGGCGCCAGATCACGCCGATCTTGTCGCTCTTGTGCTTGGCAAGGATCCAACGAGCGGCGAGCCTGCCGGACTGCTCGACCGTCGGGAGGAAGCTGAAGCTGTACTTCTTGCTGAGGTCTTGACGCGCGATGTGGTGCACGTAGAGCAAACGGTTCTGCTCCTGCTCGTTCCACGCGCGCACTGCGGGGATCTGGTCGAACCCGATACCGCCGATCAGCATGAAGGGATTCTTGGCCTTGCACCGCTCGGCTGCCTGCACTGCGTTGTCCGGGCGATAGGCATCGTCCTCGATCGTGAGATGGACATCGCGCCCATACACGCCGCCGTTGTCGTTAACCATCGACCAGTAGACGTTGATGTCCTCTGGCCGGGTGTCGAACGCTTCTGCGAACGTCAGCGCTGCATGACCGCACAAGGTGATCGCGTCATCCGTGAACCCCATCTGCGCCGTGCTTTGCGGCCACATGTTCACCGTAGGAAGACCTTTGGCAAGACGCCGCGCGCGTTCGGCCTGCTGCTTCTCGCTGACCTTCTGGCCCGTAGCCGAGACGGTGCTTCCGTCGGTAGCGTCCGCAGGCACGCCTCCGCCGCCACTGGAGCCGCCGGAGGAAGTTCCTCCCGAGCCGCCGCCCTTCTTGCCGCTGCTCTTGCCTTTGCCCTTGCCGAGCTTGCCGCCGCCGATCTTGCCGGAATCGCCGTTGTCGACGATCTGTCCCGGAGACTCGGCCGGATCTGCAGCTGAGGGAGCCGGCCCCCCGGAACATGCGGCTCCCACGAACATCGCCAGCAGCACCACTACGAATACCCCTCGGATCTCAAGCAATCGGCCCATCGAAAGCCCCCTTTGGAACGCCCGCAGTTCTATGAACAAGCGTTCATATACCAAACCGGACATCGCCGTCAAAACGGAAGAATCCTGCGGGGACTGGGCCCGAACGCCGACGGGCTCAGCCGTCGGCGTTAATCCCTCGGGTTGCGCTTCACCACGCCGCACGCGAAGCGGGCCCCGGCGTCACCGGTCTTGCGCGAATCCTCGTCCGCACCCATCGTGTCGTAGGCGTGGGAGTGATAACGCTCTTCACCGGATGCGGTGGCCGCGGGGATGTTGGCGAGGTTGTCGGCACCGGCATGAAGGATGACCGCGCTGCCATCGTCGTCGTCCAGATCGGTGATCCGGAACCCGCTCGTCAAGAACCAGGTCCGGGCTGCACCGGTGTCCATGCCGAGAGCCGGCGGAAGATCGCCCGCGTGAGCGCCATGGTCTGTCGCTCCCGGATTGAAGTGGCCACCTGCCGAATAGAAGGGAACTGCTGCTCCCGAAGGATCCGTCGCGGCGGGATCACATACGCCCGTCGTGTGAATGTGGAAACCGTGGAAGCCTGCGGTGATCCCGGACAGGGCCACGGTGAGCTTCGTCTTGCACGACGAGTGGATACCGAACGTGACTTTGCCGACCTGATCCCCCTGGACGTTCTTGAGTTTGGCCGAGGCCAACTTGTCCTTCGCCAAACAAGCAGTGGCCGCATCACCTGAAGAACCGATGGAAAGGACTACTGCAGCGGCACCGATAGCGACCACTGCTATGGACGCACCTAGACGGGTGCGCAAACTCGAAGTCATCCGACTCTCCCCTCATGGCACGAAGCTGACGGCACAACGTTAACCGTGGGGCACATGGCGGTGCTTCTGATCAGGTCTTGGGATCTAACGAGGTCAGCTGGCCGGTCCATTCGCTGTGATAGTCGCCCGGACCGCTCGTCACTCTCGTCTCTTGATACTGCTTGACGACAAGGCGGTGCTCCGGCGACACCCAGGAACGAACGGTGGCCGTGCCTTCGACCTCGCCGCGCATCTCCATCTTCACTTCGGTGGCGAAAACCTCAACGCGCTCTCCTCCGATCGTGAGGAACCCACGCTCGAAACACTTCGCCTGGTATTCACCCGAGGTCTTGCCCTTCCACGAACCGTCCCAAGTGTTGTTGACCGTCATCGGGAACCGAGACACGAACATCGGCGGGTTGTAGACGATCGTTGCGTCCTCCTCGACGGGCCCGAACTCGACACGGTTCCTGACCGTGCGCGTGAACACGCCTTCTTCCGAGATCCCGAGACCGA
This sequence comes from Actinomycetota bacterium, assembly GCA_035629935.1. GTDB lineage: Bacteria > Actinomycetota > CADDZG01 > CADDZG01 > WHSQ01 > DASQLQ01. The sequence goes on from DASQLQ010000023.1 coordinate 7,424, forward strand.
ACCACTGTTCGCGTTGCTCCGAGAAGATGTGGTGCTCGGTCCAGTTGTTGTTTCCCTCGTGGGTGATGATCCTGGATGACCGTTTCGGAAGCTGCCGGTGAACGCCGGGCGCCTCCTCGTAACCGTCGATCTCCCACGAGTAGACGCCTTCGCGCGGCGGGGCGATCTGGTTACTCGAGGCGGTCGTGCTCGACCCCTTCGACGGTGGCGCACCGGAGTTGCCCTGATCCGAGTCCGAAGTCGAGCCACCGGTTGCAGCCCCAGGAGCGTCGCTGCCTTGGTCGTTCGATACGGACCCGCCGGCCGACCCGGCCCCAGCGTTGGCCTGGTCTTTCTTTTGCTGGGCCTTGTCTGGTTTACCGGAGCCCTCCGAGACCTTCGTGTCTTCATTCGTGGAGGACTCGGAAGATCCGGAGTTCTCTCGGAACTCGGCGAGAGCCGTGTCCTCACCTACCTCGGTCGAGGAGTTCATGGAAGAAACGACCGTCCCGATCCCGACCCCGAGCAGGACCACGAGACCTCCCGCGATCGCGGCCTTGAGACCCTTTCGACTTTTCTTTGCGGTGGCTTCGAAGCCACCGGGTGGAACCGCCCAGATGTCCCTCATCGCCTATCCCTCAGTAGTCTCATGTGATATGTCTATGTGGATGGAGACTAAGACCTTCCAAAATGGACTGTCAAATCGGACGCTCAACGCTACCGCAGCGTCACTCCTGGGCTTCCTGCTCAACGGTCCTCTAACGGGGTGGGACATCGTCGGCACCGTCGAGGCCTCGATCGGCTGCTTCTGGAACCTCACACGCAGCCAGGTCTACAGGGAGCTCCGGTCCCTCGCCGAGGCCGGGCTGGTCGAGGTGGGCGAGACGGGTGCGCGCGACCGACGGCCCTATTCGATCACCGAGGAAGGACGGCAGGCATTCCTCGGTTGGCTGCGCCAGAACCCCGGCGACGATCTCATCCGGATGCAGGGACTTCTGAAGTTCTTCTTCGCCGATTATCTCGACGAGAAAACCTTGAGGCGCTTCGTCACGATGCAGAAGCTCGAGCACGAAGAGCGCCTTGCTTATTTCCGCGAGATCCTGCCCGAGGTCGAGCGTGAGTCTCCCCTAACCGCTCACACACTCAGATTCGGCATCCGTTACGAGGAGATGACGCTCGAGTGGCTCGACTCGATGCCGTGGGACGAAGTGGAAAAGGCAGGCGTGGACTCGTCTGTCTAGATGGCGATGACGCCCTGTTGTTTCAGTGCCAGCTCGAAGTCGTGCGGGTTCGTAGCAGCGGCCTTGGCGTCGTCCATCGACACGAGCTCCTTCTTGACGAGCTCGACAACCGCCTGATCGAAGGTCTGCATCCCGTAGAAACCCGACTCGGCGATGATGTCCACGATCTCGTGCGTTCGGTCGGGGTCGAGGATCAGATCCCGGATGCGACCGTTCATCACCATCACCTCGATGGCGGCAACCCGGCCCCCGCCTGCCTTCGGCAACAAACGCTGTGAGATAACGCCGACCAGAGCCCCGGCAAGAGCGACCCGGGTCTGCTTCTGCTCGTGCGGAGGGAAGAACTCGATGATCCGGTTGATCGTCTCGGTCGCGTTCGTGGTGTGCAACGTTGCGAGCACGAAGTGACCCGTTTCTGCTGCTTGGAGCGCGGCTTTGACTGTTTCCATGTCGCGGATCTCGCCGACGAAGATCACATCGGGGTCCTGACGCATAGCGGCGCGCAATGCCGAAGCGAAATCGTGAGTGTCTTGACCGATCTCTCGTTGGGTGACGATCGAGCGGTTGTCGTTGTGAAGGATCTCGATCGGATCCTCGATGGTGAGGATGTGACACGCTCTCGACGCGTTGATGTGACCGAGGATCGCGCCCGTCGTAGTGGTTTTTCCGGACGACGTCGGCCCGGTGATGAGAACCAGCCCCCGGTGCTCGTTGCCCAGAGCCTCGACCGCCTCGGGTAGACCCAGGGCTTGGAACGACGGTGGCTCGGGCAAGATGCGACGAGCAGAGATCCCTATCGTCCCGCGCGTACGATGGACGTTCACGCGGAACCGACCTAGATCGGGAGCCGTGTATCCGAAGTCAACCTCACCCACCTTCTCGAGGTGCTCGGCCTGCCCCTCATCCATCATCTGATCGGCCATCTCGGCGCAGATCTTCTCGTCGAGCTCGGGGAAAGCCGTAGCGGCCAGGTGGCCGCTGATCCTCACCGTGGGCACGGTGCCGGTCTTCAGATGCAGGTCGGAGCATTGCTGTTCAACGGCGTACTTCAGGAGGTCGTTGATATGGATGATCGTCACTCATTCTCCTCCGGTCGACCTCTTCCTACTACCCGCGGCCCCGCCGCCTGTCCATAATGGGAGCCATGTCCACCGACAATCAAGAGACTTCGACCCCTCCTCCCGAGTCCTTCGAGCCCGAGTTCGAACTTCGGACACTGGAGGAAGCCCCATTCCTCGTAGGGGCCTCGGAAAGATCGAAGAAGGATCTCGAAGCGGCGGCCAAGGTCCAGTACTTCGAGGCAGGTATGGATGTCGTGAAACAGGGCGACCTCCCGACCGAGGTCATCGTGATCAAACGGGGAGAGGTTCGCATCTACGTGCTCGAACCCGACGGTGTGCGCCGGGATATCCGCACGATGGGGCCGGGTCAGATCCTCGGCGAGCTCGGAGTGTTGGGGGGCCATCGCCGGACCGCATCAGCGGAAGCCCTCAGTGACGCCGAGGTCTGGGTCGTCGAGCGAGATGCCTTCGCCGAGGTGTATTCGTCGGATCCCCAGATCACCATCGAGATCGCAAAGGTCATGGCTCCATACATCCTCGAGGACGACGAGCTGGCTATGGACGTGCTCGCACTCAATCTCCGAGGCCGGGTCGTGAAGCGGCTACAGGAGCTGTCTATGTCGGAATCCGCGGTGACCCTCCCCCGCCTGGCGACGCTTTCGGGCGGTCCTCAGAGCGACGTGATCGGGATCCTCGAGCAGCTCCAGAGAGAAGGCGTCATCGAGGTGACCGGCGGCGGGATAAACGTCCTCGACCAGGGGCTACTCGAGCGCTTCGCCTAGGAAAACCCGTTGTAGGCCCTTGTGCGCCTGTGATTGCGCGCCTTTACTGAGACGAAACCGGTCTCCAGGGGGGACTCAAGATGGGTCTGAGAATCGGAAACTCCGCACGCGTCCCGGCGATCGCCGCGGCGATCGCTCTCGGCCTCGCGCTGTTCCCGGCCACATCGGCGTTCGCGCAGGTAGCGGACGACGTCAAGGTCGCCGGCAGTGCCGCCACCGGGGGATTCCCCGAAGATCTCTTCGTGCGGGTCGTCTCGCCACCCGAGTACGTACGAGGCTGTTGTCAGGACGGGACCTCGGGCGAGTGGCTGGGCCCCGACTATCAGACTTCAGACGGTGAGACCGTTGGTCCCAGCGCGATCGAGTGGAGCGTGATCTTCGACGACGAGGCGACTTCTCCCGAGATGGCTGCGCGCCGCGACCAGTTCCAGGGCTGGCCGGAAGTCGAATCCGCCGCGATCCAGGTCAAGCGCTACGAGAACGATCAGGTCGTCCAAGAGCTTCCCGGTCACTTCATCGTGTCCAAGAACGATGCGCCGGACGCCGCCGACTACGAGGCATCGGTAGCCGTCGAGCTCGGAGGGGGGGTCTTCGCAGCCGCCGGTTTCACGGTCATCGACCCCGCCTATAACGACCTCAAGGTCAAGAGAACGATCCCGGCCGACAAGTGGAACAGCGATCAGATCCACATTGCGATCAACAGCATGGCGCTCATCGGTCCACTGCCGACTTTCGGGACGGAGGGGGACGACGAGGTTCAGGGAACGAATAAGGACGACGTCATCGTGCTGGGAAAGGGGAACGATAAGAGCAACGGTGACGACGGGAACGACAAGCTGAATGGCCAAGCCGGGAACGACATCGTCGAGGGCGGCCTCGGCAACGATCGCGTCGTTGGGGGGGCCGGGAACGACAAGCTCTATGGAGATAACGCACTTGGAAGTGGCGGCGGCGCGGCTCGCCGTTACACGGCGGCTCAGGACCTGAACGACGTCGTGCTCGGTGGCGGAGGGAAGGACCTCGTCTCGGGGGGCGGCGGAAACGACAGGTTGGTGGGGGGGCCGGGGCTCGACGTGATCAAGGGCGGGCCGGGTACCGATACCTGCGTCTTCGATCGAAAAGAGGAGCTCAAGAAGAGCTCGGAATGCGAGAAGAAGGCACGTAGCTTCTAGAACCTTCCCCCGTGGTTACGGTTAAGGCGTGCTCGCGATATCTGGACTCCAGAAGGCTTTCGGGGCGCGCGACCTCTTACTCGACGCGCAGCTCAATGTCTACGCGCGCGATCGCATAGCCATCGTCGGGCCCAATGGGTCCGGCAAGACGACCCTGCTCGACATGATCGTCGGCGATCAGCAGCCCGATTCGGGTGAGATTCGACTGATCAAGGATGCGGTCGTCGGCTACCTGCGACAGGAGACCGATGCTCTAAGGGGTCGGCCATTGCTCGAGGAGGTCGTTTCGACGGGGCACACCGCAGCCCGGGTCGGGCACCGCCTTGCGGTCCTCGAGACCGAGATGGCCGAGACTGAGCCGGGCCCAGAACGCGACCGGGTGGTGGCGGAGTACGGGCGCCTGCAGGACAAGTACTCGTCGCTCGGTGGCTACTCGCTGGAGCACGAAGCCAAGCGGATCCTCGGGGGCCTGGGTTTCTCGACCGAGGACTTCACTCGGATGACGGACAAGTTTTCCGGCGGGTGGTTGATGCGCATCGCTCTGGCCAAGCTCTTGCTGGCGAACCCCGATCTATTGATGCTCGACGAGCCCACCAACCACCTCGATCTCGAATCGGTTGTGTGGCTCGAACGCTTCTTGCGTTCGTACGAGGGTGCCGTGATCCTGATCTCTCACGACCGCGACCTCATCAATTCCCTGTCGAGCAAAGTCGTTGAGCTGCGAGACAAGAAGCTCTACTCGTACACGGGCGATTATCAGAGCTTCGTGGAACAGCGGGAGTTGGAGCTCGAGCAACAGGAAGCCGCTGCACGGAATCAAGCTCGGAAACTGGCTCAGACGGAGCGCTTCATCAACCGCTTTCGCTACAAGGCGAGTCTTGCAAGTCGGGTGCAGAGCCGCGTGAAGGCGCTCGAGAAGATCGAACGGATAGAAGCGCCGACCAGGTCGCGCAAGAACATGAACCTGACTTTCCCAGAGCCCCCGCGTTCGGGACGCGTGGTCATCGAGTTGTCCGACGTGACATTCGGCTATGACGCGGCCCCCGTGTACGAAGGACTCGATCTCATCATGGAGCGCGGCGACAAGCTCGCGCTCGTCGGCCCGAACGGGGCCGGCAAGTCGACACTCCTCAAGCTTCTCGCCGGCGTCAACGAGCCACAAGCCGGAAAGCGCAGGCTCGGACACAAGGTCGAGCTCGGCTATTTCGCCCAACATCAGATCGAAGCTCTGACGCCGACGAACACGGTGCTCCAGGAGTTGCGAAGCGCCGTCCCCCCCGGCATCGAAGTCGACGCTCGCAGACTCCTGGGCCGTTTCCTGTTCTCGGGTCAGGAGCAGGACAAGAAGGTGGTTGTGTTGTCCGGCGGCGAGAGGACTCGTCTGGCCCTGGCGAAACTGCTCGTCTCACCGGTGAACTTCCTGTGCATGGACGAGCCGACGAACCACCTCGACATGTGGAGCCGCGATGTCCTCGAAGAAGCACTCAGTGAGTATTCGGGGACGATCGTTCTGATCACCCACGACCGTCACCTCATCCGAAGCGTCGCGAACCGCGTCGTCGAGGTTATCCAGGGACGAGTCACGAACTTCGACGGTGATTACGCCTACTACCTGTCCAAGTCGGAGCGAGCCGAGGTGGACCCGGGGACGACCGAAACTGCGGGAAATGGGAAGCCGAGGGAGACCGGGCCCAAGACGAAGGAACAGAAACGCCTGGAGGCCGAGGCTCGGCAACAAACGAAAACGTTGCGAGATCGGGTCACTCGGATCGAGCGCGAACTGGACGAGCTGACGAATGAGTTGAAGACCTTCGAGGAAGCATTCGCCGATCCCGAGCTCTACATGTCGGGCGCCGACGTAGCCGACATGACGAAGCGTTACGAGGCCGGGAAACGCCGGCGTAAGAAGCTGGAAGGGACCTGGACCGAGGCGATGCAGTCCCTGGAGACCGCCGAGTCCCAATGACCTCGAAGTCGGGGACCTACGTTCTCGGCGAACAGAACTACGAAGTGGACTAGCCGAGCCCTTTCCACATCGCCGCCAGACCAGAGACGAGCGCGAACCCGAGCACCGCCGGTCGCAGCCAACCGCGATCGAGGACGCGTGCCAGGCGCGCGGACAACCAGAGACCGATCAACAGGGCCGGGATCAACTGGAGGGCAAGGATCAGATGTTGTGTCTGCACCCGGCCGGCCACTCCCAGCACGGTCAGCGAGATGATGGATCCGATGACGAACGCGGCCGCCAAGGTCGCACGCAATTGAGGGCCGGGACGCCGTTGGTACGCCAGCGCCAGCGCGGGTCCGCCGATGCCGGCGATCGTTCCCATGAAACCGGAGAAGACACCCGCCACGACGCGCAGCCGGGTCTTCAATTCGAATTCCGGGGTGAACCAGCTGATCAAGGCGGCAACGAACACCACTGCTCCGATAACGAAGATGATCCGCTCGCCGCTCAGGACGCCTATCAACACGACCGCTAGCGCTGTTCCGGGCAGCCGGCCCAAGGTGATCTCGAGTAAGCCCCGCTTCTCGATGGCTTCTCGTTCCCGCACTGCCATCGACAGCGTGAGCGGAAAGGCAAGGATCAGGATCGTGGCGGGCACGGAGCCCGGAGCAACGAAGCTCAGTACCGGCGTGACGATCAAAGCCATGCCGAACCCGATCGATCCTTGGATGAGTCCTCCGACGAGAACGGAGATAAGGGCGATGGCCATCTCTGGGGCGGTGAGATCCATCCCACAGAGATAGCACGCCGCGTTACGCGCTCGATCTATCCGCCGCCGAACGCAACGGCCGGAGCCTTCCTGCAGCACGCAGCATGACGTTTGGGAAGTGAGCGCCGAACACTGCGGCGATCTTGTTCACAAGCGTCGGCGAAACCAATGGCTTGGATGCTGCCGCTGCTTCAAGCGCAGCGCGAACCACTTCCTCCGGATCGGCCCACAAACGACTGGGGATGTTCTTCTCCGTGAAACCGTTGCGAGCGGGTGCCTCGGTCCTCGTGAAACCGGGGCAAACGGATGTGACGTGCACACCGGTCCCATCCAGCTCGAACTCGACCGCTCGACTGAGGCTGTTCACGAACGCTTTGCTTGCGGCATAGGTCGCACCCCACGGGGTCGGATAGAAACCCACCCCGGCGGAGACCTGGATCACGTTGCCGCTACCCGTCTTGGTCATCGAAGCGAGTGCCGCATGCGTCAGCCGCAACACCGACACCGCGTTCAGCACCATCTGGTTCTCGAGCAGATCTCGGTCGTGCGCATGGAAAGGGCCGGGACCCGGGGTGCCTCCGCCGGCGTTGTTCACCAGGAGGTCGATCTGCTGGCCACCACCCGTCAATCGCAACTCGACGGCGTGGAGTTGGTCCGGATCCGTCAGATCGGCCGGCAACACCCCGACCTCGACCGAGTGCCGGTCGCTCAACTCCTCGGCCAGGGCATCCAGCAACGCTGCGCGGCGGGCGACAAGCACCAGATCGGTGCCTCGAGCGGCCAGCTCGCGTGCGAACGCCTCTCCGATCCCCGAAGACGCGCCCGTCACAAGTGCCCGTTCCCATGTCGTTGTCATCGATCCTCCTTCTTCGAAGGCGCTCTTGGCAGCCTTTCAAGAACCGTAGTAGAGTTCTTGACAGCCTGTCAACTCGACTTCAAGCTGACGCGATGCCCAAGACAAGGCGAGACATCGGTCGCGACGAGAAGGTCACTGAGATCCTCGACGCGGCCGAACGCCAGCTTCGTGCTGGGGGTTACAACGCGGTTTCGGTTGCCGGGATCGCTCGCGAGCTGGGCCTCGCCCACAACGCGATCTATTGGTACTTCCCCTCGAAGGACCATCTGATGGTCGCCGCGTTCGAGCACATCGTTCACAAGCTCCTCGCGAACAAGCCACGCGGCAGCCAGAGCGTCGTCGCGAAGGTGATGTGGTTCGTGGAGCAGCTGGGCGAGCTGTATCCCCTTCGAGCGTCGATGCACGAACAAGCGCAACGGAGCCCGGTGATAGCCGAGTACCTCACCGACCTGAACGCACGTCTTCGGTCGATGACGGTGAACGTTCTGCGCCCTTACATCGACAGTGAAGAACTCGACGTTGCCGCCGCCTCTTTCGCCGCTACGGTCCAAGGCTCCTTCCTTGCGGGGATCGAGCCGAAGGAGCGGCGCAAGGTCTTGACGTTCGCGCTCGAGAAACTGATCGGGGTGCAGTGAAAGCCCTCACCCGCGCGTTCGAATCCCTGAACGTTCGCAACTATCGCCGTTTCTTCATCGGTCAGGTCCTCAACTGGACCGGCACTTGGGTTCAATGGGTTGCCCAGGGATGGTTGGTGCTGAGGCTGACCGATAGCGGATTCGGGCTCGGGTTGGTCACCGCGCTGCAATGGTTGCCGATCCTTGTCTTCGGTGCCTGGGCTGGGGTTATCGCCGACCGTTTCGAGAAGCGCAAGGTCTTGCTGATGACGAACATCAGCGGAGCCCTGCTCTCCCTGACCCTCGGCATCGTCACCGTTGCCGGCGTCGTCAACCTTGGCATCGTCCTCGTTCTGGCGGTGTTGCTTGGCCTCGTAACGGCGATCGACAATCCCACTCGGCAAACGTTCACCATGGAGATGGTCGGACGCGATCGTCTGACGAACGCAGTAAGTCTCAACACGGCCACCTTCACGATCGCCCGTGTCTTGGGGCCGGCGGTTGCCGGAATCCTCATAAGCACAGTGGGGATCGGCGAATGCTTCCTCGTGAACACGCTCTCGTTCGTCCCGATCACGATCGCGTTGCTGCGGATCGACAGATCTCAACTCAAGACGGCCGAGCCGGTACGGAGGGCGCCGGGCCAGGTGCGAGCAGGGCTGCGTTACGTGGCGTCACAACCAGCACTGAAGTCTCTGCTGATCATCATGGCCATCGTCGGAACCCTTCAGTACAACTTCCAGGTGATCCTTCCTCTGATAGCGAAGGAAACGTTCTCGGGGAATGCGGGAACGTTCGGTCTCCTCGGATCGACTATCGGGATCGGGATGTTCGCCGGGTCGATGACCAACGCCGCTTTCGGCCGCCCGGGTCGCAAACTCTTGTTGGTCTCCGGTTTCCTTCTCGCGACCTTCACCCTCGGCACCGCGATTGCGCCGACGCTGCCGATCGCAGCGCTGCTTCTCATCCCTTTGGGAGCCTCATCTATGGCATTCCTGGCGACGATGAACTCAAGCCTCCAGCTCGGCTCGTCGGACGAGATGCGCGGCCGGGTGATGGCGATCTATTTCGTTCTCTTCCTGGGCTCGACCCCGATCGGTGCCCCGATCGTGGGTTGGGTTGCAGAAGCCTTCAGCCCGCGCGCTGCACTCGCTCTAGGCGGGGTGGCAACATTGATCGCGTGCGGGTACGGATTCTTGAAGCTGCCCTCGTTAGAGAGCGGCGAGCGTCTGCCTCAAACCGGTGTCGAGGTTGCGGGGTGAGTAACCGAGTTCGCTCCGTGCCTTGTCGTCTTTAGCCCAGTAGGTGACGCCGTCCCCCGCCTTGATCATCTCTTTCATGTTCGGGGGAAGACCCATCAGTTTTCCGATGACGGGACCGAACGGCGCGCTGGCCTTGACGAAGATGTCGGGCAGAGGCCGGGGAGACCGCCTGTCTTCCAGCTCGCTGAGCTTCTCGGTCAAACCCTGCAGCGTCGTGCGCTCCCCGCCCAGCACGTACGACTCGCCGTTGCGCCCCTTGTCGTGCGCCAGGATGATTCCCTCGACGACGTCGTCCACGTGTACGAAGTTGAAGCCGACATCGCCCATCGGTAGAAACGGCAACTTCCCGCTTCGGAGTCGATCGATCAGCATCGCCAGGTCCGATGTGTCTCCCGGGCCGTAGACACCCCCCGGCTGCGCGATCACGATCGGTGCACCCTTCTTGATCCGATCGGCCGCGACCTCATGTGCCAGGTATTTGGTCTCGTCGTAAACAGACAACCAATCGAAGTCGGTGCGCACGAACGTCTCGTCCACCACGTCCCCTCGAGTGTTTCCGAAGTAGCCGATGGTCGACACGTAAACGACCTTCGCTACGTTCGCAGCGATGGCAGCATCCAGGATGATCTCGGTTCCGGTCACGTTTGCTTCGTGCATCCCTTGCCGCTCGCCGGCCGGGATCCCCACCCGGTAGTCGGCGGCGATGTGGAAGACGGCGTCGCAACCCTTCACGCCAGCTTGGATGGCGTCCGCGGACAGAAGATCACCCGTGACGATCTCGCAGCCGAGCTCCTTCAGCCTTCCGGCCTTGGCGGGTGTGCGCACCAGTGCGACGACCTCGTCGCCCCGCTCGCGCAGGCGCCCGGCGACGCGTCCGCCGATGAATCCAGTGGCTCCCGTGATGAACGCCTTCATTCCAGTGATCCTCCATCCGATAGATGGATCCGCCCGCTGTCCTCTCGTCTCAGAGTAATGGAACGCAAGGTCGACTCCCGGTGCAAGATGGAGCGATGGACGATGCTAGGTATCTCGAGCTTCTGAAACTCGACGGCGAAGCTCTGGCAGTTGCCGCCGAGCGAGATCTGGCCGCACCCATCCCTTCTTGCCCTGAGTGGGACATGTGGGCGCTGATCCACCACACCGGCCGGGTGCACCGTCACAAGATGGCGATCGTGCGTCGTGGGGGCACTGAAGAACCGTCCGATCTTGCGATCGATCCCCCACCCGACCAAGACGGTGAGTTGATCGAGTGGTACCGCGATGGCGTCAACGAGCTCTTGGCGACTTTGTCGGCAGCCGATCCTGAAGCGCCGGCGTGGAGCTGGTCGGGGGACCATCGCGTTGCGTTTTGGATCCGCCGCATGGCCCAGGAGACCACCGTCCATCGATGGGATGCCGAGAACGCCGTGGGTGAGACCGGACCCATCGACGCGGAGCTCGCGGCCGACGGGATCGACGAGATGCTCGGCGTGTTCATCTCACGCGAGGGCCACATCTATCGAGGCGCCCCGGGCACGATCTGCCTTCGTTGCACGGATGTTCCCGGTGAATCGTTGGTGACCCTCACACCTGGTGGTGTCCCTACCTATCAAAGCGGGCCGGGTGACCACGACGCCGTCCTGCAGGGCTCGGCAGAAGAGTTGTTGCTGCTGGTGTGGCGCCGACTCGAGATAGATGCGGTCGGTGACGACCGTGTCGGCACCCTTGTTACCGACTTCTGGCGGTACCTGGAAGGGCCCGGTCAGTAAGAGTTACAGGTACTTGCGGGCCTCTCGCAGAGTCACGCCGGAGGCACGCTCGGCACGCGGTTCGATCCATGCACGCACCTCAGCTGGCCGCGACTTGGACATCTCTCTCAGGGTCCAACCGATCGCCTTGCGTATGAAGAACTCCTTCTCCTCCAGCATCAGGTCGGCGTTGCGAGCGAACTCGTCGGACGGCCTTCCTTCCTTGAGCGGTCGTATGTATGCGATCAACGAGCTGCGGCGAACCCAGAAATCTGCGTCGGTGGCCCACTTCCGCAGGGTGCGGCCCACACGTGGATCGCGCAGATAGAAACGGCCCAGCACGTTGACCGCAAGCCCGTCCACCAGGGCCCAGGTCTTCGACTCGCGGATCAATCGCTCGATCACTTCGAGGTCTTTCAGCTTGAGTAGCTCGGTCCGACCCTCGAGCAGGACAACCGCACCGATCCGGCGCTCGAAGATCGGCTTGGACCACAGCTCCTCGACGAGCGCGATCAGCTCGTCACGGGTCAAGTCCGCTTCGTCTTGTGAGAAGCCCTTGATCACCTTGCGGATCGCAGGCATGGACGTGCCGAGGAAACGAAGATCGCTCTTCAGGTAGCGCTTCGCTTGTTCGGCCCGTTCCTTCGAACCGGCGGCCCGCATCTCTTTCTCGAGCCGAGCCGCCACCCTGCCGATGTCGGTCATCTATGGATCGTAGTCAACTCCCCTGTCCCACCCAAGGTCAGAATCGTGTTCACTTGCCCGGTGGACAACAGCCTCACGTTGCTCGTCGACGCACCCAGCCTGATCTACCGCGCTCTGTTCTCGACGCCCGACACGATCCGAACCAGGCAGGGGGCACCCATCAATGCCGCGTACGGCTTCCTCGGGATGCTGGCAAGACTGATCGCCGACAACGATCCGGATTACGTGGCCCTCGCCGCCGATGACAACTGGAGGCCGGAATGGCGAGTGGAGCTCCTCCCGTCCTATAAACAGCAGCGAGCAGAACCGGGCAGTCAACAAGAGCAGTCGGAGGAGCTGCTCGCGCCCCAGGTCCCCATCGCGTACGACCTGCTGTCGAAATGCGGATTGAACGTCATCGGCCATCCGGAGTTCGAGGCCGAAGACATCATCGGGACCCTTGCAGCGAGAGCTCCGGGGAAGGTTGCGATCTTCTCGGGCGACCGCGACCTCTTTCAGCTAGTTGAGGATCCGAAGACGGTCGTCCTCTATCCAGTCCGCGGCGTCAGCAAGATCGACGTCGTCGACGAACGATTCATCGAGGACAAGTACGGCATCCCCGGTCGGGCTTACCGGGATTACGCGGTGCTGCGTGGGGACCCGTCTGATGGGCTTCCCGGCGTGCGAGGGGTGGGTGAGAAGCTGGCCGAGACGCTCATCGTTAAACACGGGAATATCGACAAGATCGTCGAGCTGGCGGAAGCCGGCGAGCAGGGCCAGGCGATGGCGAAGGTGAAGAAAGACATCGATTACGTGAAGCGAGCTGTGGAGGTTGTGACCATCCGGACCGACGTTCCGCTTCCCGAGATAGATATAACGAGGCCGCGCGACTTCGACAGCGATGGGGTGATCGCGGAAGCCAAGGACCTCGGGCTGCAAGGACGCGTCCGCAGCCTCGTATCGGCCTTGAAGGGAACGACCTAAGCAGACTTGGCGGAACGGCTGAAGACATAACAGCCGCTCCGGGTCATGCCGGTGACCGCATATCCCTCGGAGAACGCCCACGTGCATGCTTCACGCAACACTTGCCGCCACCGAGCTGCCCTCGCGGGATCCTCCCTACGCGTGTGCACGATGTCGGAAGGAACGAAGACCGAAAGGGTCGGGGCGTGTTCGCGCGTCATGACGGGCTCCCCGTCGGGGGACGCGGCGAGAAGTTCGTGGCTCTGGGTCGGGTCGACTGTCGTCTCGGGACTCTTCCTCCGAGCGGCGGCAGCGGCTCTGGGGGATGCGACGGCCCATCGAACGACGCATCGATCCGACTCGTCACCTCTGTTGATCCCGTCTTTCATCACCCCGTAGAAGTCGGGTTTGTAGTCGATGATCTCGGCGCCCAGCTTCGAGATATTGAAATAGCCGTTCCGACGGACGAGAGGGTCGAAGGTCCAGATAACACTGTCGAGGCCCTGCCCCAGAGCCCAAGCTCGCTGATGTTGCTTGAGAGCGAACCCCACACTCCGGCTTTGCATCGACGAGGCAACCCCCGTTACATGCGAGTGGAGATGGAGCTTCTGGTCTCCGCGTCCGAGGAAGCCCAGGGATCCGCCCACCAGCTTCCCGTCGGCGAAAGCTCCGCTCACGTAGTTGCCCGCATGTACGAGTGCCATGATCACGGGGGCAGGCATCATCGGCTGGTCGTCGATGCTCCAAACCTCGTCGAGTAACACCTCCATCGCGTCCACATGCTCGTGATCTCGGAGCAGTTCGATGACGACACCCGAGGAGCGAGCTGCCTCACCGGCGGCATCCTCGGCGTCACGCGCCAATGCCTGAATCTCGGTTTCTGTTGCGCCCATCGGACAACTTTACTCAGCGGCTTTCGGGGCCTACCCGCGAGTTAGCTTGCCGACCAACAGTGCAGCGAGAGCGGCGCGTTCGGGCAGCGACGAGATGACGACGAACTCTCCTTCGGCATGGGCTCGTCCTCCGATCGCGCCCAAACCGTCCAGCGTCGGCACTCCGAGACTGGCGGTCAGGTTCCCGTCGGAGCCACCCCCCACCGAAGCCTCCCCTAACGGCCCCAGGCCGATCTCCTCCGCGAGGATTCGTGCCATGTAGAACAGGTCCGCAGATGCCTCGCGCTCCAGGGGAGGAGACATCGCCTGCCTCACGACGTTCAAAGTGGTCCCCGGCACGCGGGTTTGCAGACCCCGCAAGGCGGCATCGACGCGTTCCTGCTCCGCGCCGTTCAGCGCTCGCACATCGACGTTCATGCGAGCCGACGCCGGGACGGAGTTGCCCGAGCTTCCGGCGGCGAGAACCGTCGGTGTGACCGTCGTTCCCACGTCGGGACGATTCAGTGCATCAACGGCAAGTACCTGGTAAGCGATCTCGACCCCGGCGTTGATGCCGAGCTCTGGCTCCAGGCCTGCGTGAGCCGACCTCCCGATAACACTGACCTCGTACCCCGCCACACCTTTTCGTTCGGTCTTCAGGGCACCGTCGGCGCTGGGTTCCATCACGAGACAAGCCTTCGCCCCGGTGGCGACCCTTTCGATGAGGCCTCGGGACGTTGGCGAACCGAGTTCCTCATCTGTCGTCAGCACCACCGAGACACCGTCCAGGTCGTCCAGCGCATTGAGTGCGAAGAGGATCTGGATCACGCCGGCCTTCATGTCGAAGCTCCCGGGCCCGGTCGCGGTCTCCCCGTCTACACGGAACGGCCACCCTGCGAGAGTGCCCATCGGCCACACGGTGTCGAGATGACCGATGAGGACGACCTGGCCGGTCTCGCCCAGTCCCCAAGCGAGATGCGTGCGACCCTCGACTTCGACGCGCTCGGCTCGAGTGCCCAGCATCTCCAGCAGGAAGTCGTCCACCAACGCAGCACATGTCGCGGTGGCATCAGAGTTGGCGGACGGTGACTCGCACTCCACCAACGCGGCAAGCATCTCGGTCATCCGTCCGGTCTGGCTTCGCAAGGCGGTCAGGAGGTCGGTCATGTCGGCAACAGTAGCCGTGGCGGTACCGGATACATCCACTCACGCCACTCAGGCCAAGGCGAGATTCGCTGCTTCGGCTACCCCCGCTTCCCATGGTGGGCCATGGCCGGAGAGCACCAGACGTGCCTCGGTCTCCGCGAGTTTCTCGAGCGACCTCAGCGCTTGTTCGTGGTCTTCGTTATCGAACCTCGGCAAGAGGGAAGGGCTTCGCTTCCCCGACAAGGGATCCTTCGTTACAAGTGCGTCGCCCGTGAACAAGACCGAAGGATCCTCGAGCAAGAGGGCACAACTCCCGGGGCTATGTCCCGGCACGTGGATCACCCGCGGGGAACCCGGTACCGGGAGGATCTCGTCATCGGTGAGAGGAAGGGTTTCCTTGACGAAGCGGGGGCGCAGCGCTCCGTCGCGCGCGTATTCGTAGGTTCCGATCAAGGCTCGAGGTCGCCAGGCGTTCAGGAGCGCCTCCTTGGGCAGCGGCCTCATATCACCGCTTGCAGCAGCCGCGTCGGCGGGGTGGATGTAAACGGGAGCACCCCCACGTCGCAGCTCTTCGGCTACACCGATGTGATCGATGTCGGCGTGAGTGAGCACGACGGCTTTCACATCGGTCATGGACAAGCCCAGCATCTTCAACAGGGCCATGAGCTGGGCCATGTGACGAGTGAGCCCCGCGTCGATGAGCGTTACCCCGTCGGGGGCCGCGATCGCCCACCAATTGACCGTTCGATTGCCGAGACGGAAGATGCCCGGCGCAACCTCCCGAGCAGACAACTATTCGGTTTCGATGACGGACAAGATGTTCCCTGCCGGATCCTTGAACCAGGCGATCGTTGGGCCCGCGCCCCGCATGATGCCTTTGTCGTCGGTCTTTATCTCGCCGAAGTCATAGTGCTCGAAATCAACTCCGGCTTTCGTGAGCTCATCAACGGTCTTGTCCACATCGGTGACGGGGAAATTGAGGATCGTGAACGTCGCCGGCGCATGATCGTCCTTCGGATAGACCAGGACGGTATTTCCGCCTGCAAGGTGCAGTTCGAGCATCCCGTTCACATCTTTCACGTCTAAGCCGAGCGTCCGGCCGTAGAACTCCTTCGCCTTCTCCAGATCGTTCGACGAGAACCCAGAGAATGCTTCGCTTGATCCGAGCATCAGTCCTCCTTTTTAAGTGGGCTTCACACCTACGAAGATGTCTAAACCAGTTTCACCTTCGACGCCCTCGCGGCGCTCTGCGCGGAAGCCAACGTCCTCGATCAGCCGCAACCAGGTCGCCCGGGGAAATAGGCCGCAGATGTGACGATCGTGTGCGACCCGCACCTCACCATCGCCCTCTTTCAGCAGGTAGGCGTAGTCGGTCACGTACGTCTCGTCGTGCGGATCGGGATCCCACGACCATTCCAGATAACGCATGCTCCGGCCGATGCCGTCGTTACCACCGTGCTCCGTCTGAGCAACCTCAGTCTCCTTGACGTTGTCCGGAGCAAAGACCGCCGCCCCGCCCGGCTTGCAGTGATCGAAAGCAGTTGCGATCGCCGACCTCAGATCGTCCTCGATGATCATGTAAACGATCGCGTCGTGAATGAAGACTCCATCGAACTGTCTGCCTAGATCGAGTGTTCGCATGTCGCCTTGGACGTGCTCGAGGTCGGGGTTGAGCGTTTTGCTGAGCTCGAGCATGTCTGGGGAAAGGTCCACGAGTGTGAGCTCGAAATGAGCCTTCATGTGAGATGCGTTGTTGCCTCCCCCACTGCCGAGCTCGAGAACCGTCCTTACGGGGATCTCCGCCGATTCGTTGAGCAGGCGTCCGTAGACCTGGGCCTCGACCTCATAGTCCGCGGGGCTGGTCAGCAGGTGGAACCACTCGGCAAACTCGCCGTACATGCTCGGGGGGCCGGGAAACGATGTCATCCGGCAAGGGTAGGTGAGACGCGGATCGGCCGGGCGCTAAGGCCCGGCCGATGAGAATGCTTATGTAGAGACGGATTACTTGACGCCGGCTCCTGCCGCGTAGGAGAAGTCTGCGTTCTGGCCGGCCTTCATGCACACGATCGCCATGTTCATGCCGGGAGGAACTTTCCCAGCCTCGCCCTCGGTGTTGCGCTCCTCGAAGCCAACGGTTGCGGGCGCATAGGCCGGGTCGGTGGCCTGGTCGGCAGTACCGAACCCGTCGTAGAAGGTGATGTCGATGTCCACACCGGGCGTAACCGGGGCGAGCTTGAACTTCTTGTTCGCCGTCTTGGTGTCGATCTCGAAGTGGAACCCGACGACGCCATTGATCTGCATCTGTGAAGCGACGGCCAAGCGGCGGTGGACGCCCGAATAGCAGCCGTTGGGGTTGTCGGTTGCGTCCGCAGGCGGTGCCTGCATCGCGATGTGACCCTCGACGTGCTGATGTGCACCCTTCTTACCGGCCACAGCGGCCCCCGGGATGATCGCGGCGGCTACGAGTCCAACTGCAACTAGCGAGATGATCTTCTTCATTGCTTCCCCCTATTGAGAAGTGTCGTTACTCGGGGGGTTCTGCGCGAGCACGGTCTTCCCTGCTACTCCCTCCCTGTTCAGGGGTGAATTCGCGTAGCAAACCGGGCAAAATGGGACAAGACGCGGCCTATTTGTCCGTCCCTTGCCCGCACCTATCATTGCCGCAGCATGGCGAAGAAAACGGCTACGAAGCCGTCTACCACCCCGCACGTCGCCGACCGCCAGGATCTGATCCGTGTGCAGGGCGCGCGAGTGAACAACCTCAAAGACGTCAGCATCGAGCTCCCGAAGCGCCGTCTGACGGTGTTCACCGGCGTCTCGGGCTCGGGCAAGAGCTCGCTGGTGTTCGACACGATCGCGGCCGAGTCGCAGCGGCTGATCAACGAGACCTACAGCGCCTTCCTGCAGGGCTTCATGCCTAACCTCTCGCGGCCGGAGGTCGACATGCTGGATGGCCTGACGACCGCGATCATCGTCGGCCAGGAGCGCATGGGCTCCAACCCTCGCTCCACGGTCGGCACTGCTACCGACGCCAACGCGATGCTACGCATCCTCTTCAGCAGGCTCGGGAAGCCACGCATCGGCTCGCCCAATGCGTACTCCTTCAACGTTCCCTCGGTCCGTGCCGCCGGTGCCGTCACCGTCGAGCGAGGGAACAAAACCAAGACCGAGAAGGCGACCTTCAACCGCCTCGGGGGCATGTGCCCGCGCTGCGAAGGCATGGGCTCTGTCACGGACTTCGATCTCTCCGCGTTGTACGACGACAACCTGTCCCTCAATAGTGGTGCTCTCACGATCCCCGGCTACAGCATGGACGGCTGGTACGGCCGCATCTATCGCGGTAGCGGCTTCTTCGACCCGGACAAGCCGATCCGCAAGTACACCAAGAAGCAACTTCACGACCTGCTCTACAAGGAGCCGACCAAGATCAAGGTCGACGGGATCAACCTCACGTACGAGGGGCTGATACCGAAGATTCAGAAGTCGATGCTCTCAAAGGACGTCGACGCGCTACAACCTCACATACGCGCCTTCGTGGAGCGGGCGGTGACGTTCCAAACGTGCCCCGACTGCGGCGGGACCCGACTTAGTAAGGAAGCCCTGTCATCGAAGATCAAGGGCAAGAACATCGCGGACGTCTGCTCGATGCAGATCAGCGATCTGACCGACTGGGTACGGAGCCTCGACGAACCATCGGTGACCCCCCTGCTCGCCGGATTACAACACCTCCTCGACTCGTTCGCGGAGATCGGGCTCGGATACCTCTCGCTCGACCGTCCGTCCGGCAGTCTTTCCGGCGGAGAGGCGCAGCGCACCAAGATGATCCGACACCTCGGCTCCTCACTCACCGACGTCACCTACGTCTTCGACGAACCCACGATCGGATTGCATCCCCACGACGTCCAACGGATGAACGATCTGCTGCTGCAGCTGCGGGACAAAGGGAACACGGTGCTCGTCGTCGAGCATGAGCCGGAAACGATCGCGACCGCGGACCACGTAGTCGACCTCGGCCCCGGCGCCGGTACGGCGGGTGGCCAGGTGGTCTTCGAGGGCACCGTCGAGGAGCTGCGGTCGAGCGGCACTCTCACCGGCCGCCATCTCGACGACCAAGCCGCACTCAAGGAGACGGTGCGGACCCCCTCGGACAAACTGGAGATCCGCGGCGCTTCGACGCACAACCTGCGCGACGTCGACGTCGACATCCCGCTGGGGATCCTGGTCGTTCTCACCGGAGTGGCGGGCTCGGGCAAGAGCTCACTGATTCAGGACTCGGTGGCCGGGCGGGACGGAGTCGTGTCGATCGACCAGGGGGCGATCCGCGGCTCGCGGAGGAGCAATCCTGCGACGTACACCGGACTTCTCGACCCGATCCGGAAAGCGTTCGCGAAGGCCAACGACGTGAAGCCAGGTCTGTTCAGCGCGAACTCCGAAGGCGCCTGTCCCACCTGCAACGGTGCCGGCGTCATCTACACGGAACTAGGCGTCATGGCCACGGTCGAGTCCACGTGCGAGGAGTGCGAGGGGAAACGGTTCCAAGCGTCCGTTCTGGAGTACACGCTGGGCGGCCGGAACATCGCCGAAGTGCTCGCTATGTCTGTAACCGAAGCCGAGGAGTTCTTCGACAATGGGGAGGCGAAGATCCCCGCCGCTCACAAGATCCTCGAGCGCCTCGCGGACGTCGGACTCGGCTACATCAGTCTCGGCCAACCCTTGACCACGCTGTCGGGTGGCGAGCGGCAGCGGCTCAAGCTGGCAGCCCACATGGGCGAGAAAGGCGGCGTCTACATCCTCGACGAGCCGACCACCGGCCTCCACCTCGCCGACGTCGAGCAGCTACTCGGCCTGCTCGACCGTCTCGTCGACGCCGGGAAGTCGGTCATCGTCATCGAGCATCACCAAGCGGTCATGGCACACGCCGACTGGATCATCGACCTCGGTCCCGGCGCCGGCCACGACGGCGGCCTGATCGTCTTCGAAGGCACCCCCGCCGACCTCGTCGCTGACCGTTCCACCCTCACCGGCGAGCACCTTGCGGCCTACATCAGAGCCTGAACCGAGTAGGCAAGACCTACTCCCTCTCACCGGCATCCTCGAGACCGTTCTCTACTGCAACACCGAGAACGAAGAGGCCACCCGGCTTTTCTACGAGGACGTCTTGGGCCTTCGACGCGTTAGCAAGTGGACGTACAGGCTCGGCCCCCACCTCTTCCTTCTGTTCAACAGTGAGGAAACGCTGACGCAGTCGTGGCCTCCCCCACATGGAGCATCCGGAAGCGGGCACATCTGTTTCACGGTTGCACAGGAAGGTTACGAACGCTGGAAGGAACACCTTGGAGAACGTGACGTCGAAGTGATCGAGGAGATCGATTGGAGCCGGGGTGTGCTCTCGTTCTACTTCACGGACCCCGCGGGGAACATGCTGGAGATAGCCAACGGCGACATGTGGCCGGAGTTCTAGCAAGGCGACAACGATCCATTCTCAAGCGGTGACCGGGATCCCAAGGAATCGGCCGTAGCGCCCGACCTCTGCCTCGAGCGCCGCCTGTTCCTTCGGTTTGAGAGGGCGGTAGAAAGTGGTCTCGATCTCGACCGAATCCCTCCCTCGTCTGGGCCTCCAATGGCCGATCATCTGACCATCGAGCAGGATCGGGTGCATCAGGGAATTCACCGAAGGGACCTGCCTGGACCCGATCTCGGCTTGGAGCACCGACCGGCTCTCGCTGTAGCCCATAACCGTCTCGTCGTAGACCTGGACGAGGTTCACCCGCGTGGTGGTTCGCTTCGCAGGTCGCGGCCCGGGTCCCGACCAGTAGGTCAACTCGTCGATGACCTCCCGTTCGAGCTCTGGACCCACCATTTCGAGCCCCCGTTTGGCATCAGCGACGGTCATGCTGGCCCATTGCACGAAGTCCTTGAGCGTTGCGGGGCCGCGACTAGTGAAGTACCGGCGGGTCAACTCGGCCAACGCTTCATCCGGATCGGGAGTGGGCCCCTTCGGAACCCGTTCGTCGAAGCGCGCATAGGTATGTTGCTTCCCGCGCCGCGGTCCGCTGGTGACGACAGAATCGAGCTCGGCGCGCATCACGATGTAGGCGAGGCGCTGCCCGTCCGAATCGATGCCCACCCGCTCCAACTCAACTGCTATCTCCTTCCGAGTGAGATGCCGGCCTTTCAAGGCTTTGGCGATGACGGAGTTGGTCATCTCGAAGACCTTGTCATCCAGTCCCAGGTTCCGGTACTGGTAAGCGTTCCGAGCCTGCACTCGCGCCCCGTTGGCGGTCAGCATCCACGGTAGGTCGGCCGGCAGCACGAAGTGCCAGGTTGGTCGAAGGATGTGGGTGCGCAGGATCAACCCATCATCGAATGCACCGTCCACGGCCGCATCGTCAACGCCGCCGGCGCGTTGGCCCACGGACCATCTGGCGAATGCGAATTCTTGGGCCTGAAGGGCGCCAAGCCAGCCGACAACCTCTTCCGGTGATGCAAGCCCCGGCCCCCATAGATGCTGGATCTCCATCCGCCGACGAGCGATGGCACGGCTCTTCGCAGTCACCGAGCAACAGTAGTCGTACGGGCTCAGGACGAGCCAACCGCTATCTTCTGAACATGCGCTCACGCGGCATAACTGCGACCGTCCTTGTCTCGACCGTGGGGATCTGTGCATCGTTTCTCGTTGCTTGTGAAAACGAGCCAGGCCCGCTACCGCAGCCCAGCGCAGAACCGTCGGTAACTTCCACCCCCTCCTCCTCCGATGAAGAGGCTGAAGGTTTGCGCGCGAACGATCCCCTACGGATGGAAGGGATCGGCGCAGTAACCGTCGGGATGTCGGTCGAAGAGGTTCAGGACGTGACGGGCGAGAAGATCCGCGTATTCAGCGACTTCACACCACGGTGCCGCATCTCGCAACCGCGTGACGGCACACCGCGGGGTCTCTTTCTCATGCTGAGCCGTGGACGGGTCGTGAGGATCGATGTCGATCCCCCCTCGAAGATCCAAACCGTGTCTGGGATCGGGATCGGGGACACCCAGGACAAGGTCCTGCGCGTCTACGGGGACGAGATCCGGGTCGAAGCACACCCCTACCTGATGGATCGTGGGAACTATCTGGTCCATCAGGCCGACGAGGAAGATCTACTGCTGATCTTCGAAACGGATAGGGGGAAGGTCACCTCGTTCCGCTCCGGTTACGCCGAACAGGTTCGATACATCGAAGGCTGTGCATGAATCGTCATACGGTTTGGCTGTGATCAAGCTCGATCTTCCCGACGAATTGGTCTTGGCTTTCGCCGAGGAACCCGTGCTCGATATGTACGCGTTCGGTCCGTGGAGGATCCCCGACGGCTTCGTGGACACCCTGCGCGACCGAGCCGCGAAGGCTGCATCCGATCCACGGGTCACGGACTGGACCGCCGAGGGCAGCGAGTGGTACCGACGGCCATCAAACGGTGTGGGCGAAACTCTGGACCTGATGTTCGGGTTCCTGCTCGGTGCCTGCGCGATCCGCTCGGGCTTCTGGGGCGACATGGTTCTGGGGATCACGGATCAGTTCCTCGTGAACCCCCCGGCGCAGCGGAAACCTTCATGGGACACCTTCCGGAGCCAAGACGGGATGTGGAGACCGCCCGGGTGGTTGTTGCCGGCAACCGCGGGCCAGGATCCGAACCGTCGAGAGACCGCTTTCGCCGTGCTGCGTTCGATCGTCGACGTCTTCGCCGGACTCGAGCCGATCGAAGCGCGCCGGGTTGCACTTGCGCGTCTGATCGACCAACGCGCAAATGATCCAACGAAACATGAGTGGGATCGAACCGCGGCCCACGACACCATGCCCGATGAGTGGGCAGCGTCGGCCGATCCCGAGACCCTGGCCGCACTGCCGGAGCTCAGCGGACCGACTGGATACCTGACCTGGGTGTACGACGGACTCAACGCCGTGCATCACCACCTCCTCGGGATCATCGACGACGGCGATGGTTTGACCACCGCGATCGTCAACCTGATGCTCGCCGGTGGTGTCGCGCAGGTTCCGACCGAGCTGGCGATCGTTGCAGGCGACGCGCAGTTCGCGGAGATCGAGAAGTTGTATGGGCAACGCAAGACCGGTTTCGTGCCCGAGAGGTGGAGGGACACGACCGCTCGCTGGTTGGTGCGCGCCACGATCCAGGGAGAGCTCGCAGCGTGTCGCGCATGGCTGGACATGGCGATGCGTTTCACCGGCGTCGCTCGTGGCTTGCCCGGCCGGGCGATGTTGCCGCAGACCACCGTCTGGGTTCCGGTCGTGACGTTCGAAAGAGGCGTACGCGCTCTACTCGCCACCCGTCCGTTGGTCAATCCTCTTGGCGATCGCTTCAAATCGACCCGTAAGACGAAAGACGAACCCGCTCCGAAGCACTCTCTAGATGTAGGTGTTATCGGTCAGCCGGAGCTCGAGCAGGCTTTGCGCGACGCGGCCTCCTCCACTGGACCGATCCGGATGTTGATCGCCGGGCCGTCGGGAGCCGGCAAGGGAACCGCCATCGAGACCTTGGCGGGGGTTCTGCAGACGCGGGGCTTGACCCAAGAACCTCTGTGGGTCACCGCCGCAATGTTGGTCGACAGAACGGTGGCCGACGCTATCTGGGTGTTGAGGAACGAGATCGCCCGTTGCGACGGGGTGGGGCTGATGGTGCTTCAAGGCATGGACGAGTTGCTCACCACCGGCGAAGCGGCTGAAGAAGTTGGAGTCGAGCTTCATCGATTCCTCGACTCGAGGCCGAACCTCCATGTGGTCGCTTTATGCGATCCCGGCGGCGAGACCGATGTGTTCGCAGCCAATCCGATCTTGGCTCGGGCGTTTCGCGTCGTCCGTATCGGGGACTTCGACCAAGGCGCACTCGCAGAACTGTTCAGGCGCAAAGTGCAGCGGTTGGGAGCTCAGGTGGACGATGCAACCGTGACCGCGGCCGCTACGGCACTAGCCGAGACCAGGCCCTTTCGAAACCTGCGTAACGGTCACCTGGTGAGCGCCTTCTCGACCGACGCAGTTACCCGGGCGCGCGGTCGCGGGGTTCGGGATCCGATCACCGTCACGGTCGAGGACCTGCCGAAGGACATAACCGGGGCACCGACCACCGGTGGCGACCCGATCGCCGAGCTCGACCAACTCGTTGGATTGGAATCCGTTAAGCACGAAGTGCGGTTACTCGCGGCGGAGGCGGGGGCCGAGGATGCTCGCCGGAAGGCGGGAATGAGCGTTGCCCCACCAACTCGACACCTGGCATTCACGGGCAATCCCGGGACAGCGAAGACGACCGTGGCTCGACTACTGGCACGGATCTATAACTCACTAGACCTGCTAACCGGCGGGCACCTCGTCGAGGTTTCGCGCGTTGATCTCGTCGGGCGCTACATCGGCCAGACTGCACCTCTCGTTCGAGCAGCCGTGGAACGAGCATTGGGTGGGGTGCTCTTCATCGATGAGGCCTATGCCCTTGCACAAAGCGATTCGGATCGTGATTACGGGCACGAAGCCATCGCGACTCTCGTGAAACTCATGGAGGACCATCGCGACGACCTGGTGGTCATCGTTGCCGGCTACGAAGCAGACATGGATCGGTTCCTGGATTCCAACCCGGGCCTCTCCTCTCGGTTTGGCCGCCGCTTGCGATTCCCCGACTACTCAGATGACGAGCTGCGAGCGATCTTCGTATCGATGGCCACGCAAACGGGTGTCGTGCTCGATGAAGGCATCGAAGAGCGACTCGCCGGGTTGTTGTCCGGCACACCTAGGGGGCCGCGCTTCGGCAACGCCCGGTTCGTGCGCACGGTCTTCGAGAGGGCGATGGGTCGCCAGGCTCTGCGAGTCACGTCGGCCGGTAGGTCCGCCGATCCCGAGTCCTTCCGTCTTCTCCTCCCGGAGGATCTGCCCGAGGTCGAACCTCAACGGGGTGATGACGCACCCAGCCCTTCGCCCGGGCACTACCTATAGTCCCCGGTAGGTTTCCCAGCAGATTCGCGAAGGGAATCGTGCGAAGAAAGCGAGGCTTCTGTGGCGAAGGTTCTGTGTGTCCTCTATGACGACCCCGTAAACGGTTATCCCAAGTCCTACGCTCGAGATTCGATCCCCAAGATCGAGAGCTATCACGACGGACAAACGACTCCAACTCCCGAAGCTCTCGATTTCAAACCGGGTGAACTTCTCGGCAGCGTCTCGGGGGAACTCGGATTGAGACGCTTCCTCGAAGACCGAGGTCACGAGTTCGTTGTCACCTCCGATAAGGATGGACCGGACTCGACGTTCGAACGAGAGCTGCCTGAGACAGAGGTCGTTATCTCGCAGCCTTTCTGGCCCGCCTACCTCACCGCCGACAGGATCGCCAAGGCCCCGAACCTCAAGCTCGCGATCACCGCGGGGATCGGTTCGGATCATGTGGACCTACAAGCAGCGATGGATCGCGGTATCACCGTGACCGAAGTCACTTACTCGAACAGCATCAGCGTGTCCGAGCACGTGGTCATGATGATCCTGTCGTTAGTGCGCAACTACATCCCGTCCTATCAATGGGTAGTCAAGGGTGGATGGAACATCGCGGATTGCGTCTCGCGGTCCTACGACCTCGAAGGGATGCAGGTTGGGACGGTCGCAGCCGGGCGGATCGGCTCCGCAGTGCTCAGACGTTTGAAGCCCTTCGAGGTGGGCCTTCACTACACCGATCGACACAGACTTCCCGAAGAGGTCGAGAAGGAGCTCGGCGTGACCTGGCACCCCGATGCGGCGTCGATGGTTCCTCACTGCGATGTCGTCACGATCAACGCACCGCTCCATCCGGAGACCGAGCATCTTTTTGACGACGCGATGATCGCCAAGATGAAACGCGGGGCCTTTATCGTCAATACCGCCCGCGGCAAGATCTGCGACAGGGATTCGATAGCGCGGGCATTGGAAAGCGGTCAACTCGCCGGGTACGCGGGCGATGTCTGGTTCCCACAACCTGCCCCCAAGGAACATCCCTGGCGCTCGATGCCCAACCACGGCATGACGCCGCACGTGTCGGGATCTTCTTTGTCAGCGCAAGCGCGCTACGCCGCGGGCACCCGCGAGATCCTGGAGTGCTGGTTCGAAAGCCG
>DASQLQ010000024.1:0-6631 GCA_035629935.1 Actinomycetota bacterium
TCCGATCGCCGTGAAATCGATCGGATCGACGTTCCACTCGAGACCCAACGAACCCACGGCGTCGTTCAGAAATTCACCATCCTCGTTCGGCCCCACGACGATCGCAGCCTGGTCGTCGGCCCAGTTCCCGTTGTCGGTCCACCCGGGCGGCACGATCGCGTCGTAGATCGGAAAAACGCCGAACGGGGCTTCACCGTCCTTGTATGCAGGCACGAAGATCAAGTCCTCAACGAATCCATTGCGAACGTCGTAAACGCAGTGGCCGGCCGACCACACAAGGCTCTTGTTGTCACTCACGATCGACGTGCCCGAACAGACGAAGTACTCGCCGTCGAAGATCATGAAGATCTTGCCGAACGTGCTGTACGGATACTGGGTGTAGTCGGTGGTCGCTTCGTAGCTCGTGTACGGGATCGGGCCCGCGGTCCTGGACGGCGCAAGGATCGGAGCGCCGTGGAATCGAGTACCGGCGTCGAAGCCGACGGATGGAGCTCTGCCGGTCTCAACCGACATCCCCTCGATCGACGCGGCCGGGCCTGTGCTCCGAGGGACGACTTGCTTCCGGCTCGGGGCCCGAACCGCCGGCATCGGAAGCGGTTTCGCCTTGCGCATCCGGGCTGGGGTCCAGAACGACAGGTCGTGTCGCTGGAGGTGCGAACGGGCGTGGACGAGACCTCGCTGCGTCCGATGGGCGCGGGTCTCCCCTCCCGAAGCGAACGAAGAACTGAACAGGAACGCGAGGGCGAAGGCGGCAGCGGCTAGGCGTTTAACCATCGATAGCAGTCAAACCGCCGGAACGGAGTGTGTCTAGGGGCCTTTCCGAACTAGCCGGAACGAAGGAGGGGGCCGCCGAAGCGACCCCCTCTTACCAAAGATTGGCTCCTACTTAAGGCTGACCCTGTGGCTTGGCACCGCTGTTGTCGTAGTCGATCTGGTTCTCCACGCCTTCGGTCCTCAACCCATTGATCCACCACTGCACCCGGTTGAAGTGGCGCGCGTAAACACCCGCCACACGATTCGTGACGAAGTTATTGGTGATGTGCACGGACGCCTTCTCGAGGTTCAACAGCTCGATCCCCGAAGCTACGTGGCCACCGAGTGAATCCGTCGTTGTGCGAGTGGTCTCGACGGCCGGCCCGGCGATCTTGTTGTTGGTGATCGTCAGGTGAAGATCGCGCGCTTCGTGGACCTCGATCCCGGTCGGGGGTGTGCTCCATCCATCGGCGGTCTCGCGGTATTCGTGCAACTTGATCGAGTTGCCTTTGATCGTCATGTGCCCGGTCGCCGTACGAAGGTGCTTCTGAGTGTCGGTGGCATTGAAGATGTCCACCATGATCCCCGAGCCGATGAGCTCGTTTCTAAGGATCGCAACCTTCGTGTAGTGGACGTGCGGGTCGTTGAGCGCTTCGTTCGTCTCGGACGTCGCGGTGCGGTCGTTACCGGCATGGTTCGAGTCGGTGTAGATGAACCCGTAAGGACCCGTCGCATAGATCCGGTTTTGCGCGAACTTCGCCGAGTGATAGCGGTTCATGTGGGTCAGGGGCATCTTTCCGTGCTCGGCCCCGTGATAGTGACTGTCGTCGTTGAACCCGGACGAGTGATGGTGTCCGTGGATGCGCAATTCAACGTAGCCGTAGAACGTGTTCTTCACGTACGTGGCTCCGTTGAATCCGTCGAGGTTCGCGATCCGGAACCCACCCGGCGAATCGATGCGGAACTCGTCGTCCTGTGCCGGAGCACCGACGACGTTGTTAGTGAAATCACCGTCCCAGTGGCGCAGCTGACCGACGCTGCCGAACCGGTTGAACGAGATGTCGCCGCTGGTCGGCATACCGGTGCGCTCGACGTTCTCGTTGACTCTGAGGTCGCCGATCCTGTTGTGCACGACCTTGACGCGGTCCCCCACCCAGTTCAGCGTCAGCCGGCTAATGATGTTGTTCCGGATGACCACGTACCGGTTCGTGTCGTGGATCGAGAGCTCATGGAGATCCCATCCTTCGATCACATAAGGGTTCGACTTCGTGCCTTTCCCCGATCGCACACCGTGCTCTTGATCGAAGGCAGAGTTCTCCTCAATTACTACGGAGCCATCCTCCGTACTGGCACCCGCCGGGGCGCCCGGAAGGGCGAGCACGACGAAAGCTGTTGCCAAGATCGATACGAAACGGCGCCACCTAGGCGACCGTGATGCCATGTGAACCACCCCTTTCAGGAAATGAGGCTCACAAGGGATACAAGCCTCGTCCGAAAGGTACGGAAACGTCCCGTTTCAGTAACGCCTGATTGGCAGAAAAACGCCAGATCGGCCCCATAGACGACGCAAAAGAAAGAGGGCCGCCTGTTCGACGGCCCTCTCTTGACTGCTTTTGTGGGTTTCTAGCCCTGCGGGGTCACCGACTGGGGCTTGGATCTGCCGGCCCGGTGGTCCTTGTCCTGCTTGGGCCATCTCGCCATGTAGGTCGCCTTCTTGTAGCTGGCGACGTCGGTGAACTTAGCCACGCAGTTCCTCTTGAGCGGCTTGGTCCCTACCGGCTTGAAGGAGCCCCCCACCTTGCGGCGCAGAACCACGTTGGTTCCCTTGTGGCCTTTGCACTTGCGGAGACCGACGGTCAGCCTGATCGTGTCGCCGCTGTCGGGGTTGCGATCCGAGATGCGGAGCCTGACGCCGGGGCCGGGAAGCTGCTCGCCGCCGCCACCGCCACCGCCACCGCCACCGCCGCCACCACCGGTGGCCTTGGGGACATAGGTGGGACCAACCCAACGAAGGATGTCGAGACCGCGCCCATAGTCGGCTACGTAGACGAGATCCTTGGTCGCCCAGTAAGCGGCGGATGACTCACCTGCGTAAGGCAGGAAGTGTCCGACCTCGTTGATCTTGCCCTTGTCCGTCACCTGAAGGAAACGCGTGCCGTGGTCGTACCAGGCCATCGCAACGAGACCACCGTTGTTGAAGGACTCGTGCTCTTCGAACCAGTGGCCCGAGCAGCCGAATGCGTTCGCCGGCGGGTTCCCGTCTGCATAGAGACCGTTGTCGACTCGGTGGAAATCGACGACATTCATCTTGTGGGTGTTCTTCCATCCCGTCGTGTCGAAGGTGGCGAACGGTCCTTGGTCTTCCGAACACGTGGTTCGCTTCGGCGGGTTGAGGACGTCCTCTCCACCCATCAACAGCCAGCGGTCTTGCCCCATGCGGGGCCATTGACCCGAGTGCCACAGGTAACCACGCTCGCCGGCCCAACCCTTCGCGCCGTCGCCCTGCGCCAGAAGCTTGGGCTTCTCCGGATTCTTGATATCGATGATCCACGGGGTCTCGTCGATGTTGGACGAGAGGATGATCCCGTTGCTGACCTCACGCACGTGGTGGGAGCCACCGATTAGACCGACGCGGGTGTGCCAGTTGTCGTCGTCGTTGTGGCCGGTGATCAGCTTGGGAGCCTTGTAGTCGTTCAGATCCGTGATCGATCCGTCCGACCCGTAGGCGTAGTTGCATTCGAGAACGCACGTGGACGTGTGATCGCCCGCGCCCTCCACCTGAGCGACCTCCTGGATGCTCGTCGGGTCCTCGACGTCGTAGACATGCAGGATGTCGTTGGGCAGCGACTCCGAGAACAGGATGAAGCTCCCTTGAGGGTCAAGTGCGACCTCTTCGTTCTCGAACATGAACCCAACCTGAAGGGTCCCGAGCTGCACTGGGTTCTCGGGGTCGGAGATGTCGTAGGAGGAGATGTTCTTCCACGACGTCAGGTACATGAGCTTGCGCTTCTTGTCGATCGTGAGACCGGTAGACGTGGACTGCTCGAAGGGCACGAAGCCCACGTATTCGACGTTCTCGGATGCGATCCCACCCTCCGTCGGGGTCTGGCCTATGGCGGTCGGCGTCGATGCCGGAGAACCGAGGATCACCAGCCCAAGCAAAGCAACCAGTGCGAAAAGTCGTTTCATGTTCACTCCCTTAGAAACTAGACGTGTAGTAGGGGGGTTCGCCCTTTTTGGGCAAATACCTGCGGATTCTGCGGGCAATGCAGCCCCCGCGAGTAGTCTCAGGAACCTAGCAGTAACCCATTTATAAGGAGGAAGAATGCCGTACAAGCTTCCCGATCTCCCTTACGACCATTCGGCGCTCGAGCCCCATATCGACGCCAAGACCATGGAGATCCACCATTCCAAGCACCACCAGACTTACGTGGACAAGCTGAACGCCGCCATCGAAGGCACCGGTCTCGACGAGAAGTACCCGAACGTCGACGATCTGGTTCGCAACATCGGCGAGGTGTCTGACGAAACCACCAAGAAGATGGTCCGCAACCACGGTGGAGGCCACTCGAACCACTCGATCTTCTGGGCCACTATGAGCGCAGACGGTGGCGGCGAGCCTTCCGGCTCCGTTGGCGAAGCGATCGACTCGAGCTTCGGCTCCTTCAAAGAGTTCCAGGAGAAGTTCACGATGGCGGCCACCAATCACTTCGGCTCGGGCTGGGCATGGCTCGTTTCGGACGGCGGCAAGCTCGACGTCATCTCGCTCCCCAACCAGGACTCGCCGTACATGGAGGGCAAGACCCCTCTCGTCGGGCTGGATGTCTGGGAGCACGCGTACTACCTGAAGTACCAGAACAAGAGGCCCGACTACATCGAAGCCTGGTGGAACGTAGTCAGCTGGGACAGCATCGAGGAGCGTTTCAAGAACGCTTAAGGGACAACGGAAATAGAGAAGAGGCCGGGTCGATAACCCGGCCTCTTTATTTTCTTATCGAAAGCTCTCTACTTGGTGGCCGAGAACTCGAGGGAGCTCGCCATGTCGGGCGAGTCGTAAAGCACGCGGCCCTGACTTGTCGGAGCAGCCTGCGAGATCTCGAGCACGAGGTTGCCGAAAACCTTCAGCTTCTTGTTCTTGAACAGGTGCTCGACGACGCTGTGGCCTGCCGGCACGTCGATCACTTCCTCGAACAGAGGATCAACGTAAGCATCCGTGCCTGCTGCAGTACTGGTGCAGGACATGAATGCGGTGTCGTGCCAGAGCCGGACCCTCACCTGGGTCGGAGGTGCCACGAAGTGGGCTGTCAGCTTGATTGGCCCGACGATCGTGCCCTTGAACATCCCTTGCCACGAGGCGAACAACGGGTTCCCGACACACGACTCGTTGAACGGCTGAAAAACGCCGAACGACTTGGGGACCGGTCCGGTGGGCTCGGTGGTGTCCATCGTCATGATGGCGCCATCGCTCAGGTTGGAGGCTTCTTCGCCCGCTTCACCGATCGGTGTGTTGCCGTGCAGGTAAAGCGTCGTCTTCACGGGCTTGGCCTTGCCTGCGACCGCGGGAGCAGTGATCGAGGCAACGAGCACACCCGCTACGAGTAGTCCGAATAGCTTCTTCATGGCAGGTTCGAGAACGTCGCGACGATCGTGCCCGTGGTGGGCAACGAGACTCCGCCTGCGTTGGCGCACACGCCCGGATAGAAGCTGACGCGCACCAAAGCGGCTCCGCCTTGAAGCTCAACCGGCTCTGTGTGGGCCCCGCAAAAATCGCCGTACAGGTCGTTGATGCCGTCGCCATCGACGTCACCTTGGGAGATGAATCCGGCGACCGTCGTCGGCAGAGCGTCCTTGATCTCGATTGAGATGTATCTCTCGTTGGGCATCGGAGCGATCTCGATGCACGTCGCACTGCCGGGCTCGGTGAACGGGCAGACGCCACCACTGGCGGCGGGCGACGAAACTCCGACGCCTCCACCCGTGTAGGGGATCTCGACTACGCGCGTGACCTTCTTGACAGGTTTCTTCTTCTTTACCTTGGCTGCCTCCGCCGGCATGGCAAGCGAAGCCGCCACGAGACCGAGCGTGAGCGCAACTGTGATGGCCTTCTTCACTGGGGACCTCCTCGTCCAGCGGAACAACATTCGTTGCTAGAGGTTTCGCCCAGTTGAGGGGCGTTCCTGCGGCTCCCCGGACGAAAAGAAAGGGGGCCGGGCATCTGCCCGGCCCCTAGAACGTGTGACTGATGTTTACGGCAGGTTCGAAAGTGTGACGGTCAGCGTTCCACCCAGAGGAACCGAAGCGCCGTCGCCACATGGGCCGGTCGAGATGAACAGTCTCATCTCGAGACCGGGGCTGACCTCAGCGGCCTCGCCCTTCTCGCCGGTGGCACATACGTCCGCGACGCCGTCGTTGAAGCCATCGCCGTTCGTGTCCTGGTTGATGCTTACGAGCACGGGCTGACCGGACTGGTCCACCGCGGTGATCGACACGAAACGCTCTTCGCTACCGATGGGAAGCGGGCCACCACCGAAGTTGGTGCCGGTGGCACTCCCGAACTGGTAGGTGCCGGGGCACGGGCATACGTAATCCCACTCAACGGTCCGCTCGACACGCACTACAGGGGCCGGTGCCGGAGCCTTCTTCTTCTTTTTCTTTCCTGCTTCGGCCGGCATGGCAAGAGACCCCGCCAACAGACCGATCGTGAGTGCAACCGTGATGATCTTCTTCACTTGGACCTCCTCGATTACCAACCGAAACAACATTTCGTTAGTTGGAGGTTTCGCCCGCGTCAGCGACGTTCCTGCGTCCTTACAGTGTCAACTTTGAGGCGCAAATCCGGACAGAACGGAGCAAGAACTCCTGAATCTCCTCGAAAAAA
>DASQLQ010000025.1:0-12433 GCA_035629935.1 Actinomycetota bacterium
ATCGGACCTGGTGGTGGTTACACTCTGCGAGAACCCCTTCGGTTCCCCCTCCCAGATCTCTGACATCACCTCTCTGGTACGCGAATCCTTCCGCACGGACAGGCCTGGGGAAAAGGGTCGGGATATCCAAGTGGTTCGCACCGTCTTCCGTCCCAAACCCACGCGGTCTGTAGACGGGATGCGAGCTTTCGTTGCGACGACGGCTCCAAAAGAAGTGGGGGATTCCTTGAAAGGGCACCTAGAGCAGGAACACGGGTGCGAGGTGGTGGGAATGAGTCACCAGCTTTCCGACCGGGCGGCGCTGATCGAGGAGATCGAGAAGATCAGTGAGAAGGCCGACGTTCTGTTGTGCGAGATCAAGGCAGCAGGAGTCGATGTTGCCACCCGGAAGGCCCTCGAAGAAGACCTCGAAGTTGTGTACATGGACAACGTGCCTGAAGGGATCGATGGGGACGATCCGGCAGGTGCGATAGAGGAGATAGCTAAGTTGGCGGACGAGCGTTTCGAACGGGTGCGTTGATGACTGAGCCACGTCGTAAACACGTCTTCATCGCCGAGCACGAGCATGGGCTGCCTTACTCCAAGGGCCTCACGGCTTCGTCGCTGATGGCGACAGGGCTCCCTCCGATGCGTGCCTACGCCGTTGCCAACAAGGTCGAGCAGGAGCTTCTCGGTCTCGGCAAAGAGCGGATCTCGCGCGACAAACTGCGCGAGCTCACGGTCTCGGTACTTCGCCGCGAAGAGAGCGACGAGCTGGCCGAGGCATTCATCAAATGGCAGTCCGTGGCAGAGCTCGATATCCCGCTGATCATCCTCATCGGTGGCTCCACCGGCGTCGGTAAATCGACGATCGCATCCCAGCTTGCGTACAGACTCGGAATCACCCGGGTCATCTCGACCGATGCGGTGCGCGAGGTCCTCAGGAGTGCCTTCACAGAAGAGATGTTCCCCACGCTTTACTCGTCGTCGTTCGAAGCGGACACGGCCGTGCGACAGCCGATCCCTCACTCCGGAGACAAGCTGATCATCGGGTTCCGGGAACAGGCTGCGGCTGTAGCCGTCGGTGCTTCGCGTTTGATCGAGCGAGCCATCACCGAGGGAACCGACATGGTGCTCGAGGGGGCCCATCTCGTCCCCGGTTTCCTCGAGACGGTCGACAGCAACAAAGCCATCATCGTTTCCTTGCTCGTGACCATCGAGGAGGAAGATCTACACAAGAGCCACTTCTTCCAGCGCGGTAGAGATGCAAGCGGTCGTTCGGGAGAGCGTTACCTAAACGCTTTCAAGAAGATCAGGAAGATACAGAAGTACATGATCTCGTCGGCGTTGATGCGTGGTGTACCGATCATTCCTCACTACGACCTCGACGCGACGCTGTCGCAGATCATCGATCACGTCATCGCAAAGGCACTCGAGGCCGCGGAACATGGCGCGCGCGTCGAGGGTCGAGACGAGGACCTTCTCGAACGCGCGGTGGAAGCAGTGGGCAGAAGTTCAGCAAAGAAGGAGGCGAGCAAGTCACGTGAAGTTGTTTCTTGATACGTCAAACCTCGACGAGATCCGTGAAGGGGCACGCTGGGGCGTTCTTAAGGGTGTGACGACGAACCCCACTTTGATCGCCAAAGAGGAGCAGGATTTCCTTCCTCTCGTCAAAGAGATCTGTTCGATCGTCGACGGGGATGTGTCGGTGGAAACCGCCTCGGACGACCCCGAGGTCCTCCTGCGACAAGCACACGACATCGTTCAGATCGCCGACAACGCGATCGTGAAGATCGCACTCACCCCTAACGGGCTGTCTGCGGTCCGGAAGCTGGCGGATGAGGGGATCAAGGTCAACGTGACGCTCTGCTTCACCGCCACACAAGCGATACTGGCTGCGGAGGCGGGGGCGTACATCATCTCTCCATTCTTGGGTAGGCTTGATGATGTTGCGACGGACGGCCTCCGGCTTCTGTCCGACATCTGCGAGATCTACGCCGTCCAGGGTTACGAGACCCAAGTGCTCGCTGCAAGCCTTCGTCACCCGGTCCATGTAGTCGAGGCGGCTCGGATGGGTTCAGACATCGCAACGATGCCCTTCAAAGTGTTCGAACAGTTGGTGAAGCATCCGCTGACGGACGCAGGCTTCGACCGGTTCTTGAAGGACTGGGAGGGCGCCAAACCACATCTTGGAGAACTACCACCCTCTTACCTAGAGGGTTAGCAGAGAGAGAAAGTAAAGACATGGCAACTATGGATCGCTCGGTACTCGAAGGAAAAGGTGTAGCCGAGCTCAAAGAGATAGCAAAGACACTCGACATAAAGACGAGTGGGCTGAAGAAGGCCGACATCATCACCGCGATCGCCAACGGGGGATCGTCGAAACCGGCTGCTCCGAAGCGGGAGCAAGCTCCCGAACGCCCCGATCCCGAGCGCGAGAAGGCTCCGGCCAATCCGTCCGGCAACGGCGCGGTGCGCGACGAGCATGCGGTCGATGATCGAGATCAGCGCGATGACCAACGACGTCGTCCACAACAGGGACGCAACAACCCACGCAACCGCCCTCGCGAGAAAGCAGAGCCGCGTGAAGGTCGCCGGCGCAGGCGCAGAGGGCGCGGCGGAACCGGTCAGGGCCAGGGCAGCGGTGGCGGTGTTCCGCATTACATGCGTGAAGACCGATGGGAGGACGTCGAAGACATCGACGACACCGACGCCGAGGTCAGGACCGGCATCCTCGATCTCCTACCCGAGGGTTACGGTTTCCTTCGCACCAGCGGCTACTTGCCGGGTGACAAAGACGTTTACGTATCGGTTTCCCAAGTACGTCGTTTCCACTTGCGCAAGGGCGACGAAATCCTCGGCTCGGTGCGCTCGCCGAAGGAGTCCGAGAAGTACCAGGCCCTCCTCAAGATCCGCGAGATCAATGGGATCGATCCCGAGACGGCTCGATCGCGACCTCGGTTCGCCGATCTGGTACCTCTGTATCCGGACGATCGGCTCACTCTCGAGAATCAGAACAACCCGAAAGCGATCACACCTCGAATCATCGACCTGATCGCACCCATCGGGAAGGGCCAGCGCGGCATGATCGTCAGTCCGCCGAAGGCCGGCAAGACGACGGTCATGAAAGAGATCGCGAACTCGGTCCTCACGAACAACCCCGAGACGCATCTCATCGTCCTCCTCGTCGACGAGCGTCCCGAAGAGGTAACCGACATGCAGCGTTCGGTCGAAGGCGAGGTCATCTACTCGACGTTCGACCGGCCCTCCGACGATCACATCCAGGTGACGGAGCTCACTCTCGAGCGCGCGAAACGTCTGGTCGAGATGGGCAAGGACGTCATGATCCTGCTCGACGGAATCACACGTTTGTCCCGTGCCTACAACCTCGCGACACCGGCATCCGGCCGCATCCTTTCCGGTGGTGTCGACTCGACGGCCCTCTACCCGCCGAAGCGTTTCTTCGGCGCGGCGAGG
This sequence comes from Actinomycetota bacterium, assembly GCA_035629935.1. Classification (GTDB taxonomy): domain Bacteria; phylum Actinomycetota; class CADDZG01; order CADDZG01; family WHSQ01; genus DASQLQ01. The sequence continues at coordinate 3,457 of DASQLQ010000025.1, forward strand.
AACATCGAGCACGGAGGTTCCCTCACGATCCTGGCAACAGCATTGGTCGAGACCGGGTCCCGCATGGACGAGGTCATCTTCGAGGAGTTCAAGGGCACCGGTAACTGGGAGCTCAAGCTCGATCGGAAGATGTCCGACAAGCGGATCTTCCCGGCCATCGATATCCCGGCCTCGGGCACCCGGAAAGAGGAATTGCTGCTCACCCCGGAGGAACTGCAGCTTGCATGGCGCCTCCGCAGGGTCCTCCACGCGGTCGAAGGCGGGGCTCTCGAGCTCTTGATCGACAAGATGAAGGCGACGCAGGGCAACGCCCAGTTCCTGGCGGAGATCTCCAAGGCACCGGTCAGAGGGGAATAGCCGAGCGGCTTCCATGTTCTTAGGATTGGGGCTGCCCGAGTGGTTGCTTATCATTGGCCTGGTAGCAGGCCTGTGGATCACTTTCAAGGTGATGGCCAGAGCCTCGGTGGCCTATGACAGGGCTCGGAAGGCAAGAGAAGCGAAACAACTCGAGATGGAAGAGGAATCGCCATGAAAGCTGGGATCCACCCCGAATACACAGAAACCCTAGTGACCTGCTCCTGCGGGAACACGTTCACGACCCGGAGCACCAAGAAGGAGCTGCACGTCGAGCTCTGCAACCAGTGTCACCCGTTCTATACGGGCAAGCAGAAGCTGGTGGACACCGGGGGCCGCGTCGAGCGCTTCCAGAAGAAGTACGCGGCCCGGCCGGGCGCTAAGCCTCAGGCCGCTGCGCCGGCAGAAGCTGAGAGTCAAAACACGACCGAGGAAGCCGCCTCCGAAGAAGCCCCTGCGTAACCGGTGAGCGAGCAGGCAACCGCTCCTCGCCCATCGATCGGGGGCCAGGCGGTTCTCGAAGGAGTCATGATGCGGGGCCCCGCGTCCTGGTCGGTCGCGTGCCGTAAACCCGACGAGACGATCGCGGTCGAGAAGCACGAGCTTCCAAAGTTCGCTGAGCGGCATCCGTTGTTCAAGAAGCCCATGCTCCGTGGCGTTCTCGTTCTCGGCGAATCGCTGGCGATCGGGATCAAAGCCCTGATGATCTCGGCGAACCATGCTCTCGAAGAAGAAGAGCAGCTATCCGACAAGCAGCTCAGCTGGACCTTGACGATCGCCATGGTGATGTTCTCGGCGGTTTTCATCGCATTGCCGGTCTTGGGCACTCGCGCATTGGAGAGATGGGTCATCGGCGACCTGTCGGAAACCAACCCCCTGCTGTTCAATATCATCGAAGGCGGGTTCCGGATCGGGATCTTCGTCGGCTACCTGCTGGTCATCAGCTTCTTCAAGGACATCCGGCGGGTGTTCCAGTACCACGGCGCCGAGCACAAGACCATCTACGCATACGAGAACGGCGACGAATTGATCCCTGCCGAGATCGACGCCAACTACCCGACGCTTCACGTTCGTTGCGGGACGAACTTTCTTTTCATCGTGTTGTTCCTGACGATCGTGGCGCACTTCGTCATCGATCTAGTTGTGGGAGGGCCGCTTCTGCTGCGTCTCGGGATCCGGATCGCTGCGATACCGCTACTGGCGGGCTTCTCGTACGAAGTCATCAAACTTGCATCCCGCAACGAGGATTCTTTGTTCTTCCGGATCTCGATGTTGCCGGGGCTTGCGCTGCAAAGGATCACGACCAAACCTCCCTCACTCGATCAGATCGAGGTGGCGATCGCAGCGATGGAAGCAGTCGCGGCTGACGTCGACAAGGGCGACGCAACGGCCCCTTCCGCTCCCGTTTCCTGAGGTTCGGAACGTGAAACTCCCAGCAGATCGTCTCGATGAGATAACTGCACGCTTTCAGGAGGTCGAGAACGCACTGGGAGATCCCGAGTTGGGTTCTAACCCGGACGAGCTGAAACGCTTAGGGAAAGAACACGCCGAGCTCCGCCCGATCGTGGATGCGTGGCGGGATTATCAGCGGGCCAAATCCGACTTCGCCGAGGCGAAGCAGATGTTGGGCGACGCGGCATCGGACGAGCGTGCGTACGTGCAGAGCGAGATCGACCAGCAACAGCTCGTCATCGATCGTCTCGAGAAAGAGTTGGCCGAGGCTCTCATCCCCAAAGACCCCAACGACGATCGAGATGTCATCGTCGAGGTCCGTGCGGGGGCCGGTGGTGACGAGGCAGGTTTGTTCGCCGCCAGCCTCTACCGGATGTACACGCGTTACGCCGAGAACAAGCGTTGGAAGGTCGAAGAGCTATCGGCCAACGAGAGCGGGATCGGCGGTTACAAGGAGGTCATCCTCTCGGTCAAAGGCAAGGGTGCCTATGCACGCCTCAAGTACGAAGGCGGCGTTCACCGAGTCCAACGGGTGCCGGTTACCGAATCCAGTGGCCGCATCCACACTTCGACGGTCGGTGTGTTGGTGTTGCCTGAAGCAGAAGAGGTCGATGTCGAGATCGATCCGAACGATCTAAGGATCGATGTGTACCGGTCGAGCGGTCCGGGTGGTCAATCGGTCAACACGACCGACTCTGCCGTGCGGATCAAGCACCTTCCCACGGGGGTCGAGGTCGCTTGTCAAGACGAGAAGTCCCAACTACAGAACAAGGAGAAAGCTCTTCGGATCCTTCGCTCCAGGCTGTTGCAGCTCAAGATCGACGAGCAACAGAAAGAGCAAGCGGAGGCTCGGCGCAGCCAGGTCCGCAGCGCGGACAGATCGGAGCGCATCCGCACATACAACTTCGCCGAGAACAGGGTTAGCGACCACCGCATCGGATACACGGTCCATCGTCTCGCCGAGATCCTCGAAGGGGACCTGGATGACCTCATCGACGCGTTGGTGGTTAGCCAGCGCGACGAACAGCTGGGGGACTCGGCAGCGTGACGTCCTCCGTCGAGTCGATCCTGGCTTCGGCGGGCATCGAGAATGCACATCGCGAAGCCCGCTGGCTCCTGGAGGCGGCAAGGGACAACGAAGCAGCCCTTGAACTCGCACACCGCAGGGCGGCGGGGGAGCCTCTGCAGTATCTGACCGGGGTGGCGGGGTTCCGCCGGCTGGAGCTCGCAGTGGGGCCGGGCGTTCTCATCCCGCGACCCGAAACCGAGGTAGTGGTCGAGCGCGCGATGGCAGTTCTGCCCCCAAACGGAACGCTGGTCGATGTAGGGACGGGATCGGGTGCGATCGCTCTCGCGGTGGCTTCCGAGCGGGCGGATGCCCGGGTCTTCGCAACCGAGTTGGCCGGAGAGGCTCTCGCGTGGGCTCTGAAGAATCGCAGCGCGCTCGGATTGGACGTCGATCTGCTGCACGGGAACCTCTTCGAACCTCTGCCGCCCACACTGCGGGGGGCGGTGGATGTGGTCGTCTCGAACCCTCCGTATGTAGCCGAGAAGGAGCGCGGTTCTCTTCCGCGAGATGTGGTTGAACATGAGCCTCAGCTGGCTCTGTTCGCGAAGGACGGACTCGAGGTCATCCGAAGACTGGTGGAACAGTCACCCGACTGGTTGACCCCGGATGGCTGGCTCGTGCTCGAGATCGGCGAGACCCAGGCGGCAGATGTCGACGCACTCTTCAAGCGCCACGGGTACCGGGACGGCTTCATCGAACAGGATCTGACGGGGCGCGAGCGCATCGCTGCGGCGCGGCGCCCATGAGCGAGCTAGATCGCGCGCTGGCTGTGCTACGCGCCGGGGCACTGGTGGTGATTCCGACCGACACCGTCTATGGGGTTGCCGCGATGCCCGGGATCCCCGGCGGGATCGAAGCTATCTTCCGGGCGAAAGGCAGGCCAGTTGACAAGGCACTTCCGATCCTGGGCGCAACCATCGAGTCCCTCACCAGAGTCGTTGTGTTGGATGAGCGCGCTCGTTCGCTCGCCGAGAGGTTCTGGCCCGGCCCCCTCACCCTCGTGCTCAAGCGCCACGTCGCCTTTCCATTCGACCTCGGTGGCTCCGATCCCGAGACGATTGCCGTGCGCATCCCCAGTTCCACTGTGGCTCTCGAGCTCTTGAGGATGTCCGGGCCACTTGCGGTAACCAGTGCGAATGTTTCGGGAGAAGAACCCGCCACGTCGATCGAAGGAGCCCGGAGCGCGTTGGGGAATGCCGTGGGTCTGTACCTGGATGGGGGTCCCTGCTCGGGGGCGCCCTCAACCGTGGTTTCGCTCCTAGACCAACCCGTCGTCTTGCGCGCCGGTTCGATCTCCGAGACCGACATCCAAATGGCGCTGGCATGAAGATCGTCTTCGTCTGCACCGGCAACCTGTGTCGGTCCCCGATGGCCGAGGTCTTGATGGTCGATGCCTTGGGTCGCCGCGGTTGCACCGGGATAGAGGTCTCCTCCGTCGGTACGTGGGCCTATGAAGGCCACCCGGCCATGGCCGAGGCGGTCGAGTCGATGAGGTCTCTCGAGATTGACCTTTCGGGGCATCGTTCGCACGCGGTCATCGACCACGAGATCGAAGCGGCCGATCTGGTCGTGGTGATGACGAGTGTGCACGTTCGAGAGTTGAAGAAGATGGCTCCTGGAGTCACCCGAAAGGTCGTCATGCTCAAGGAACTGACCGAGATAGAGATGGCGGACGTTCCCGACGCGGGTCGCGAGCAGAGGTTGGTGGCGCTGCTGGCGGGCAAACGGCCGGAGCCCCGTCGCTCGTTGGATGTGGACGATCCGATCGGTATGCCCCTTTCTGTCTACGAACGGACGGTGGGGGAGCTGAAAGAGGGAGTCGAGTTCCTGGCCGACCTGCTCTGCTAGGCCGCGAAAACTCCGATCCGGAGCCAACTCACTCTTAAACTCCACTGATGCGGATAGCACTCGGAGCCGACCATGCCGGATACCCACTGAAGCTGGCTGTTGCCAAGCACCTCGCCGACGCGGGGCACGAGGTGATCGATCACGGCACGGACTCCGAAGAATCGGTGGACTACCCTCCGATCTGCGCCGCCGTGGGTCGGTCCGTCGTGTCGGGCGATGCAGATCTCGGGATCGTGTTCGGGGGGAGCGGGCAAGGTGAGCAGATCGCCGCCAACAAGGTCCGGGGGGTGAGGGCCGCCCTTTGTTACAACGAGTTCACGGCCCGGCTCGCTCGCGAGCACAACGACGCGAACGTACTGGCCCTGGGGGGGCGGATACTGGGCGAGACGTTTGCGCTCGCTATCGTGGACGTCTTCCTCGCCACCGGTTTCGAGGGTGGCCGACACCAACGTCGGATCGACCAGATCGCAGACATAGAAGGAGAAGAGTGTGAGTAACCCTGGATGGGCGGATTGGGCCGCCGTCGAGAAATTCGACCGGGAGATCGCCGACGCGATCCTCGATGAAGTAGCTCGTCAGAACTCCAAGATCGAGCTGATCGCGTCCGAGAACTTCTCTTCTCCCGCAGTCCTCGCTGCTCTCGGGACCCCGTTGACGAACAAGTACGCCGAGGGATATCCGGGCAAGCGCTATTACGGCGGTTGTGAGTTCGTCGACGTGGCCGAGAATCTCGCCATCGAGCGGGCGAAGGCCCTGTTCGGTGCCGAGCACGTCAACGTTCAGCCACATGCCGGAGCATCGGCGAACCTGGCGGCGTTCTTCGCTTTCCTGAAGCCGGGTGACACGTTCATGGGGATGGAACTCGCCCACGGGGGTCACCTCACGCACGGGTCCCATGTCAACTTCACCGGCAAGATGTTCAACGTCGTGTCTTACGGGGTGCGCAAAGAGGACGAGCTCATCGACTATGACGAGGTCCGGGATACCGCTAAGCGCGAGAAGCCCAAGATGATCATTGCCGGTGCCACCGCGTACTCACGCTTGTGGGACTTTGCGAAGTTCCGCGAGATCGCAGACGAGGTCGGGGCGACCTTCGTTGTGGACGCGGCCCACTTCATCGGCTTGGTGGCCGGAGGTGCGCATCCGAACCCCGTCGAGCATGCGCACGTAGTGACCGCGACGACCCACAAGACGCTCCGGGGGCCGCGCGGCGCCATGATCATGTGCAAAGAAGAATTCGCTTCGCAGATCGACAAGAGCGTCTTTCCCGGTTGGCAAGGAGGGCCGCTCATGCATTCGATCGCCGCTAAGGCGATCGCTTTCGCAGAGGCTGCTACGGACGAGTTCCGGACCTACGCACATCAGATCGTCGCCAACGCGCGAACGATGGCGAAAACCCTGACGGACGAAGGATTGAGGATCGTCTCCGGCGGGACCGACAACCACCTCATGTTGGTCGACCTTCGACCCGTGGGCCTGACCGGCAAGGAGGCCGAGAAGCGCCTCGATGACGTCGGCATCACGGTCAACAAGAACGCGATCCCGTATGACCCCGAGAAGCCATTCGTTGCCTCCGGTATCCGGGTGGGAACGCCGGCGATCACCACTTGCGGGATGAAGGAAGAGGAAACGGCCGAAGTCTCGTTGTTGATCGCCCGTGCGCTGAAGGAGGACTCGGACGCGGCCAAAGACGAGATCCGTAAGCAGGTTCGCGACCTAACCCAACAGTTCCGCCCGTACCCAGACGCGGTCTGAGCACTTGCTTCCCTACTTCCTCATAGGTCTCGTCGCGTTCATGGTCACTTTCGTGACGACGCCTCTCGTCCGGCGTTTCGCAGTCCGATTGGGCGCGATCGACCAACCGAACGACCGCAAGGTTCATGCCAACCCCACGCCGACCCTCGGTGGACTCGCGATCTTCGTTGGGGTGCTCTTTGCAGGGGTCGCCGCCCGCCTGATGCCCGACTTCGAGCCGGCGTTCACGCGCTCGTCGGCCCCGATCGGCATCCTGGCCGGCGCGATCGTGATCTTCGCTCTCGGCGCCGTGGACGACCTGCGGGACCTCCCGGCCCCCGTCAAGCTCGCCGGCCAGGTCTTCGCCGCCGGGATCCTCTTCCTCGCCGGGGTGAAGATGCAGTTCGTTCTCCTTCCCAACGGCGTGTCGTATTCGCTTAGTGACGACGTCTCGGTGCTCGTGACGGTCCTGTGGATCGTGGCGATGATCAACGCGGTCAACCTCGTCGACGGCTTGGATGGGCTAGCGGCCGGGATCGTCGCCATCGCGGCATCGGCGTTCTTCATCTACACACTTCAATTGACTCAAGAAGGTGACTTCGTTGGGGGTTCCGCAGCGCCGCTGTTGGCGGTGATGATCGCCGGCGTCTCTCTGGGGTTCCTGCGCCACAACTTCTTCCCGGCCCGGATATTCATGGGCGACTCGGGAAGCATGCTGCTCGGTCTCATCCTGGGGGCCGCAACCGTGCTGGGGATCGGCAGGGCACCTCCCTCTTTGTTGTCGTCATCTACTCAAGCCGATGTGTTCTTGGCCTATTTCCCGTTACTGATCCCGTTGGCGGTGATCCTGATTCCGTTTACGGATGCGCTGCTGGCGGTCGCGAGGCGATGGCGCAAGAAGCGCAGCGTGTTCCACGCGGACAAAGAGCACCTGCATCACCGGCTAATGGACCTCGGCCACGGACACAAGCAGGCGGTGATCGTGATGTACATCTGGTCGGCGCTTGCAGCAGGCGCGGGCCTCGCGTTCACGTTCCTGGATCCCAACGAGTTCATCTTCATCCTGCCGGTAGCAGTGGGAGCGTTGGTCGTCTACACGCTCTTCCCGGTCCTAACGAAAGCGATCCAAGACCGCCTGAGCCTGTAACGATTTCGGTCGGTGAGGCACAATCGCGCTCCCGTTTCTTTGTGGATTTTTTGATTTGCCAAAACCATGGTCGTCGGGTACTTTGTGAAAAGTTTCACAAGCTCCATTTGAGGTAGGTTCAGGAGGCGAAAACCCCAGGTGAGCAGGCGTCCGGAAAGCTTCGGCAAGATGCGGCCCGAGTACGCCCGAGGGATGACCATCGCCTTCGAGTTCGCCGGCTCGGTCCTTCTATTCTGGCTCGCCGGTCGCTGGGTCGATGGGTGGCTTGGCACCGAGCCGTGGTTTCAGATCGTCGGTTCGTTGATCGGTTGGGGCGGGGGCTTCGCTCAGGTCTTCTACAAGGCCAAACGGATGGAAGAGGCGGAGTTGGCCTCGAAGGAGAGGGCGCAACAGAAGTGATCGAGCTACAGATGGTCAACCGGATGGCGAAGCGAGGTGTGGTCCTCGCCGTGGTCGTCGCCATCGTCATGCTCGTTTGGCAAGGACCCCTCTATGCCGTCTCGGCTTTGGTTGGAGCGGCCCTCACGATCGGCAACCTGTGGCTGTCCGCCAAGCTCATCGGAGGCGTTGCCGAGAAGAACCCGCAGCTCCTACTCCCGGTAGGACTGGCCACGTTTGCACTCGGCCTCATGCTCGTGACCGTCGTCAGCGCCATCCTCTGGAAGACGGATCTCATCTACTTTCCCGTCACCGGTTTCACGCTCATCGGTTTGCACCTCGCCCTCGTGCTCTCGGAAGCCTCGGGCGCTTACGGACACGCACGGACTAAGGACAAGGAGTTGCTCAATGCGGGCTAAGTCACGCCTACTGATCCTCGCCGGCCTCGCGGCGGTGTTCTTCACCGGTTGCGTCGAGCTAGACGTTCAGCACCTCTTTATCTGGGAGCCGATCGCTTTCGAGCACACCCCGTTCGCGTTCAACCGTGTAGCCCTCCTGACCGTCTTCGCATCCCTCCTGTGCATGGCCTTCTTCGCTCTAGCCACAAGGAAGAAGGCTTTGGTCCCAAAGAAGCTCCAGAGCATCGCGGAGTCGGGGTACCTCTTCATCCGCAACGGTGTTGCCATCGACACGATCGGCCCCGAGGGTGCCAAGTACGCGAACTACCTCGCGTCGGTGTTCTTCTTCATCTTCTTCTTGAACATCCTCGAGATCATCCCGGGCATCAACTTCCCGGTCCCATCTCGGATGGCGGTGCCGGCAGTGTTGGCCCTGATGACCTATCTGATCTTCAACGTCGTCGGGATCGTCAAACAAGGGCCCATCCGGTATTTCAAAGACTCGGTTTGGTTCCCCGAGGCTCCCCTCCCCATCAGGGTCCTCCTCGCTCTCATCGAGATCATTTCGATCTTCGTCTTCCGTCCGATGACGCTGGC
>DASQLQ010000026.1:0-6051 GCA_035629935.1 Actinomycetota bacterium
GCGTAACGTTCGGCAACGTCGGTGGCGCTTCCCCGGCCTCGAGAGCGAAGCGGCATGACGTTATGGATGAGTTCGACGATCTCCTTGGCCGGCACGACATCCCGAAGCTGCCATTCATTCGTTGCGCCCACATCCATGTACTCGATGAAACGCATGACGTGGCCGCTCCCCTTGAAGTAGCGAGCGAGAGGAAGGATCTGATCTTCGTTAACGCCCCGGCGCACAACGCAATTGATCTTCACGGGCGTCAGGCCACTTGAAGATGCCGCCTCGATCCCGGCCAGGACCCGTTCGATCGGAAGATCGATGTCATTCATCGCCCCGAACGTGACCGCGTCGAGAGAATCGAGGCTGACGGTGACCCGCTGCAATCCCGCGTCCTTCAGGCTCTGGGCCTTCGCGGCGAGGAAGGTCCCGTTCGTCGTAAGGGACAGGTCGTTGACCCCATCGATCGACGCGAGCATCTCGACCAGGCGCTCTATGTCACGCCTGAGCAGCGGCTCGCCCCCCGTGAGGCGGATCTTGCTCACTCCCATCCCGACGAAGATCCGAGCCGTTCGAGCGATCTCCTCATAAGTAAGGAGCGCAGACCGGGGAAGGAAAGCGTGACCGGGGCCAAACGCCTCCCGCGGCATGCAGTAGGTGCAGCGGAAGTTGCACCGGTCGGTGACGGAGATGCGGAGATCACTGAGGGGGCGGTCCAGAGCGTCGCGGACCGGCGTCGTGGCTTCCATCCCTCCCATTATCCGTAGCGGCCGGCTGGAGCGTTACCGGCAGGGCCCCCCTTGCGTACTCACAGGCAATAGACGAAAGGGGATCGGTCATGACTAGAAAGCTCTTCTCACTGATTTTGGCAACTCTCGTGGTTGCGTTGCCCGTTGTATCCCAGGCAAAGCGGGCACGTACGGAAACGGGTGAATACAACACGATCAAAGCGGACACGGACCCGAACGGGCCTTCCACCAAAGGGCACTTGAGCAACGGCGTGGACTTCACACCCCGCAAAGGCGAGCGTTTCGTCTCTGTCGTTCTGGCGGACAAGTCCGGACTGCCGACCCGAGCCGTCATCCAACAGGATTACGACGGCGACGGCGTAGCGGATGTGAGCACTGAGATGTGCGGCGCTACAGACGCTCCCGTCGCCTTCCGCAAAGGGATCGACCTGATCGTCCTGACGCAGGAAGGACCTTGCGAAGACGGTACGGCCGCCACGTCCACCTTCGGAACAGTGACTGCGACCTTTACCCGTTAAGCCTTCGGCGGTCGCTCCCAGTCTCCGGAGCGGCCGCCGGATTTACTCAGCAAACGCACGCCGCTTATCTCGACGCCGCGCTCGATGCCTTTGACCATGTCGTAGATGGTCAAAGCAGCCACGGTCGCTGCGGTTAGAGCCTCCATCTCGACACCGGTCCGCTCGTTGGTTCTAGCGAGGGCATGGACGCGCACACCATCCGTCTCTGCAGTAAAGGAGACCTCGACGGCCCCGAGGGGGATGGGATGGCACAGGGGGATCAGCTCGGCCGTCCTCTTTGCCGCCATCAAACCGGCGATGCGCGCAACCTCCAACGCGTCGCCCTTCTCCAGCTTGTGCGTCATGAGAAGTTCCAGAGTCGCCGAGCTCATACCCACGAACGCCTCGGCAGTCGCTTCGCGAGTCGTGATCTCCTTGCCCGTGACGTCGACCATCCGGGCTCGAGTTTCAGGATGTTCGGGCATGCTCACTTCTCCTCCGGAAGTCGCCAGATCTCGACGGTGACGTCGGTGCCCGCCGGAAGTTTCGTTTCGTCCGCTCCGAAATGAGCCACGCCATGCGTATCCACAAGGCTCGACTGTATGTGCGAACCCTGTGCCCCCGTTGGTGAGGCGAGCCACTCGCCGTCCTCCTTGCTCAGCCGGACCCGCACGAGCTCGAACCTTCCGGGACCGTGCTCGAGCGTCTCGGTAAGACGTGCAGTGATGGTGGGCCTGAGGTAGCCGCGGGCGCCCTTCATTTTGCGGATCGCAGGCCGAACGAATTGCTCGAAGCTGACGTGGACCGAGACCGGGTTACCCGGCAGCCCCAGGAACGGCACAGTGCCGACCCGGCCCAGGACACACGGTTTGCCGGGCTTCATCGCCACTTTCCAGAAATCGATACCGCCCAGCTCTTCCACTGCCCGACGGACCAGGTCGTATCGGCCCATCGACACGCCCCCGGACGACACGATCAGATCAGCTTGGGTCGCCGCCTCGAACGATCCGATGGTTGCCTCGAGGTTGTCCTTCAGACGCTCACAACTGTGAACTTCCGCACCGCTCTCGGCCACCAGGGTCGTCAGTGCGACGGAATTGGAGTCGCGGATCTGTCCCGGACCCGGCACCTCGCCGATCTCGACCAATTCGTCTCCTGTCACGAAGATCGCAACCTGTGGACGCCGGATCACTTGCAATCGCCCGGCCCCCACGGAAGCGAGGACGGCCAACTCCCCCGCGCCCAGCTCGCTGCCGGCCGCGACGGCGACCTCGCCTCTCCTCAGATCCTCGCCCGCACGGCGGACGAACTGGCCGGGAGCAACCGATGCACGCAGAGTGACTCTGCTCCCGTCTTCCTCGGTGTCCTCGACCGGGATGACCGCGTTGGCGCCAGGTGGCAGAGGCGCTCCGGTCATGATGCGCACCACCTGACCCGCGACGACGGGGGTCTCCTGCAACTGCCCGGCGCGCGCTTCGGCGGCGAGGGTCAAAGTCACTGGATCCTCGGCTGCACCCAGGGCATCTTCGGCTCTGAGGGCATAGCCATCCATCGAGGAGTTGTCGAAACGTGGCAGGTCATGAGGGGCAACACAGGTCTCGGCCAGAACGAGCCCGGCTGCGTCGGCAAGCGCAACTCCCTGCGCGGGCAAACGCTCGACCGCTTCTAGGACCTTTTCCCTCGCCTCAGTAAGAGAGAGCACCTCAGTGCCCGTGTCCGTGATGAGTCCGTCCGGCAACGAGATCCAGTGCGTGCTCCAGAAGCGGCACTATCGCCTCGAGGGATTCCTGTACCCCGCGCGGACTTCCCGGAAGATTCACGATGATCGTTTCGGATGCGATCCCAGCGACGGCCCGCGACAAGGCGGCGTTCGGCGTGTGGACCAGGCCGGTCGAACGCATCAGCTCCGCTATTCCCGGTGCGTCTCTCTCGATGACACGCTTCGTCGCTTCAGGTGTCACGTCACGAGGCGCGAAGCCGGTGCCACCCGTCGAAACGACCAAGGACACTCTGTCTGCGACCAATCGGCGCATCGCCGCTTCGATCTCGTCCGCATCGTCTTGGGAAACGATCCGCTGCGGCGAACCGAAGCCCGCTGCGACCAACAACCGCTCGGCCACATCCCCCGACTCGTCCACGCGATCGCCCGCGTCGACCGAGTCGCTCACCGTGATCACCGCAGCACGACGCGCTCCCCCGCTGAAAGGAGGCATCAGAACGACTTCGGCGCCATCATGGAGCGCGCTCCCGGCTTCCGCTTGGGTGCCATCGATGAGAAGAGCGTGCAGGCTCGAGCCGGCGATCCCCAAGGTGTCGGCAAGGGTCGAAACGGACGCTCCATCGGGAACCTCGATGCTTGCTCGGTTGCCCACGGTTCCAGCGGGCAGGTGAGCACGCAACGGACCGAAACAGACGCAGGTGACTTTCATCGCCCTGTGGACCCATCCATCGCGACAGAATAGGCATCTATGACTACGGCTCAGGAACCCCAGGCTCTCGTCACCGCGATCAGCGCATCCGCTTTGGACATCGCTGGGGCGATCGCCAGCGTTGCCGATGAAACAACGGGTGCAACGGCCGCCTTCATCGGTACCGTGCGTGCTGAAGCTGCGGTGCCCGAGAACGTCGACAAGCCTGTAACGAAGCTCGAGTACGAAGCTCACACGTCTTTGGCCGAAGACAAGATGCGCGAGATCGCGGCGTCGGCGGCACAGCGGTGGAAGCTGGCGCGGGTGACGGCGATCCACCGGACCGGCACCTGCGAACTGGGTGAGGCCACCGTGGTGATCGCTTGCTCGGCCCCCCATCGGGCGGAAGCTCTCGAGGCCTGCCACTGGATCATCGACGAGATCAAACAGAAGGTTCCGATCTGGAAGCGAGAGGTGTACTCGGACGGGTCGGCCTGGGTGGAGGGCTCTCCCTAGGCCTCTTGTCCCAACAACGACGGCACGGTCCAGCGAACAGGCCAGTACATCGACATCCCGACGGCAAGTGAGATCGCCAGGTTGGTCGTGGCCAACCCGATCAACCCCATCGCCAGTGCGACCAGCAGTTCATAGCCGCGCAGATCAGCGACGAGGAACGCGTGCACGGTGCCGGTGAAAGCAAGCAGGCCGGCAAGCACTGCAAGTGGGATCAAGGCCAGCAACCCGAACGCCGTCGCGCTGAAGAACAGTCCCAAACCGAGCAGAACACCGCCGATCAACAGGTTCATCCGAAAAGTTCGAGCACCGGCGCGGTAGTGGGCAGTAAGGCCTCCGGATCCGTGACACATCGGCATCCCGGTGAGAAGCCCGGCGGCAAGGTTGGCGGTTCCGGCCGAGATGCAGATCGCCCGGGGATCGACACGTTCGGCTCGATCACCGAAGTACCGACGCTCAACATCGACGACGGCGACGACCGCGTTCCCCAGTGTCAAAGGTATCTGTGGGATCACGAGCAGGAACAGAGCTCCCCACAGGGTCGCCGGTTGAAGAGCGCTGAATGACACGTCCGGGCGCCACCACGAGCTGTGCCACTCGACTCCCGCACCCGAGAGCAGACCGAAGGTCACACCACCAAGCACGACGATCAGCGCGAGCGGAACCTGCACCCGGTAGAACCCGGCTCCTATCAACGCAAGAGCGATCGCCCCGGACACGAGGAAGAACCAGAGACCGGCGGTGTCGCCTCCCAGCCCAAGAGCGGCGTTAACGAGGATCAGGCCGACACCCAGTTGGACGCCCCGCACCAAAGGAAGAGCAAAGATCGCAGTCACGAACCTCGTCGAATCCGTGAGTCCGATGACCATGAGAATGATGCCGATCAGGACGGCCGCGGCTGCCAGATGCGGGGGCGCAAGCCCGGCGGCGATCGCGATCGCCGACGCAGCCTTGATCGGCTGCACCGGCACGGGTACGCGGAAATACACACCCGCGATCAGATAGAGAGCTCCAACTCCGATGAGGATGGTGCCTGCATCGAACCCGTTGAGGATGACCAGAGCCGCCGCGATCGGGATCAGGACACCCAGATCGGCGACCGCCCCCGAGGCATCCAGAAGCAGGGACCGGGCTCGTTTCATCTATGCCGCTTTTGGGCCGCTTCTATCTCCTCGACCGCGCGTTCGTGCCCCTCGTAGCCCTTGGTCGAAGAGCTCTTCTCGGGCTCGAGCATCTTGTACACATCGAAGAAGTGCTCGATCTCGGCCCGCAAAGCGTCGCTCAACTCGCTTATATCGCCGATGGTCTCCCAGAAAGGATCGTCGGGCACGCAGATGATCTTGGCGTCCGGCCCGGCCTCGTCCTCCATCCAGAAGATCCCGATAGGTCTAGCTTTGAGCCAGCAGCCCGGGAACGTTGGGTCGTTAACCAGAACGAGTGCGTCCAGCGGGTCCCCGTCCTCCCCGAGAGTCTCTGGAAAGAATCCATAGTCGGCCGGGTAGGTCATCGCCGATAGAAGGCGGCGATCGAGGCGCATGACACCTCGCTCGTGGTCGTACTCGTACTTGTTACGGCTCCCCTTGGGGATCTCCACGACCACATCGACGAACTCTGCACGGTCCATGAACAGGCATCCTAGGATGCTCCCCTCATGGGGCGGAGATTCAAGGTCGGCGGTTGGCGCAAGATCACCACTGCTACGTGGGATGCGCCGAACGATCCTCAGATCTACGGCGATGTAGACGTCGATGCCGGCGCGGTGTTGGACTTCATCCGCGAAGCGAGGGAAAAAGCCGACGTAAAGCTGACGGTGACCCACGTCGTCGGGAAAGCACTCGCACACGCCCTCAACGAGAACCCCGATCTCAACGTCAGGCTCTACCGGGGCAACTTCATCGA
>DASQLQ010000027.1:0-25953 GCA_035629935.1 Actinomycetota bacterium
TCATCCGATTTAGCCGGGGAAGAACTTGCCGGCCACGATGTCGTCGATCGGTATCGAAGACACCTCGCTGCGTCGGTTCACTATCTCGACGACCTCCCCGGCGTGAGGATCCGAAGCAACGGACTGGATCATGCCGATCGCTTCGGAGAACGGATGTGAGGGATCACCGTGCAGCCGGAAACGGATCGAGACCTTGCGGCCCAGGTTGGCCTTGAGCTCCGAGGCTGAGAGCGAACTACTCGCTGCCGCGTTCCTCGGCCGGGGCGAAGGGGCTCTCCATGGCACCACCCGAAGCGTCCGGGTGATCCTCGATCCACTTGGCCTGCTTCGCCGTGAATTCCTTCCACTCCGCCGGAACGTTGTCCTCGGGGAAGATCGCATCGACCGGACAGGCCGGCAGGCAAGCGTCGCAGTCGACGCATTCCTCGGGATGGATGTAGAGCTGGTCTTCGCCTTCGTAGATGCAGTCGACCGGGCATTCGTCGACGCACGCCCGGTCTTTGACGCCGATGCAGGGCTCAGCGATGACGTACGTCATGTCGGTTCATTCCTCCCGTAGCTGGTATCCGGCTCACGATGATAACGGGGCCTAGCTCGATTTCGGGAGCCATAGAAGAATGTCCGATTCACGTTCGCACGAAGTTGAGGAATACAACCGTTGCGTCCGGGCACCGGGAGGAACGGATCTGGATCGCCCCTAGCTCCTTGCCTTTCTTCAGGTAGATCTCGGCCTCGAACCCCTCGTTGTCCTCCCCCACGATCGCGTAATCGCTGCCCTGCATGATCCTCTTGTAGTCGACGAACGACTCCTCCACGGAGTGAGGATTGTTCAGCGCGATCGTCAGTCGCTCCTTCGTCTTCTGGGCTTTCGTTACTTCTGCATCCGCCAGAAGGAACTCGGCTGGGACCAGCTGGACATCGACGTCTCTATCGGGGGTAGGCAAACCACATTCCGCGGGCACCTGAGCCGCTCCACCATTCGAGTCGCAGGAGGCGAGCGAACCCAGCAACACGGCAGCTGCGATCAGTCTCGTTAGGACTTGAATTCGGCGTCCTTAGCCGACGCAAGGAACTTGTACGTGCCCGTTTTCCGCCCGATCCCCGTTGTGAGCTTTGGAGACAGTGCGTGGAAGACGTCGACGACCTTCGTTAGCCCTTTTGCGACGATGACCTCGGGCAAGTCCTTCTCGATCGCCTTGAGCGTCGCCTCTGCAACCTTCTGCGGTGAGACCGCTTGAACGAAACCGGGCGTCTTCAGTCCTTTGCTCCAGTCGGCGAACATCCCGGAGTCCGATACGAAACCGGGGCAGACAACCGACACACCAACACCTCGCGGCTTGAGCTCTTCGCGCAACGACCACGAGAAACCAACGAGCGCGTGCTTCGTCGACGAATACACGACGTTGTAGGGAACGGCCGTCTTACCGGCAACCGAAGCGATGTTCACGATGTGCCCGCTCTTCCGTTCGACCATGTCGGGAAGAACCAGGCGGGTCAACACCTCGGCTGCGATCACGTTGACCATGAAGATCTTCTCGATCTCGTCGGGATCGACGGTATGGAAGTCGCGGTAATGCTCTATCCCGGCGTTATTGATCAGGATGTCGATCTGGCCGAGCTCGGCAGTTGCCTTCCCTACTAAGGCTTCGAGGTCGCCCCGGACCGAAACATCCGTAGGGATCGCCACAGCCTTGATCCCGCGATGACGGACCCTTTCCGCGGTCTCCTCCAGATCCTTAGCACCGCGTGCGGCCAGCGCGAGGTTCACACCTCGACGCGCCAGTTGATCGGCCAGCACGACGCCGATGCCCCGCGACGCTCCCGTCAGAACGCAGTTAGTCCCTCGAAGCTCCATATCTTTCCCTCCTCTTCCTGCCCTAGTACTTCGCCGCGATGTGCTCGGCCGTTCGCTTCGCGAAGGCCATGATCGTCATCTGTGGGTTGACACCGACGCAACTCGGAAACGTACTCGCATCCCCAACCCACAGCCGGTCGACCGCGTGATGCCGGCCGAACGAGTCGACCACGGCATGCGCGGGATCGGCCCCCATCCTCACGGTGCCCATGGGATGGAACGCGGTCAACTTGAGGTGATGAGGCTTGACGTGTCGCTCGCGAAGCTGTTCGAGATCGGCGCGAGCCGATATCCAATCGAGTCCCGGGATGCCGGGAAGGACCCGCTGGGCTCCCGCCTCGAGCAACACCTCCGCAGCAACGCTCAGTCCCATAACCATCCGTCGAGCATCCAGGGCGTTCAGACGGTATGTGGGAACCACGCGGCCCCCGGGAAGAACGCGGACCCTCCCTTTCGATGTGTCCGAGACGTAGAAGCCGAGGGTCGCGAGGTTCGGGAAGTTGGTCATCTCTTCGATCGCTTGCCTGCCGATGCCAGGGAGCGACCCGGCACCGATGCTCGGGATCGTCGTCGTCGCCTCGAACATCAACTCGTGGGAATCGAAGAACTGATCGATGTAATAGCTCTGAAGCGTTCCCTTCCAGTTGTAGATCTCATCCGTGAACATCCCACCCACGCCGGTGGCCGGATGGATCCGCAAGTTGCGACCGGTCTGACCGCTGGGATCGGGGATCCCGCTCTTGTGCAACAACGCGGGTGACTGGATCGCTCCGGCACAAACCAGAACGTGGTCGGCGAAGATCCGGGCGGTTCCTTGCTTGCGACCTGCCGATGACAGAAGGGAGGCACTGACCCCGCGCGCGGTGCCGCCCTCCACTTCGATGCGATCGACACGGCAGCGCGAGAACACCTGGGCTCCGGCTCTCTGCGCCTTCGGTAGATACGAGATGTGCATCGCCTGCTTCGCGTTCGTCGGACATCCGAATGCGCACTGACCGCAACCGTGGCAATCGGCGATGTTGCGCAACAAGGGACCACCCGAATAGCCGAGCGCCACGGCGCCTCTGTGAGCGGCCATCCCGTTTGGCCCCAGCAGTTCCCATGGAACCGGGCGGACGTTGAGGAAGTCCTCGAGCGGCGCGTAGTGACCGCCCAGCTCGTCCAGGCGCGCCCCTTCGACGCCGAACTCCCCCGCCCACCGGTCGAGCACTCGGTCGGGGGCACGGAAGCACGTCCCGGAGTTGACGACCGTGGTGCCGCCCACCACCTTGCCCAGTGGGAGCGGTATCGGAGGGTTACCCAGCACCTGGGTCGTTCCGTTGTCACGGCAGAACCGCTGCAGCCGGCCGAACATCGGGCCTTCGAAATCGGCGGCCGTGACGTGCTCACCCTCCTCGAGAACGATCACGCTGAGTCCCGCTTCCGCAAGGTACGTGGCCGCAACGGCGCCGCCGGCACCGGAACCGATAATCACGGCATCCACTTTCGTTACGAACCCGTCGGGGATCTCCGGCCACGATTGGGTGACCAAGCGGTGGTCATCCGCGGGGACCGGTCGGTGCTCTCTGATAGCCGTGAGCGGAACGGGGATGGTGCCGCGCGCTATCGCCGGGCCCGGCCGGTGGTAATCGCGGGGCTCTGGAGGAGGAGGGAGAGCCGGCGAACGTTCAACGATGACGGGACGGGCGGTTCCGTGCACGTCGTTGTCGCGGCGGCATCGATAGTCGTAGCCGAGATCATCTTCGATCTGGGAACTGGAGGCCCACTCGAGAAAAACCAGTTGTTTCAGGGCAGTTACTTGCAAACGCTTGGCAGTGATGCGCGAGCGATAACAGCGTTCGGTCCACTCGCTGCGCTCTTCCGGAGTAAGGCGCGTGAACCGGCGCCGGTACTTGGAGAGCAGCGGGGAGTACTCCCAGGCACGAAGCAGCCACCGGACACCATCCTTGACGCTCGGCTCCCAGGACTCGGCTCTCGCGAACAGCGTGTCGGCCACCTTCACGGAGGCCGCGCCCGGGAGACCATGTCCTTCCGGCAACAGGGCTTGAGCTAGCGCATCGAAAGTCTGCCGGTCGCGCTCGGTGAATGACATGAGTAGCTTGATGCTATGACTCCGGGCGGGCGGGGGACGGAGCCGGTCTCAGGGCAAAGACGAGCCGCACGGTTACCTGTCCTTCGCAAGGTCCTTCCCGCAGTCGGAAGGCGCCGGCGAAGGCGCCACGGAATGAGAAATAGATCTCGGACTCGAAGCCTTCGTTATCGGCACCAACGATCTTGTACTTGCTGTCGATCACCGTCCGGGCGATCTGTGGATGGAGCTCGACGACCGACTCCTCAGAAACGACTGTGGCGGTCGCCGCCTTGCCCTTGGATTCGAACCCAGTTAGGACGCCCCAGTCCTCGAGAGGGAATTCCTTCAGGAAGGCTGCCGACCCGCTGGTCGGGGCGGGTTCAGGGCAGGGCCTAGACACCGCGGGGCCTCCGTTGTTTCCTCCGCCACAGGCGACGAGTGCTCCCAGCAGAGCGACAAAGCACCGACCGGTCCTCATGCCGAAACGTTAAGTTAGGTGAGGGAGGACGGAATGCGGCTGAAACGCACATCTCAGTGGTTGAGCTCTCTGCTCGCCGTAAGTGTGGGCGCGAGCCTCCTTATCCCGACCGTTAACGCAGCTGGTGTCGGCCGACGCACGATAAAGATCGGCATCCACACGCCCCTGACCGGCGCGGCTCCCGTACCGAGTGACACCGCGCAACAGGGCGCCGACATCTACTGGCGGTGGCGACGATCGAAGGAGAAGCCGATCAATGGACGCCATGTCGACGTCGTGCTGAACAACGACAACTCCAACCCGTCGCAAGCCGTTGCCGTCTGCAAGGAGATGGTCGAGAAGGACGAAGTCTTCCTGTTGAGCGGGCTGATGAACCCTGACGGGAAGGATCAAACTCAAGCGTGTGCTCGTTACGCGGCCTCGGTCGACGTTCCGTACGTCGCTTTGGGTCAGATGCAGAGAGGCGTTAAGCGTCTCCCCAACTATTTCGCTTTCTCGATGACATGGCCCGCCCAGTCTCGTTTGCTGGCCGAGTTCCTCGTCGAACGCCTCGCAGCGAAGCGAAGGAGCAACGGGATGGTGCGACACGATTCCCCCAACTACCAGGACTCACATGCGGCCTTCGTGGACGCGATGGATGGAAAGCGGGCCACCGTCGACTACGACAGGGCGGTGAATAAGAACGCAAGTAGTAGCGAAGCTCAGGCGATCATCCAGGAGCTGAAGCTCGCCGGGGTCGAAAACGTGTTCGTGCTCGTGCGGTCGACCTTCTTCCTTCAACTACTGAAGGCAGCCGACTCGCAGGATTACCACCCACGGTGGACCGGTATCGGGATCACGGCGACGGCGAGCGACGAGATCGCAAAGATCGGATGTGAGGGAAACCAGGCGATCTCCGGAGCGAGATTCTTCTCACCCCTTCCCGCCTTCGTGAACCGGGACAGGTTCGATCCGAACTACTCCCGCGCTATGCGCGAGATCTACGAGAGCCAGGGCGACAACATCTCCTGGTTGGGTTGGGCAACTTCGCGGCACCTCGCCAAGCTGCTGGAGCGAGCGGGACGCAAACTCACCCGAGGTCGGTTCGCGAACCGGACGGAACGGGCTCGTCGAGTGAAGACCGGGATCATGCCCCCATTGAGGTTCTCTCCCCGCGATCATTTCGGGGGCCGCGCCATCTATGTCCTAAAGCCCGATTGCAGCGCCCAGAGATGGGTTACCGCCGGCAAAGCGAAGAGCCGCTTCTAGCCCTTTACGAGACTGGTCGCGAACGCCTCGAAATTCTTGCGGGGTTGCGTCCCGATGTACGCGACCAAGGTCCACCGCTCGCCTTTGAAGACGAGCCTCACCGAGTAACCGTTGTGGATGTCGCCCAAGGTGGCAGATCGCTTGAGGACCTTGATCCTCTTCTTGTTGTTCTGAGAGAAGGCGAAATCGCCTTTGATCACGTAGACGAAGCCCTCGCCCGCGTCGAAGAACCCGATGGCTTGTGTCCGGGCCCGTCCTTTGTCGACCACGCCGCCCACGCGCTCGGGTGAACCGCACTGGGGGATCTTTCTCCAGCCTTTCGGTGGCGCGTCGGGGCGGAAGGGAACCTTGTCGCCGCAGTTGTCGCGCCGGGGCTCCTTGAGCGCGTCCCGAACGCCTTCGACGGCGGTGTCGAACTTGGTTCGGACGTCCAGGGCACGGTAGGCGATGACACCCCCCGCAATCGCCACCACCACTAGGGCGATCATGGCGAGGACGAAACCTCGTCGCATACGCGCTAGGCGTTCTTTTTCAGACGGGCGGAGGCGCTGCGGTATTGCTTGCCGGCGTGATAGCTGGAGCGGACGAGGGGACCCGATTCAACCCAGGCATAGCCGAGCTCCGATTCCCCGTACTCCTTGAACCGTGCGAACTCGTCTGGGTGGACCCACCTATCGACCGGCAGGTGCCACGAAACACTCGGCTGCAGGTACTGGCCGATCGTCAAAACGTCGCAACCCACCTCGCGGAGGTCGCTCATCGACCGGCGCACCTCGGCCTCGGTTTCGCCCATACCGACGATGAGATTCGACTTCGTCACTTGGTCGGCGCGCAGCTCTTTAGCCCAGCGAAGGAGCTCGAGGCTGTCGCGGTAGCCGAAGCCGGGGCGGATGCTCGGGTGCAGTCGTTCCACGGTTTCGAGGTTATGCGCCAAGACATCGGGTTTCGTGTCAATCACGCGAGCAAGTGAGTCTCGCGGGTGCTCCTTGCGGCCCTTGAAGTCCGGGATGAGGACCTCGATGCCGCAATCCGGCATCTCGGCCCGAACGGCGCGCACGGTCGCGGCCCAGTGTGCCGATGCACCGTCTTCCATGTCGTCGCGGGCGACACCCGTGATCACGGCGAACTTGAGGCCCATGAGCCGGACGGCCTCGGCGATCTTGGCCGGTTCCTCGGCATCGAGCGGCTGCGGTTTGGCCGTCATGACATCGCAGAAGCCGCATCGACGGGTACACAGGTCGCCGCACAACAAAAACGTGGCCTCCCGCGCTTCCCAGCACTCGTAGATGTTCGGACAAGCGGCCTCCTCGCAAACCGTGTGGAGGCCGCGCTCGCGCATGATGTTGCGCAGCTCAGTGAAGTTCTCTCCCTGCTGGACCCTGACCTTCAACCATTCCGGGCGGCGCTGAGGCCTCGCTGCGTCGGGTCCGGGAGCTGCATCGATCTTGGTCCCGCGTCGAAGATCCCGCTCTATCTGCTCACGAGTCTTGATCTTCGTAACGATGACCTCAGCCATCAGAACTCTGCGAGCTTGCGCATCTCCTGCTCCAACCGGTCGGCGTCGGGCAGGAACCAGTGTTCCAGCGTCGGTGCATAAGGCATCGCAGGAACGTGGGGACCGCCGATGCGAACAACGGGACCGTCGAGCTCGAACAACGCCTTCTCAGCGATCTGAGCGGAGACTTCGGCCCCCACACCGAGGAACTTGTTGTCTTCGTAAACGACCATCACCTTGTTGGTCTTGCCGACCGACTCGAGAACGGTATCCATGTCCAGTGGATAGATGCTGCGTAGGTCGATGACCTCGACCTGGATCCCGTCGGCGGCCAGGCGTTCGGCTGCTTCCAGAGCCAGGTGATGCATCAGCCCGTACGACACGACCGTTAGATCGGTGCCCTCGCGGCGCACCACGGCTTTGCCCAGCGGCACGCTGTATCGCTCGTCGGGCACCTCGCCTTTGATCAGTCGGTAGGTCTTCTTGTGCTCTAGATAGATGACCGGGTCTGGATCTTCCATCGCCTCGATCAGCATGCCTTTGGCGTCGTAGGGCGTCGACGGGACGACCACCTTCAGGCCGGGCACGTGCGCGTAGAACGCTTCGACCGACTGCGAGTGATAGAGCGCCCCGTGAACTCCACCGCCCCAAGGTGCACGGAAAACCAGGGGGGCCGAGAAGTCACCGTTGGAGCGGTACCGGATGCGGGCCGCCTCCTGAACGATCTGGTTGAAACCGGGGAAGCTGAAGTCTGCGAACTGCATCTCTGCCACCGGGATCAGACCGTCGATCGCCATACCGATCGCAACGCCCGCGATCAGGCACTCGTCCAGCGGGGTGTCGAGCACGCGCTCCTCGCCGAACTCTTTCAAGAAGCCCATCGTCACCCGGAAAACTCCTCCGCGGGCACCGACGTCCTCGCCCAGTACAACGACTCGGTCGTCGCGCTTCATCTCGTCCCAAAGGGTGTCGTGGATCGCCTGGACTACGTTCTTCTCAGTCACGGTTACCGACCCCCTTCCAGAACATCGAAGTTCGCATAGACGTTTGTAGCCGCCGTCGCAACGTCGGGGAAGTCGGCTTCCTCGGCCGCCTTCGCTCCATCGTTCACTTCTGCCTTCGCCTTCTCTTTCATCTCTTCGATCTTCTTGTCATCGACGATGTCGACCGAGCGCAAGTACTTCTCGAAACGGGAGATCGGGTCTTTCTTGCGCCACTCCTCGACCTCTTCGCGTGACCGATAGGTCCGATCGTCGTCGTCCGAAGTATGCGAGTAATAGCGATAGGTGCGCAGCTCTATCAACGATGGGCCCTCGCCTGCTCGAGCCCGATCGACCGCTTCCTTCGTCAGCCGATAGGCCTCGAGGACGTCGTTGCCGTCGCCAACGATGCCCGGCATGCCGTAACCCTGCGCACGGCCATGCACCGACCCGGCGACCTGCTTGGCCTCAGGCACGGAGATCGCGTACTGGTTGTTCTCGCACACGAAAACCATCGGAAGCTTGTGGATGCCGGCGAAGTTCATCGCGCCGTGCCAATCACCCTCGGAGGTTCCTCCCTCTCCGAACCACGTCCCAACCACCGAATCGGACCGCTTCAACTTCTTGGAGTAAGCGATCCCGGCTGCGTGGAGACACTGCGTGGCGATGGGTGACGACCCGGTGATGATGTTTCTGCGCTTGGAACCCCAGTGAGCCGGCATCTGTCGCCCACCCGACGAAGGGTCGTCCTTCTTACCGAACAGTCCGAGGAAGACATCTTTGGCGGTGAACCCGGCGACCATGACGAGGGCTAGGTCCCGGTAGTAGGGGCAGAACACGTCCTTGCCGATCTCGAACGCCCACCCGGATCCGACCTGCGCGCCTTCATGCCCAGAAACGGGCACCACGAACGGAGCCTTCCCCTGGCGGTTCAAGCCCCACTGCTTCTCGTCGCAGAACCTCGCGAGAAGCATGTATCGGTGCATCGAGAGCAGGTCTTCTTCTTTCAAGCCCAGCTCGGTGTGCTGGTCCTTCTTCGCCATGTCTCCTCCTTGAGACTTGAAAAATCAGTCTTGCAGCACCAGCGTCCGGTCGGACGAGAGAAGTGCCCGTGGATGGGTCCACACGAGAGATCGTTCGAAAACGTCACATAAGTGCTTCGCCGCGAGAGCTCCGACCTCCTTCACGGTGTGGGAACGCCCGGTCTCGTTCATCACGGAAGTGACCCAACGATCCTGGAGCCCGCAGGGGACGATCCCCTCGAACATGGAGAGATCGGTGGAGACGTTGAAGGCGAAGCCATGCATCGTGATGCCGCGGGTGATCTTGACGCCGATCGCCCCGATCTTGTTGTTCCCGACCCACACCCCGGTGTTGTGCTCTTCATCCCGGCATGCCTCGACGCCCAGATCGGCAGCCGTCCGGATCACGACTTCCTCGAGCTTCCTCAGGTAGTTCAGGACGTCGTAACGCTCGCCGAGAGCGAGGATCGGATACCCGACCAACTGACCGGGGCCGTGATACGTGGCGCGGCCCCCCCGGTCGACGTTGTACAGGGAGATGCCCCGTGCCGCCCGCTGGTTCTCGTTGTAAACGAGGTCCTTCTCGATCGCTCTGCGTCCGAGGGTGTACGTCGGTGGATGCTCGAGCAACATCAAGCAGTCGTTCGTGTCCCCATCCAGTCGAGCCAGATACAACTCGCGCTGCCACGACCACGAGGCCGCGTACTCGACTGTGCCGAACCAGGATGCGGTGACTATCTCGGGTGCAGGCATCTACTCGTACTGGGCCAGTTCGGAGGAGAAGTCGGTCGTCTCGATACGCTCCCGCAGGCGAGCGAGGTACTTGGCCGCCTCGGCGCCGTCGATCGTGCGGTGGTCCCACGACATCGACAGGAAACCCATCTGACGGATCGCGATCGCGTCGTCATCCGTAACGACGACACGTTTCGTGATCGCTTCGAACCCGAGGATCGCCGTCTGGCCTCTCGGGATGATGGGGACCGAGATGATCGACCCGAAGGGGCCGGGGTTCGTGATCGTGAAGGTTCCCTGCGTGAGGTCGTCGGGGGACAGCTTCTTGCTGCGGGCGCGGGTGGCAAGGTCGTTCACGGCTCGAGCGAGACCGACGAGGTTCTTCTCGTCGGCACCCTTGATCACCGGGACGATCAACCCGCCGCCGTCTAGTGCAACGGCGATGCCCAGGTTGACGTAGCGCTTGACGAGGTTCGCTTGGTTCTCCTCGTCGTAGGTGGCGTTAACCTCCGGCATCTCGAGCAACGTGTCGCAGATGCACTTCGCCAGGAACGGCATGTAAGTCAGGCTGAAGCCTTCGACCTGCTTGAACTTGTCCTTAACGCCGGCTCGCAGGTCGGCGATCTTCGTCCAGTCGGCTTCAACCGCATTCCACGCCCGAGCCGTTTCGCGCGCCGAGGCAACCATGTGCTCGGCCGTGCGACGGCGGATGTTGGACCACGGGACGAGCTCCTCGCGGGCTCCCGTCGATGCCGCGGCGGGGGCCGGCTTCTCCTCGGGCACACGCTCCGGTTCGCGTTCGGGTGCCGGTTCGGCCGAGCCGGTCGCTCTCGCCGCGGGCCGCGCTTTGCGCTCTTCGACGAACCGGAGGACATCCTGCTTGCGTATGCGACCGCCGGTGCCGGTGCCTTCGACTTCGTTCAGATCGACCTGGTGCTCGTCGGCGAGTCTGCGCACGAGCGGCGAGATGATGCCTCGCTTGGAAGTGTCGCCGGGACGCCCGCGCTCACCGGGCGGCTCCTGCTTGGCGCTCTGGCCCCCCTCTTGTTTGTCTTCCTTGGGGGCCTCTTGCTTCTGCTCCGGCTGTTCTTTCTTTTCTGCGGCCTGACCCTCTTCCTGCTCCTCGGTCGGCTGCTCCTTGGGGGCGGCTCCCTCATCTTCGGACTGGGGTTGCTTCTCCTCGGCCTCGGGTTGTTCGGAGGACTCGGCAGCGGCCTCTTCGCCTCCACCAGAATCGCCACTCGATTCGCCCTCTTCACCGATGATCGCGAGCGGAGTGCCGACCTTCACGGTCTCGCCTTCTTGAACGAGGATCTTCTGCAGGGTCCCGGATGCGGATGAAGGAACCTCGGAGTCCACCTTGTCGGTAGAGATCTCGACGAGGAGGTCGTCCTCGGCGATCTGGTCTCCCTCTTGCTTGAGCCACTTCGTGATCGTGCCTTCGACGACCGTTTCGCCGAGTTGCGGCATCTTGATCTCGGTTCCCATGCGGTCGAACCCCTCCCCCTTGAGTGTTCTAGCGAACGGTGGGATGTTCTGTGGTGAGTCTGAGCCCAAGAGTACCGCTCCGCTTGCAACCCTTTCGATGGGGCGCAAGCCGGTGGTTAGCGGGTCTTGGGACGGTCTTTCAGACGATAGACGAACTGCACTCCGGACCAATCGTCATCGATCGCGCATGACTTGTTGTCGACCAGACCGGCCTGGAGGCCCAGTTCCTGAACCACCTCGAAGGTCAGATCGGTGGGTAGCTTGGATGTTTTCTTGGGGTAGGCGACCCAGAGCCGACCCGACGGTTCGAGGCTCTTCTTCGCGTTGGAGAACCACTTCCGGAGGTCCGACCGTTTCTGGGTGAACAGGACGATGACGTCGGCTTCCTCTTCCCAGTTCGTCAACTTCGCGCCACGGGGAAGCTTGCCCAACAGCTTGGGGAACGAGCGTGGCGCGCCCAGCGACATCACGCGTGAATCGACCTTGATGCCGAACTTCTTGGAGAGAGGCGTTGCCGAATAGTCCTTCTCCGCCGGCGCCACTAGTGGTGAAGGGGCTTGCCCGCCAGTTCGAGGAATGTCTCCCCGATCGCTTCGGACAACGTCGGATGGGGATGGATCAACTCACCGAGCTCCGAGGGGTAGGCCTCCCACGAGGTCACGAGCTGAGCTTCTGTGATGAGATCCGAAGCGCGGTTCCCGATCACGTGGACTCCGACGACGGCACCGTCTTTCTCGGCGATCGTCTTCACGAATCCCTGCCCGCCCCCGAGCATCAGAGCGCGTGCGTTGGCCGCGAACGGATACCGAGCGGTTACAACATCCATGCCGGCGTCGCGAGCCTGTTGCTCCGTTAGGCCGACTGCGGCGACTTCGGGGTGCGTGTAGATGACATGAGGGATGTTTCGGTAATCGACCGGCGCAGGATCCTCGCCGGCTAGACGTTCGGCGACCTTCATCCCTTCGATAAACGCCACGTGCGCGAGTTGGAGATGAGGACCGAACTCGGGGATGTGGATCGCGTCGCCGATCGCATAGACACCTTCGACGGACGTCCGGAAGTTTGCGTCCGTGACGATGTAGCCCTTCTCGGTCGTAACACCGATGTCTTCGAGGCCGATCCCATCCGTCCGGGGAGCCCGTCCGATCGCGACGAACATCCGGTCAGCGGACAGCACCTCGGTCTTTCCCTGCTTCTCGATCTCGACATCGATCCCGTGATCGGACGGCTTCGCGCCGGTGACACTGATCCCGAGGTGGAACTTGATGCCCCGGCGTTGTAAGAGCTTGAGCAAGGCCTCCGAGACATCGTCGTCTTCCGCCGGTGCGATCTTCGGCAACATCTCGATCACGGTCACATCCGCACCGAAGGATCTGTAGACGCTTGCGAACTCGAGACCGATGTAGTTCCCGCCGACGATCACGATCGACGAAGGGATGTCCTCTGCAACGAGCCCGTGGTTCGAGTTGTGAACCCGGTCACCGTCGGCCTCGATGAAGGGCAGATCGCGCGGGAAAGCTCCGGGGGCGAGGATGACTCCCTTCTCGGCGGAAACCGCTCGCTCGCCGTCGGACGTCTTCACGGACACGGTCTTCGCATCGATCAGACGGCCGTCGCCCTCGAGAAGCTCGATCTTCTTCTTCGTGACCAGACCTGAAAGGCCCTTGTACATACGACCGACTACCGAGTCCTTGAAGCTGAGGACCTTGCCCCAGTCCACCTGTGGTTCCTGCACCAGAATCCCGAAGTCGCCTGCGCCCCTAATCTCGTCGACGAACTCAGCAGCATGCAGAAGAGCCTTGGTGGGGATGCACCCGCGGTGGAGGCAGGTGCCGCCGACCTTGTCCTTCTCGACCATGGCTACCGATAAACCGAGCTTCACGGCGCGGAAAGCAGCGGAGTAACCGGCGTTTCCTCCACCGAGGATCACTACGTCGAACGTGGAGTTGGATTCGTCTGCCACTGCTGTCCTCCGGCCTAAAGAAGCTGTTTTCACGACGATACACGCGGCTAGTGGAGTGGCTCCCCGCAGTGCTTGCATGTGGGAGCGTTCGGGGAGATCACCCCGCCGCACTCCGCGCAGGTTGCCGGTTGAGCATGGCGGGCTTGCCGGATCACGCCGAGTGCCAGCAACGCGAACCCAATCACGACCGAGACCAGTAAGAGCTCGACAAAGCTGAAGCGTCCACCCGAAACGGCGGTAGCGACCACGAAAGCGACCCCGGCGACGATGATCGCGATCGCGAAAGCGGCCACGTCAGGCGAACGTCTTGTCGAGCCAGGCGAAAACGCAGTCGACGGCGCGCCGATCGCGTCGCAGCTGATGCCCGGCGCCCTCGATGATCTCGACCTGCGCGTCCGGCGCCCGAGCCGCTATCCGCTGAGCGTGATCGACCGGCACCACGTCGTCGGCGGTGCCGTGCACGATGAGCGTCGGCACCGTGACGCCTTTGATGGATGACTCAGTAGTCACACCTTCAAACTCGAGTGCCCACGCCACCGGATCCTCGATAACCTCCGGCGACAGTCGCATGCCTGCCTCTTCGGTGATCCTCCTGACGCCGGCAGATGGATCGCCGGCGAACGAGACCCAGGACGCAGGAGCCGCAAGCAACACCAGGGCATCGATGGGGGCACCGCGTCGGATCGTTTCCGCCGACACGGCGCCTCCCGCTGAAGAACCGATCAGCACCACCGGGCGGTCGGCTGCTTCGGGCAACGAACACGCTGCGGCAACAACGGCTTCGGCATCCCGCACCCAACCTTCGATCGAGAAGAAGCCTTCGGACCCGCGCACCGCCCTCATATCCGCCCACACCGCAGCCCAATCTCGTGCTGCGAATTCGTGTGCGAGGCCCAGGTAACCGGGGTCATCTGGGTCGGGAGGCGCGCTCGACGGGATCCCGTGCAGCAAGACAACGATCCCTCTGGCTGTAGTGGGAACGGCCGAGCCGCACGCAAGTTTCAATCCGTCGCATGTGACGGGAAGAGCTTTCTCTAGAACCATCAGTCCTCTACGACGATCTTTCCTCTCATCCCCTGAGCTTCGTGAGGGACGCAGAAATACTCATAGGTGCCGGGCACATCGAACTTTACCGAGTACTCGTCGCCGGCAGTCATGAGCGCTTCGATGTGGTCCCGGGCATCGGCTTCCGACGGTTGGCCGCTCGACGAGAAGAACTCGGCCCCCTCGGGCAGTTCCGACTCGTAAGCGGTGACGCTGTGCGCTTCGTCGCTTTCGTTCATCCATCTAACGGTGTCACCAACCGAAACCGTCAGTGTCTCCGGCTCGTACAAACGCGCGTCGCTCATGGCGACCGTGTTTGCGTCCGACCCGGAGCATCCGGCAAGAAGGACAAGGAGGAGCGCTGCCGCTGATGTCCGCATGCCTAGGTCAATAATCCGGTTGCGTACATGACAACGAGCCCGACGAGGAAGCCGGCGCCACCGTAAGCCGTCGTCAAGCGTCCCTGGGCCGGCAAGGCTCTCGTGATCGTCCAGACGACCTGCGCGATAGCGCCGGCGGCAACTCCGAAGGCAAGCGTTGCCCACGCGGGTGAGAACACCGATCCGCCGAGCAGAGCTCCCGCGATGGTCGGAACTCCTGCGAGTGCGCCCAGCCCAACGAAATGCCACAAGCCCGGGCGAGCATCCTCTGTCCCCAAGGGGGCGACGATCGCGAGCCCTTCCGTGGTGTTGTGAAGGGCGAAGCCGACAACCAGGAACGTCCCTAAGGCGAACTCACCGGCGGCCAGCGCGGCTCCCACGGCGAGCCCTTCGCCGAGGTTGTGTAACCCGATCCCCGCTGCGATGAAATAAGCGAGCATTAGGCCCGCCACTCCCTTATCGCGTCGGCGCTCGAGTGTGTGCTCGAGAACGAAGAGACCGACCACCGCCACAAGGGCACCGATAGCGAACAGGGAGGGACCGTTCAATGCGGCCCCCGTTTCGCTCGCCAGCTCCAGACCTTCGTCCACGGTGTCCACGAGCAGGAACGTGAGCAACCCCACGGTGAATGCGAGGAAGAATCCGAGCCAACGCTTGGACGCTCGTTTCAAAGCCGAGAACCAGAGAAGCCCCACCGCGATCGGGATCACGCCGATGTAGACGCCGAGCGACGCGTAGATCCAGAGCGTCTTCCCGTCAAGCTGCGGGGTTTCTGCGGCAGCTTCGATCTCGTGCTCGATCGTGACACCCGAGGAAGTCACGAGTGCGATGTTGAGAGGCAATCCCTCGTCCCACGGGTACGGGATGCGAACCAGTGTGGACTCGAGTCGGTCGAGGGTCTCGTTGCCGATCGTGAAAGTCCAGTACGCGTCGTTCACCAAAACCTGAGCGAAGGTGACGGGATCGGGTCCATCGTTTCGGATCTGCATCTCGATCGAGCCCGGCTCTAACTTCACCCGCTCGAACGCAACGGTCTCGACCGGAGGAACAGGGCGCAGCCCACCCAGTGGATCGAGCGAGACGAAGACGAGCAGCAATGCCGCGACCAGAAGGACGGGAGCTATCGCTCCGAGCCACACCGGAACCCGAGATCGGGTTTCTGCCGTCGACACCTATTCGACCTCGAAGGCGGAGAGCCAGCCGAGCTCCACGAACTCGGTCTGATGCGCATGGAACATGAAATGCCCTGGTTGGTCGTAGGTGAACTCGAGCATGTGCCGTTCCGCCTGACCCATCGAGATTATGTCGGTGAACTCATCCGGCTCGAGCTTCGTCCCAGTTCTGAACAGATTGAAGAAGTTCGCATGGATATGGATCGAGTTGATCGGATCAAACTCGGTCACGTTGATCACGTGAGCGCGCTGTAGCCGGCCCTTCTCGATCTTGATCGGACGCACCATGTAGGCGAACCCGACAGTGTTGAGTGCGTAGACCTCGTTCTCGCCGTCGAAGTTCGTGTCGAACGCGTTCATCACCATGACCATCTCGTTGGCATCTGGACGACCCTTCTTCGGGTCGACGATGAACGCGCCGTAAAGACCACGGTGGATGTGTTGCGTCAGCGGCAGCGAATGGCAGTGGTAGAGGTGGGTGCCGAAAGGCTCGGCAATGAAGTCGTACGTGAACTCTTCGCCACTGTCCACCTCGCCTGCGCCGGGAACACCATCGACACCGGCCGTGTGGATGCCGTGGAAGTGGATCGTGTGTTTGTGCTCGGTGGCGTTGACGAACTTGATCCTGATGCGGTCACCTTCCGTCGCACGGATCGTCGGCCCCGGGACACGACCGTTGTAGGTCCATGCGGGGAAGAAGACTCCGGGGACAACTTCGATCTCTTTCGCCACCGCGAGGAACTCGTATTCACGAACGGTTCTGCCGGACGAGTCTTTGGAGACCGTCCCCCCGTCGAAGTCGGTGAGGATCTTGTACGGATCGAATCCGTTGCGGACGTGGTCGACCTCGCCAACCGCGCCTTGTCCCCCGTGGTGCATCGCGTGTCGCCCCTGTGCCCGCACCGCTTCGCGTCCGTTGAGGAGCGCGGCGCCGCCCGCGGCACTAGCGAGACCAACCCGCTTCAAGAAACCGCGCCTATCCACGACCGCCTCCTTTGACCCAGACCGCTTCGGCAAGTTCTCGCGAGAGAGCCGTCTCGGTT
This sequence comes from Actinomycetota bacterium, assembly GCA_035629935.1. Lineage (GTDB taxonomy): Bacteria > Actinomycetota > CADDZG01 > CADDZG01 > WHSQ01 > DASQLQ01. The sequence goes on from DASQLQ010000027.1 coordinate 16,972, forward strand.
CCATCACCGGCCGACGCGAGCGTGCGCACGAACAGCGGCCCCTCCAGGGGGCCGCGACGCAGCACCTCGATCCTCGCCCCCGGACGGATACCGGCACCGGCTAGGTATCGCAACGCAGCCGGCTGTTCGTCGGAGACGCGCTCGACCAGGACCTTCGATCCATCGGACATGTCCCACAGTCTTTCGTCGGACGCGGACGGCATCGATCCGTCCTTCGCGGGGATCGGATGACCGTGCGGATCGCTATCGGGATCGCCGAGGAGAGAGGCGATGCGATCCTCGAGCTTCTCGGAAAGCACGTGCTCCAGGACCTCGGCTTCGGCATGCACCTCGTCCCACGGCAAGCCGACTACTTCCGCCAGATACGTCTCGAGCAGCCGGTGATGGCGCACCACCTCGAGCGCGATCTTGCGCCCGTCGGCCGTCAGCGACGCCCCTTTGTAGGGGGTGTGGTCGACGAGACCCAACGAGTGCAGCTTCTTCAACATGTTCGTGGCGGATGCGGCCGAGACTTCGAGCCGCTCGGACAGCGCCCGGGTCGAGACCGGCAGGTCTCCCTCCCACTCGAGCATGTGGAGGGCCTTCAGATAGTCCTGGACGGCGGCGCTTGTTCGCTGCAGCATAAGAAAAGATTAGCCGAGACTAAACCTCCTCCGCAACCCGGACCCTTTCGTTCCGGGGGGTCCGCTCGCGCAAGCGCTCGCTACCAGCCCCCCGCACCCCCCTAGGCTTAGAGGATGGAAGCAGGTGATGGCCTAGGCCATCGGCCGGAACAAGCAGGTGATGGCCTAGGCCATCGGCCAGACCAAGAGGATCGGGCTCTCAATATCCAGCGTGCCGCTCGACTCGCCGTGCTCGTCACCCTGGTTCTGGCCGCCGCCAAAGTGGCGGTCTGGGCGACGACGTCCAGCCTCGCCGTGCTCTCCCAGGCGCTCGATTCGCTTCTCGACGTCGTCTCCTTGGGCCTCTTGTTCGTCGGTCTGAGGATCGCCGGGAAGCCTGCCGACCACCACCACCACTACGGTCATGCGAAAGCAGAGAACCTCGTCGCGTTCACCCAGACCCTGTTCCTCGCCGGGGTAGCGGTCGCGGTGGGGGCCACGGCCGTGTCGCGGCTGGTGAGCGGGGGACAAGAGATAGCCACTCCTTGGTACGCATTCGCGACGCTTGCCATCTCGGCGGTCGTCGATGCCTTCCGCGTCAGGTCCTTGGTGGCGGTTGCCAGACACGAGCGATCGGATGCCCTGATGGCCGGTGCACTGAACATCGCACTCGACATCGGCACCGCTGCGCTCGCGTTCGTCAGCCTCCTCCTCGTTAGAGCCGGGATGCCGCAAGCAGATGCCATCGGAGGCCTCTTGGTCGCGATAGTCGTCGGCGTTGCCGCATTCAGGGTCGGTAGGAGATCCGTGGATGTGCTCATGGATCGGGCACCACTGGCGTCGGCCGAGGACATCGAGGCCGCGGCGCGGCGAGCACCAGGCGTATCCGAGACACGGCGAGTACGCGTGCGTGGTGCGGGCGACCAGTTGTTCGCGGACGTCACCGTTGCGGCCGGTCGCACGGCGACTCTCGAACGAGCTCACGACATCGCTGAAGCAGTCGAGAACGAGATCCAAGGCGTCGCTCCGGGCGTCGACGTGGTGGTGCACGTCGAACCGGTCTCCGAGACGCATGGATTGGTCGAACGGGCCCAGGCATCCGCGAGCAGGGTCGAAGGTGTGCACGAGATCCACAACGTGCAGATCCACGCCTTCCATGAAGGTGGATCCCGGAAGCTTCACGTCACCCTTCACGCCAAGGCGGAGGCGGGAATCTCGCTGGAAGAGGCTCATGGACTCTCCGACCTGATCGAAACGGCCGTCGAGACCGAACTAGGAGAAGACGTGCGCGTCGACACCCACATCGAGCCCTTGAAGAGGACCGTCTTGGGCCGCGATGTGACGTCCGACCGAGGGGATGTAGTCGAGCTGGTGCGCGAGATCTCTGCGCAGGAACCCGACGTGCTCGATTGTCACGAGGTGATTGTCACTTCAGTGGACGGAAGACTCGCCGTCGTTACACATGTACGCGGGCGCCGTGACCTGGCGCTATCCCGGATGCACGATGCATCCGATCGGATCGAGAAGGCGATCCAAGCCTCCCAACCCGATGTGGAATCGGTGACGATCCACTTCGAACCGGCTTGATCGCCAGCGCGACTTAGTCGTGCCTCCAGATGAACCAGAACCAAAATCCGACCGCGGCACCGCCGAGGTGAGCGAAAACAGAGACCTCGTTGGCGCCGGAGAGTGGATCGCGCGTAGCGAACAACTGACTCAGCAGCCAGATGCCCGTCGCCGCTATCGCCGGCATCGAGAACCATCTGAAGAGACGGAAGTAGCGGAGTTTCGCTTGCGGGAACCTCAACCCGTAGAAAACGACGATCCCGGAGATCGCGCTGCTTGCACCCACCAAGGGAGTGAACCTCTCCTGGGAGAAGAGCGCGTGCGCTCCATCGCCGGCGAGAGCCGCAGCAACGATGAGCAGGACGTAGTTCAGCCGGCCGAGGAAATCCTCGACGTTGTCTCCGAACACCACGATGAAATAGAGATTGGTCAGCAGGTGGAAGAAGCCGGCATGGATGAAGAACGATGTAACGAAGGTGAGACCTCCCCGGCGAGATGCCAGGGCCGGGACCAACCCCCATTGCTGCACCAGTCCGGGGTTCCACAGAGTGATCGCTCCGACTAGGAAGATCACGAACGCGAGACCCCAGGTCACCCAGGGAAGCCGGTTCACGACCGTCGCTTCCTCTTCCAGCGGGAGCCCTAAGGCAGCGGGCACCATCATCAGGTCCTCGGCGGAAAGTTCGGAGCCCGGCTTCAATCTCCATTCGTGGGCGATCTCCGCCGCCTGCATGCGCGCGATCGGTTCCAGTTGCTCGTCGGTGAGTCGGAGCCGCGGTGCAACGGGCGTCACGGGGGCCGCATCGAACTCGCCTCGGTCGAACCAGACCAGCAGGCATCTCCGACAGACGTCCACCACGAGGGAGGTCTTGCTCTGCACCATCGCCTGCTCGCAGACGGGGCAATCACTTCCACCGGGGGTGCCGTGCTCGACCGCAGAAGACCACAGGGCGTTCACGAAGTCCTTGGTGAGGATGCGCCGCAGCGGCCCCATCCCTACGGCGCGGCCCCCGCATGCCGAACAGTCCCAGTACATCCCTTTGTCGCCGCTGACGCGTAGCAACTGAGCACTGCAGTTCGGACACGAAAGCATGGCTACTCGGTGGTCGGCGAGGGCCCGGACTTCCTCCCCTCGGCTCTCAGCCTCTTCGAAACGAAGTCCGGCAGGATCTCGAGACCGCCCTGGAAGGCTTGATCGAGATGAACGGTTGCCTTCTCGATGTTGAGGACCGCGCTCTCCAATCGATCGACCCGCGCTCCAAGATCACCGAGGTCGAGCTCGCCCAACTTGGCAAGCAACACCGCTTTGAGCTCGTCCATATCGCGGTTGGCGCGCTCTTCGAGTCGGGCCGAGGTCGCCCGGATGTCGGCCACGAGCTCGTCGCCGCTCTTACCAACGCCTTCCAACGGTGCGATCGACCGCCTCATCTCTTCTACTGAATCGAGCGCGGCGAGGATGCGTTGGTCGAGAGTGGTCAGGAGCTCGAGCAACGACGCGACGCGCTGCGGTAGTCGAGCGAGGGACTCGCCGATGCCTCCAGAGTCTTCTGCCATCGGGGAAAGCTACCAACCCCGGTCGATCCACTCCTGGAGCTGGGGCTTTTCATTGCCGATCGTGGTGTCTTTCCCGTGGCCGGGGTAAACGAAGGTGTCGTCGGGCAAGACGAAAAGCTTCTGCTCGATCGCATCGATGATCTGTTGGAAGGCTTCTCTGTCGCCCCAGGTGTTGCCCGGCCCACCGGGGAACAAGGTGTCGCCCGACACCAGGTGCTTCCCGACGATGAAGCAAACACCGCCGGGGGTGTGACCTGGCGTGTGGAGAACGGCGATCGTCCGATTCCCCAGCTTCAGCTCGTCACTGTCATCCAACTCGACATCGATCTCAACCGGGTACTCGTCAGCCGGATGCGCATACACGGGAACCTCGAGACGTTTCTTCAGATCAGGCAATGCCTGGACGTGATCGAAATGACCGTGTGTCTGGAGGATGCCGATGACGTTCGTGCCCTCGGCGGCCTCGATGATCTCGTCGGCTTCGAAGCATCCGTCGACGATGAAGGCATCGTGGGTCTCCGGACATTCGAGAACGTAGACGTTGTTCTCCATGGTGCCGACCTCGAGCTTGCGAACGATCAGGTCGTCGCCTTCGTAGTGGTTCTCCATCCCTCTTACGCCACTACCTTCGCCTGCACGTCGCCGGCAGCCAGTTGCGAGCCGGTTTCGACCGCCTGATTGACCAGAGCCAATGCCCTTCCGTTCGCAGCACTGGTCACGCTTCCGACCTTCTTGTCATCGAGTGAAAGCTCCGTCCCGGTCTTCAGGGGCCCCTCGGCTTCGAGTTTCACAACACGGCGATTCACCTTGCCGCGGAAATGGATCTTGGCCATCGCTTCCTGGCCGAGATAACAGCCTTTGTCGTAATGAACCGCACGTTCGTCGATGCCCGCTTCCTGAGGCAAGGTCTTGCTGTCCATCTCTTTCCCCCACCGTGGAACGCCGTGCTCGATCCTGATCGCCTCGAGCTCCTCTTCAGTCGTCGGGCGCGCACCGGCCTGCTGAAGGTTGGTTAGGGCATCAGAGACGTAATCCCGGTCGACCCATGCGTATCCGGCCGGGACCCCCAACGAATGAGTCTCGTGGATCCGGGGCACCGGGACCGCCGTCTGCGCAAGCTCGCGCCACCCCTCGCCCGCGATCAGGACCAGGCCGAGCTCGTCACTCACATCATCGATCTCGACACGAGTAGCGAAAACGTAGCGGCGGATCGCTTCCGGGAAGGTTTCCTTCAGCCCCGGTTCGAAGTGCGCCACGATCGCTTCCTGCGTGGCCAGGGCCTCTAGGTACCCAGTCATCCGGCCGTGAGCGGTGATCATCGCCGCCTCACGGGACTCCCCCGGTTTTATGTCCTCGAAAGCCTGCGTAAGGATCTGATGCAGGAACCAGGCGCGCTGCTCTCCGGTGAAGCGGAGCTTGCCTCGATCCGATCGGTCGGCGACCAACACGTTGGTTTCCACGCTCCCAATCCTCCCTCGCCGGGAGCTACATCGATGACCTCGACGCAGCAAGAGCGTTTCTAAGGTAAGAAATCGGCATGAATTTCGACCTGCCGGACGAGGTGGCGCAGTTCCGGGATGCCGTTCGTGACTTCGCGAAGCGCGAGATCGCGCCGCTGGTTGACGAAGCAGAGAAGTCCGAGCGGACCCCGATGGAGATCTTCAAGAAGGCCGGCGATGCCGGGTTCATCGGCATCCGCTACCCCGAGGAAGCCGGCGGTTCCGGGGCGAGTTGCCTCGCCGAGGTGATCGAGCGCGAGGAGTTCGGCTACGTCTGCTCGGGGATCTCGTCTGCCATCTCGGTTTCTTCGCACCTCGGCACCTTTCCGGTTTACGAGTTCGGCAACAGTGAGCAGCGGAAGAAGTACTTCGAGCCGGCTCTGAAAGGCGAGAAGGTGAGCGCATTCGGATTGACCGAGCCCAATGCCGGCTCCGACGTGCGCGGGATCCAAACCAAAGCAGTGCGCGGGGACGGGGGCTGGATCCTCAGCGGAACGAAGACGTTCATCACGAACGCGACGATCGCGGACTTCGTGATCATCGTTGCGTACACGGATCCGTCTGCCGGGATCGACGGCATGGCGCTATTCGTCGTCGACACCGCCAACGAGAACATCGAGGTCAACCGGCTCTCGAAGATGGGCAACCTCTCATCGGAGATCGCCGAGGTTGTACTCGCGGATGCGTTCGTTCCCGACGATGCATTGTTGGGCGACGAACGGGGCGCATTCAAGAAGGTGCAGCAAACGCTCAACATCGGTCGCGTGTTGGTATCGGGCGGGGCGCTCGGCGTTGCGCAGGCCGCTCTGGATTCGGCCGTGCAATACGCGAAGGACCGCAACGCGTTCGGGAAACCGATCGGCGACTATCAAGGAGTGTCGTTCCCCCTGGCCCAGTGTCACGCAACGCTCGAAGCAGCACGTCTCGCGACCTACAAAGCGGCCACGCTGTGGGACCAGGGCGAGAACCCGGTGATCGAGACATCGACCGCGAAGCTCCTCGCAGGTGACGCCGGCATCTTCATCACCGACAAGTGCGCCCGGGTGTTCGGGGGCTACGGCTACATGCGCGAGTACCCGATCGAGCGTTACCTAAGAGACGCGCGCTATTTCGCGATCGTCGAAGGAACGCAAGAGATCCATCAGCGAGTGATCTCGAAGCAACTGGGCCTTTAAGCCGGGACTTGTTTGCTTGCCGCTCGATCGTAGAAACCGGTCAGCGCCTCGGCGGTTCTGTCCGGGAATTCGATCTGGGGAACGTGGCCGCAATCGCTCCACACCGCGATATCGGCCGACGGTAGATGCCGGCGAACCTTCTTGGCGAAGTGATGGCTGATGAGCACGTCGTGCTTGCCGTAGATGTAGAGAGCCGGGGTCTTCATCGCCTTCAGACGCGTCCAGAAACCCTGGTCACCAGCGGGTGGATCGAGATAGATGTTCCTGAGCGAGGCGAAGAATGCCATCCGAGCACGGGGGCTCCGCCACACACTCAGGAAGTCGTCGATCGCTGCGTCGTACCAGGACTCCTCGACACAGGCCGGATCGGCAAATAACTGACGCATCGACGGAAGGATGCGTGAACGCGGCAACCGCGAGGCGACGATCCCCAACTCGGGTCGCAACACACGGACCAAACGCAGTGCCGGGCGCTTCGTGAAGGCGGCGGCCGGACAGAGGCACGCGATCGCCTTGACGCGATCGGGGTGTCTCATCCCGAGCTCCATCGCGACACGCCCGCCCATCGAGTTGCCGGCGATGTAAGCACTGTCGATACCGAGCACATCGAGAAGCCCGGTCACCCTGTGTGCGAACCAAGGAGCGTCGTAACGCCCCATCGGCTTGTCGGAAGCACCGAACCCGGGGAGATCGATCGCGATGACGCGGAACCGCTTCGCGAGTTGAGGAACTACCGTCAACCATGACGCTTTCGTGGCGCCGAGCCCGTGGATAAGAACGAGGGGCTCGGCCTTCTCGTCGCCGGCGAACAACGCCGAGATCCGGCCGCCACGCGTCTCGACTAGCTCAAGCGAGTACTTGAATCCGCCCGGAGGACGTCTGAAAAGGGGTTCGAAGTGCAGCGACTTCTCGATGCTGCCGCGGATAGACAGGCGCTTCGAACCGAACGCCTCGATCCCCGACAAGCGACCAAGCTCGATCTCTCGCCACGTCATCGCGTCCGTGCTGATCTCGACGTCTGCATCACCGCGCGGCTCCTCGACGCGACAACGATCGCCATTAACTACGACATCGCGTGTCACGTTCGCCACGTTTAGACGGAAACGAGCCTTCAGAGGCTCGAGCGGGGGAAGGAAGCGCTCCGCCAGCGTTTCGATTGAGTCGAGCACATTCGCAACCGACATCAATTTCGAATATATGCCGAACTGCGCGTTACGCAACCACTATTCGTCCAACAAACTTGTGGCGATGACGGCCCGCTGGGCAGTGCCCGGCGCGTCGAAAGCGTGGATCCACTGAGCGCGCTTGTAGAAGCGATGCAGGATGTGCTCCCACGTGAACCCGATACCGCCGTGCACTTGTATCGATCGCTCGCAGGCCAGCACTGCGGCCTCCGCAGCATGCGACCGGGCCGCCGCGACTGCAACGTCGACCCGTTCGTCCTTTTCGGCCACACACCACGCCGCCCAGTAAGCGAGCGAACGCGACAACTCGGTGTCCACGTACGCATTGGCGACTTGATGCGAAACGGCCTGATATGTCCCGATCGGCTTTTCGAACTGCTTCCGCTCGCTCACGTAATCCTTCGCTAACTCCGTGACTTGCTCGGCTATCCCGACCGCCTCGAGGGCGAGCGCAGCATCGGCCCGCCGACGGATCTCCCGAACAACCTCGGCCGTTCGCCCGGGCTCGACCAACAACGTCGCACTGGCCCCCTGGAATCGCACCGAACCCAACGGCCGGGTCGAATCCATTGTCGAGGACACACTCACGTCTGCACCGGAAACGAGGAACAGCGCGTTCCCCTCGGACGTAGTGGCCAGAACGACGACCTCTGTAGCGCTTCCGGCATCGGGAACGAGGTACTTCTCGCCCGTGACGGTCCACGAGCCATTGGTTTGCTCGGCCTTCGTATTGAGTTGGTCTAGATCGTCGAGGCGAGAGGGACCTGAAGGCTCGGCCCACGCGAACGTGGCCGCCGCCTCGCCGGCGATGACCTTCTGCAACGAATCGGGGTTCTCAGCCAGAGCGGGAAGAGCGAGCGCAACCGTCGAGAAGTAGGGACCGGGAAAGAGTCCGCGACCAAGCTCCTCGAACAGCACCGCTTCCTCGATGAAACCGAAGCCGGCGCCACCTTTGTCCTCGGGAACGGACAGTCCGATCCATCCCAGCTCGGCGATCTCTTTCCACGCCGGCTCGTCGAACGGTTTGCCGGACTCGGCGAGTTCAGCGACGCGCTCGGGCGGAAACCTGTTCGCAATGAACGCGCGAGCCTGTTCCCCCAACATCTGCTGTTCTTCAGAGAATGCGAAATCCATCTATCGGCTCCTTGGTAGTCCGAGGACGCGTTCAGAGATGATGTTGCGCAACACCTCCGACGTGCCTGCTTCGATCGTGTTCCCGCGGCTCCTCAACTGTTGGTACTGCCAGTAGCCGTTCCACACACCGTCCTCACCGTCCAGCTGAGCTTGGGGGCCGAGGATCTCGAGAGCCAACTTCGTCAATCGCTGGTTCGTCTCCGACCAGTGCAGCTTTGCAACGGAGCCCTCCGGCCCCGGGACGCCGGTCTTCACGAGAGAAGTCAAC
>DASQLQ010000028.1:0-6569 GCA_035629935.1 Actinomycetota bacterium
GACTCGAGATCCTCTCGATAGATCTCTCGTGCGACCGCCACCATCTCGGCGAGGGATCCGGCCTCCGCCACGGCCGACTCGTAACGCTCCATCCTCTGCTCGCTCGTCGCGTTCAGCGCGGCCAGCAGCAGGTTGTGGACACTTCCGAAGTGATAGAAGACCAGCGCCTGATTGAAGCCACCCCGGGTCGCTATCGACCGGGCGCTGGCCCCCGAGAAACCCTCATGCTTCAGGACCTCCAGAGCGGCAGCGACGATCTTTGCCCTGGTCTGGGGCCCTTTCCTCGCCTGGGGAGCGGCAGTTTTGAGCATCTGCTCAATAATCTAACACCTCTGGCAGCGGTCGCGAATCAGGCACTATCCTTGCGGGCGAGAGGAAGAATCAACCAGTTCGGATCTAGCGCCGGGACTCGCCGTTGGAGGCGACGAGTCGACGAGGTAGGGGATCTCGAAAGTGGCCGGCTCGAAGGTGATGGCCTCGGCCATCGGCCAGAGCGACCGGCCCGATTCGGCGGGTGACCCTCGGCCCACCATGGTCGTGACAGCGGCGACAAACCCCGGGAGCGATCCCGGGCCACAAACCGCCGGTGGCTTGGTTCCTCTCTCGATATGTCGTCTGCTTTGGCGCGCAATGCTGCGCGGAAGGGGGATTTTCTATGTGCGGGATCGTCGGCTACGTGGGCAGTGAGGAGGCTTTGCCTCTGCTGCTAGAGGGGATGGCGAAGCTCGAATACCGCGGCTATGACTCGGCTGGTGTCGCTTGCCTGTCCGATGGGACGCTCGAGGTCGTCCGTAAGGCCGGGAAGCTCGAGATGTTGGTCGGCGAGCTCAACGGTGGTGGCCCGAAAGGACGGATAGGGATCGGTCATACGCGTTGGGCGACCCACGGGGCTCCAACGGATGGCAACTCTCACCCACACCGCGATTGCACCGGCAAGGTGGCCGTAGTTCACAACGGGATCATCGAGAACCACGATGTCCTACGCGAGAAGCTCGAGGGCGAGGGACATAGCTTCGCTTCGGAAACCGACACTGAGGTGGCCGCTCACCTGATCGAATCCATCCTTTCGAGCGAGGGCTGCTCGCTGCGTGAAGCGGTGCTTGCAGCAGTCAACGTGCTCGAGGGTGCGTTCGCGTTGGTGGCGATCAACGTCGATGAGCCGGAGGTCATCGTTGTTGCGCGGCAGGAGCCTCCGATCATCGTGGGGGCCGGGCCGGAGTTCGCGATGGTTGCGTCGGACATCCCCGCACTTCTTGCGCATACGCGCGACGTGATCCCCTTGGACAACCACCAGGTTGCGGAGTTACGCCCCGGATCCATCCGGCTGTTCGGATTCGACGGATCGGAGATCGAGCCCGAGACGGTTCACATCGAATGGGACCTCGACGCAGCCGAGAAGGCGGGCTACGAGGACTTCATGCTCAAAGAGATCTTCGAGCAGCCCGAAGCGGTAAGGAACACGATGCGCGGCCGCCTTTCCGACGACGGGTTGGTGGTGCTGGACGAACTCAGGTGGGACGTGGATCGCATCAAGCGGATCAACAAGATCGTGATCGTTGCTTGCGGGACCTCCTTCCATGCAGGGCTGGTTGCGCGACATGCGATCGAGCATTGGACCCGTATCCCCGTCGAGCTCGACCGCGCTTCGGAGTTCCGCTACCGGGACCCCGTTCTGGATGAGACCTCGCTCGTGATCGCGATTGCACAGTCGGGCGAGACTGCCGACACCCTTGCAGCCGTTCGATTCGGTAAGGAGATGGGGGCCACGGTGGTTGGCGTCACGAATGTGGTGGGGTCTTCCATCACACGCGAGGCGGACGCCGTGCTCTATACACACGCCGGCCCCGAGATCGGCGTGGCTGCAACCAAGACATATCTCGCACAACTCGTTGCCCTGAACCTGCTTGCGCTTTATCTGGCCCAGGAACGAGGCACGATGCCCGACGAGAAGATGAAGGCCACCGTGGATTCCATGAAGGAGCTGCCGGCTCAGATCGAAGACGTTCTCCAGATCTCAGACGATGTGCAAAGGGCCGCCAAGCGTTACGCCTTCGCGAAGGACTTCCTGTTCATCGGCAGAGGAGTCGCTCACGCGGTTGCCATGGAGGGCGCCCTGAAGCTCAAGGAGATCTCCTACATCCACGCGGAGGGATATGCGGCCGGCGAGCTCAAGCACGGCGCCATAGCTCTTATCGAGGAGAACACGCCGGTGGTTGCGATCCTGACCGGGTGGCGGATGTACGACAAGATGCTCGCCAACGTGGAGGAGGTCCGGGCCAGGGGGGCGGACACGATCCTGATTGCGCCTCGTGGTGACGAGCGGGCTCGGTCGCTGGCCAACGAGCTATTCGAGGTCCCGGAGACGAGGCCCTTGCTTACTCCGGTTCTGGACACGGTCCCGCTCCAGCTGCTGGCCTATTTCATCGCTAAGGAGAGAGGTCTTTCACCCGACAAGCCGAGGAATCTCGCGAAGAGCGTGACGGTCGAGTAACGCCGGGGCATCATGAGGCCCCATGATCTTCTCTGTAGGGATCGCCGCGCTCGCCGTGGGTTTTGCGCTGTTGCGCGGGGGCTCGCTCGAGAAGCTGCTCGCAACTAGCTTCCGCTTCCCGGCCCTGCTTTTCACCGGGCTGATCATCCAGGTCGTCTTCGAGTACTGGAACCCGCCTTTCTTGGCGGGTGCATGGAACATCGCTCTTTTCGCGTTCACGCAGACACTCGTCGTCTTTTTCCTACTAGCGAACTGGAAGCTGCCCGGTATGTGGCTGGCTGCCCTCGGGCTGGTCCTCAACGTCGTCGTCATCAGCGCCAATGGGGGGATGCCGATCAAGGTCGATGAATCTCGCAGAGGCGAATTCTCTGAATCGGGCGAGATCGATCTGGACCACGAATTGATCACCGACGACACCGTGCTTCCTTTACTTGGGGACGTCATTCCACTTCCATTCACGATCAGAGTTATCAGCATCGGCGACGTCGTCCTAGCCCTCGGCATCGGTAGATTTGCGTATCGCCGTTCTCTCGAAGACCCTGTGGACGAGACCGCGTCCGTGCAAGAATCGACTTGAACCTTCCAGGATCGCGGGGTGTAGAAAAGCAGTGGGCGGATCCGTTACCTCCGACTCGCTACGGGTGATCGTCGTCGACGACATACCGAGCGTGCGCCTTCTCCTTCGCAGCACGCTGCCTCTTCATGGGATCGAAGTGACCGCGGAAGCCGGCACGGGGGCGGAGGCGATCCAGCTCGCGAAGTCTCAGAAACCCGATGCGATCATCCTGGATATCCACATGCCGGATATGAGCGGCATGGACGTCGTGACTCAGCTCAAGGGAGACAATCCGGGCTGCAAGATCGTTATGTATTCGAACTACGACGAGAAACAGGTCCAGGACGAAGCGATGTCCCGCGGCGCCGATGCATATGTGGACAAACTCGCTCCCGTATCGGATGTGGTCATTGCGCTGGAGCGCGTTTGCGAAAGTGGGTTAGCGAGCTAGCTTGCGGTTGCAAGCGTCGAGCAGGGCTCGTGCGGCTGCCGAGGCAACATCGTCCTCTATCAGCGCCGACCCCAAAAGAACCGTGACGGCCCCCTTCTCGCGGAACAGTGCTTTAACGAGCACGGCATCGGTGGAGCCGATACGCGGAAGGACGACGCTGTCTACCTCGACGGTTGCATTGCGCTCCTTGAGGGTTGACTCGAGCGCAGCAGCCACGGCCTCGGCTGCCGCTCTGGCCCGCGTCTCCCGGTTGGCTGATGGTGCCGGCGCACCTCCTGCCGTTTCGCCGGTGGGCCATTTGAGACCAACGTCGATGCGACTGGAATCGCCTTGACTGGCCATCATCAGCCAGTTAAGTACGACGCGTGGTTCGACTTCGTGGCCGTTGGAGCCATTGTCGCTCGTCTCGACGATGGAAACGATCCGGTGATCGATGGTGAGGTCGTAAGCGGCCGCCGCTAGGGACTGGACATCGCGGACGACCTGCTTGGCCGGCTTGTCGCCGGTTGCGATGATGTGGATCTCGGTAGGTGCGTCGTCGCCGATGACCCGGGCACCCCTGATACCGGGGATGCGTTTGAGATCCTCTTGGAAGCCCGAAATGTCCGCCTTATTCACCTTTTCCCGCCCCGCGAAGGGTCCTTAGCAGGTAAATCTTACCTTCTCACGTCCCCGATACGGGGGTCAATCTGAGAAGAATCGGGGCTCAGGGAGCGTGGCGCGGAGCTCTTATTAGTGGACCAGGCCGCGGCGGAAACCCTCGGCGACGGCTTCCGTGCGATCTCTGACGTCCAGCTTGCGGAAGATCTGCTTCAGATATGTCTTGACGGTCTCCTCCGAGACGTGGATCCCGGCGGCGACCTCGCGAGTCGATTTCCCTTCGCTCAAGGCTTGGAGAACCAGAAGCTCGCGGTCTGTCAGGGCCCGTGGGTCCCGGCTCCCGATGCGCCCGAAGATCCCTTCCGTCACCTGCGGATCCAGCACCGAGCGGCCCTCCCGGATCTCGTCGATCGCTCCGAGGACGACTTCCCGCGTTGCCGCTTTGGACAGGTAGCCGTCCGCGCCCGCCTTGATGGCCTCGGTAACGGTTGCGGGGTCTGTGAACATGGTGAGCACGAGGATCTTGGTATCGGGTGAGGCGTACTCCTTGATCCGCCGAGTCGCCTCGATCCCGTTCATGTCCGACGCGAGCTTTACGTCCATCAAGATGACGTCGATCTGCTCGGTTTCGGCTCGTTTGACGGCTTCCTCGCCGGTCGTCACTACGCCTACGAGCTCGACCTTCCCCCCCGTCATCGTCAGCATCGACACGAGTCCTTGAGAAACAACGGCGTGATCTTCGACGATCAATACCTTGGGAGTCGTCATGAGCGGATGGCCCCGGGGAATATGGCCTGAAGGCGGGTTCCTTCACCAGGAACAGACTCGAGCGAGATATCTGCGCCGAGCTGGTGTGCGCGTTCCTTCATGAGTCCGAGCCCCAGATGGTCGTCCCCTACATGTGCGGTGGGATCGAAACCCACTCCCTTATCTTCGACGACGATGCGAATCATCCCATCGGTTTCGCCGATCCTCACGGTAATCGAATCTGCTTGCGCATGCTTTAACGCGTTGTTAAGCCCCTCCTGGATTATCTGAACGGCTGCGAGGGACACGGGGGCCGGGGGCTCGATCTCCAGTTCCCCCATGACGTTGACGTCGACATTCCACAACGTCGACGCCTGCTGTGCGAAGGTCCGAACGGTTTCCACCAAGCCACCCTGCTCGACCAGCGAAGCCCGCAGATCGACCAATGATTCCCTGAGGACCTTGATGGCTTCACCGACTGCGTTCCCGGCCGTACCCATCACGTCGCGAGCCTCTATGTCCCGGCCCTCTTCGAGCAGGGTCCGTGCGTTGTCGCAGGCAAACGTGGCAGCAGCCAGATATTGCAAACCGGTGTCATGGATGTGCGCTGCGATCCGGTTCCGTTCCTCCTCACGTTCCTTGAACAAGCTCTCCGTCGCTTGAAGCAAAGCGTGTTGCTGCTCCTGGACCCTCTGCGTCAGCTCTTGCTGGGTGCGGGCACCGACGATGCTGAGGCGAGCGAACAGCAGCGGGATGACGAACGCTGCCACCGCCCAGTCTCCCCAGCCGGGGATGCGCGAGTAGACAACTGCGATCGCGACGCCGAGGCCTGCCAGGACGATGTAGGACATCCAGAACCCGGCGGCAGGCTGCGGGATGAATCGTTGAAAGGCCGGCCACACCGGGATCCGTTCCTTGAAGTGGATCGCAAACACAACGAGGGCGAAGTTGAGAGCGATGTGGACTGCCCCCCCGAGCCCGATCATCAGTAGAACGAAGGGGGTCAGGTCGGCGAGACGCTCACCGGTTTCGACCGTGGTCGGGATGGCGAACGAGACGATGGCGGATGCTGCTCCCACGGCGAGCATCAGTTGAGACCGGTTGAAGAGAGCTCTGTGGAGCGGGATCGTCCGTCGAAACTCCCTTGGGTCGAATGCGCCGAGCCCGGCGATGGCCATCGCCGCCCAGGGAGGGAAGAGAGCTGCCAGCGCCAGCATCAGGGGGAAGGACATGGTTATGGCGCTCTCGAAGGCCAGCGAGACCGGTAGCAGCTCGGCGGCGATCAACAGGATGGTCCAGAAGATGAACGTGCCCCAGGAGGGGGAGTGGCCCCCCTGCATCAGAGCGAGGCCGAAGGCGGCAAGGGCAACTGCCACGATCGACCACGCGTACTTGGCATACGCGTCCACAGGTCGATGGTATTCGTGGGCCCCAGGATTTGCCCCCTAACGCGATCGAGGAGGGGTCTCGACCCCTCCTCGGCGTTTAGAGCTGGTGTTGCTTTTCAGTGCTTGGCGCTGGCACCTGCAATCTGGAACAGAGCTGCGAGGGTGCTGACCAGAACAAAAAGACGAGCCTTCATGGCGGGACCTCCAAAATTAGTGATACTCGGAAGGGTCACCGCTCCGCTTGGTTTGTTTCTTAGGCAGATCCTTTCGCTTCGCTTTTGCCCGAAACGGACTGTTTGTCCGTGCCTGACACCGGGGTCAGCTTATGGAGAACGA
>DASQLQ010000029.1:0-5958 GCA_035629935.1 Actinomycetota bacterium
AGAAGCCGAACGATCTTTTTCTCTACGTCGGACGTCAGCTCCTTCAGCGCAAAGGAGGTGGGCCACATCGCACCTTCGTCAAGGTTCGCAGTGTCGTTGAAGCCGAGCGTTGCGTACCTCGCCTTGAACTTGTCTGCGCTCTGGAAGAAGCACACGACCTTGTCATCCTTTTCGTACGCAGGCATGCCGTACCAAGTCTTCGGAGCGAGATCCGGTGCATTGGTTTTGATGAGCTCGTGAAGTCGCTTGCCGATGGCGCGGTCCGACTTCGGCATCTTGGAGATCGCAGCCAGGCAGGCTTTCTCGGCCTCGGCTCTGTTCCCCGCCGCCTTGAGCTCTTTGGCGCGCTCTCTCATAGCGGTCCGTTCCTCGGGCGTGAACCCCTTCGACGACGCGTTCGTGCGCGTCGTCTTCTTTTTCGTGGCTTTCTTCGTGGCGCTGGGGGCCATGGTCGGCTCCTTCCCTAAGTCGTGGACTCCATAAATCGTTTGCAATATATATGATTGATACAAGAAAGTAAATGTGGAAGTATGAGCACCATGCCTAGCTCCCCAGCCGATCCGCCGGTAACCGAATTCGCAGGCCAGCTGTTCTTCCGCCTGTGGCGGTCTTCGCACACGCAGACCGCGGCTGCCCTCGGATCCATCGGACTCACGACGGCGCTCTTCTCGGTGCTCAACTACCTTTTGGCGCGCGACGCGGCGATCCAGCAGGAGATCGGCGCCGCGATCGGGATCGACCCCAGCACGATGGTCGCCCTGATCGACGAGCTCGAAAGCGGCGGTCTCGCCAAGCGACGGCCGCACCCCACAGACCGCCGTGCGCGCGAGGTTGTGATCACGCCAAAGGGCCGCCGGGCCGTCGAGCGGGGGCGGGCCATGGCTCGGGAGGTCGAGGACGCCGTGCTGCAGGGGCTCGGGTCCGACGAGCGTCGCCGGCTACTGGGGTTGCTACGCAAGGCTCTGGTGTCGGCGCCGCCGCAGCCCCTGTGGCGCTCGGACGAGGACGACTAGGTTCTAGAACGACAAGGGAGGAAAGCGTGCAGGGGAACGAGATCAGCGACGTTCTGAACCGACCGCACAGCCAGGAACTGTTGGCCCGGGACCTGGTCCGTTTGGCATACATCGCCAAGGACGGCACGCCTCGCAACGTCCCGATCGGATTCACCTGGAACGGGACGGAAATTGTGATGTGCACTCCAACGAACGCTCCGAAGCTCCCGGCTCTGCGCCGCAATCCGGAGGTTGCCCTGACGATCGACACCGAGGTGCATCCACCCAAGATTCTGCTCATCCGCGGTCGGGCAGAGCTGGACGTTGTCGACGGTATCCCGGAGGAGTATCTCGAGGCCAACAGCACGTACGCGATGACACCGGAGCAACGGGTGGAGTGGGAGGCCGAGGTCCGCTCGCTCTACACGAGGATGGTCCGGGTCGTTGTGACCCCGACGTGGGCGAAGCTGATCGACTTCGAGACGACCCTCCCGAGCGCGGTCGAGGAGCTGATCCGGCAGCGGGAGGAGCACCGGCGCGCCTGAGCAAGGTGTTGGCAGGTATGTCGGCGCGCCCGGAGGGATTCGAACCCCCGACCCTCGGATTAGAAGTCCGACGCTCTATTCCACTGAGCTACGGGCGCAGGCCTGCATCTATGCAGGTAGATGGAGTTTAGTGAGGTTCCTACTTCGGCGGCTGCATCCACCACTCGACGAAGCGGGAGCAGCGGCCGTCGTCGTCGAGGGTCACCTCCCAGAGGTTGTAGTACTCGTCTCCGCTGGCCACGTAATGGGTGTGGCCCTTAACGAATCCGATTTCTGCCGTGGCAGCCAGGATCTCGTATTTGAAGCGGGTGTCCCCGGGTTCGTCCTTCCGGCCGAGCCACTGTTCAACGATCGCCTCACGGCCCCTCCATCCATCCCCGAAGGGGACGGGCAAGTACTCAGCGTCCGACGTGAAGAGGTCTCCTATCGCTTGTCGATCGTTCGAGTTCCACGCGCCGATATAGCGCTCAACCCAATCCTCGTAGCGTTCTGAATCGACCATCGAACCTCCCGACGAGCCGTCGCTAATGACTGTGGTCTTACCGCTTCGCGGTCGTTGGCGAGAGCATCCAGTGCGAATAGTCATCTGAAACCGGCGGGAAAGGGACGATCGGGTCGCGAAATATGGCCCATTCGGGTACTTCCAGAAAAAGGAAATCATGCCTTTAATACCTCCAGGAGGCCCACGTGGGTGGGTCGAGGGTCCCGCAGGGAGAGCGGGGCGCGGCGAACAGAGGAGGGTATCGATGAAGGGATCTACCGCAGTATTTGGGTCCGGACACGGGCGAACGGGGAGCCGGCTGGGCGCCGTCACCCTGATCGCGATCGTGTCGATCCTGTTGCTAGCCACTTTCGGAGCTCGGCCGGCGATGGCCGATCCGAAGGACAAGGACGACAAGGGGTCCTCGAGCAGCGACAACGGCAACAGTGCGAATGCCCCCGGGCATTCAGAGGACAAGGCCGAGGCGAAGGAAGACAAGGCCGAGGCGAAGGCCGAAGCGAAGGAAGACAAGGCCGAGGCAAAAGAGGACAAAGCCGAAGACAAGGCCGATGACGATGACGCCCCGGCCCACTGCACCGACGGCAATGGCAATGACGGCAATGCGAACAAACACTGCTCGGGCGACGACGACGATGGTGTCCCGGCGCACTGCACCGACGGTCGCGGCAACGACGGCAATGCGAACAAGCACTGCCAGGGCGGCGACAACGACAACGACAGTGACAGAGACAGCGATTCCGACTCAGACTCGGACACGGGTGCCGTTGCTGCACCTGCAGCTCCTGCGTCCAACCAGAGCAAAGGTCGGCCGCTGGTCCTCGGGTCACGGCTGAGCCGGGCGCCTGCAGTTGCTCCGGCAGTGGTCCGCGGGGGAAGAAGCGGAGCGGCTCTTCCGTTCACCGGCTCCACTGCGCTGATCCCGTTCGTGGCGCTGGGACTCGCGCTCATGGGCTCCGGTTCCTACCTGTGCAGCAAGAAGCACTAGGGCTTCACACACGCCGGGAGGGGATCCCGAGGGGTCCCCTCTCTCCGGCCATCGCATTTACTTCCTCCGGTCGGCCATCCAACAGCCGAAACCCCTATCCAGAGGGGTCATTGGGACCTATAGTTTTCCATTGAAAAGCAGAGCGTAGTTGGGTTATTACGGTGAGTGATCGAGGGCGAAAGAGAGGGACAAGATGGATCGAAATCTGACTCATGCGATGTACCGCCTGAATGCAGAGGGCGACGGCGATGCGGTCGTCGCACGGCGGGTACCGATTCTGGTCCTCACCGCGCTGGTGGCTGCTCTCACGCTGGCTCTCTTCATGGTGGGTCAACCGGCGCTCGCCGGAACCACCAAGCAAGAGAAGAAGACAGACGACAACAACACCAAGGTTGTCCGCCGGGCGAATGAGGACGAACGAGAAGAGACGGTTGCCGCAGACAACGGCAATACGGGCAAGAGCAAGGGCAACAGCGGAAACGGAAACAGCGGAAACAGCAAAGGCAACAGCGGAAACGGAAACAGCGGGAAGAGCAACGGCAACAGTGCCAACAGCGGTGGCGACGACGATGATGACGACAGCGCCAGTGGCGGAACCAAGCCGTCGAAACCGTCCAAGCCGTCGAAACCGTCCAAGCCGACGAAGCCGTCGAAGGACACGGGCGACGACGATGACGACTCCACCGGCGACGACGACGATGACACGAACACGCGCACGAACACCCGCACGAACGACGGCGGATTCGGCGACGACGACGATGATGATGACGACACCAACAACCCCGCTCCTCCTCCCGCTTCGAACCCGGGTGGCGTTCCTGGCGGCACGAAGAACATCCCGGCCCCCCCGAACGTTCTCGGACTCAGGGTCGGCGGCGGTGCCGGTGCACCGGCGGTTCTTCCGTCTCGCACTTCGCGCGCGGCTGAAGCACAGGGAGCGCAACTTCCGTTCACCGGCGGAGAACTACTCGGGTACTTCTTGAGTGGTCTCGGCTTGATCGGAACCGGCTCGTGGCTAACGCGGAGGCGTAAGGACGACGAGTAAAGATGCGAAGAACAAAAAGGGGGCCCTTCGGGCCCCCTTTTCTTTTTGCGTCCGGCCGAGCCCGCCCGCGTTCGTTTGTTCCTGTTATCTGAGTTTGGGTCGCAACCGGCCGAGTACCGGACGCTTCGGCATCACCGAAACCAAAGGCTCGATCGCGAGAGCAACCTCCGACGCGGTCGGACGATCGCTTGGGTCCCGCTCCAAGCAAGCCGCGATGACCGTTTGAAGCAACGCGGGTACCGACTTGTGAAAAGGAGTGGGCGTTAGTTCGAGCTGCGGGAACCGAGTAGTGAGATCGTCGCTCTCCTCGTCCTCATCGGAGACGTTAGGCCACGGACTGTGTCCGAGGATCGAGCGTGCCAGCGTGACTCCGAGTCCCCAGACGTCCGCCGGTGGGCCGATCTCTCCGCGATTACCCGGATCGCATTGCTCCGGCGCCATGTAGGCATCGGTTCCGATCTGGCTCGTGATCCGCTGAGCTCTCTCGACCGACCGCGCGATGCTGAAGTCGATCAGGCGAGGGGGGATCCCCATGACGATGTTGCTCGGTTTCACGTCCAGGTGAACCACACCTTCGGCAGCGAGGTAATGGAGCGCGCTGGAGATGTTCAGGGCCAAGGGCAAGAGCTGTTCGATCTGGATCGGCCCCTTCCGCAAGAGAACAGAAAGTGTGCGGCCCTCGAGATGCTCCAACAAGAGGTGCGGCCTCGGCCCCTCGACCACCGCATCGAAGCAACGCAGTACGACCGGGTGGCCGAGCCGTTGCAGGATCCTCGCCTCGCGCCTCAGGGAACGCAGCGAGGATTCGTCCTCGACACTGTTGGGCCTCAGGATCTTGACCACCACGAGAGCCGCGAGATGGTCGTCCCAGGCGAGGTAGGCCTCGTAGCGCTCGCCGCCTCCCAGACGCTTGAACGCGTGGCGCCCGGGGACGATCTCAGCCCCTTCGCCGAACTCCCAGGACGGATGCTTCTCGCTCATCCTTGGCTCTGAGCGAAGGTGTCAATCCAGGTTGCGTTGTATTCCACGATCCGCAAGAAGTCTTCTATCCGGATCTGCTCGTTGGGGGCATGGATGTTCGAGTCCGGACGGTGAACGCCGGCCGGGGACACCGTTGGTATGCCCAACGTGCCGGCGACCGGATGCATGGGGCCGGTGCCGATCATCATCGGCGACACGGCAGCAGGCTGGTCGAAGACATCACTCGCAGCTTCGATCGTTGCCTGCCCGATGGCTGCTTTGGGATCCGTCCGGACGGGAGGCTGGCCACTCAGATAGAGCACCTCGATGTCGCCGAATCCGCGTTCGCCCAGGTGCTTGCGGATCTTCGCAACGACGTCTTCCGGTTCCTGATCGGGGACGAGACGCATATCCAACTTGGCGAACGCCTCCTTCGGCAAGACGGTCTTTTCCAAACCGGGCACGGTGAAGCCCGACTCGATGCCGGCGATATTGCAGGTCGGCTCGAAGTAGTAGCGGCGGAGGAGGTCGATGCCGGTTACGTCTCCAACGAAGGAGTCGACCCCTAAGCGTTCTCTCTCGGCCTCCTCCTCGAACGGAAGTGACGCCAGGATGGCTTCATCGGCTTCGGTGGGGGACAGCACGGTGTCGTAGAAGCCATCGATGAGGATGCGACCGTCGGGGCTCCTCATGGTGTTGAGTGCCTCCACCAGCCGCCACGCCGCGCTCGGCGCGATAACAGCAAGAGACGAGTGCTGATCGTCCTGCAGGAGCCGGCACCAGAGCTCAACGTACGCGAGACCTTTTGCACCGAAGACGAACTCGGGACGGCCCGAATGATCGATGCCCTGTCCTTCCCAGATACAACCGTCGGCGGCAAATCGATCGCCGTAACGAGAGATGAGGGCCGGGAAGTTCTTCGATCCGAC
>DASQLQ010000030.1:0-7893 GCA_035629935.1 Actinomycetota bacterium
GAAGCTTTGCCTTTGAAGTTGGGACGCTTGTATCGCAACGTGACGGTCGTCGGTATCGTGCGAGTCTCGCCACCCCAGGCGATCTGCCCCGAAACCGTTGGCTCGTCATCCGTCTGGTCCAACTCGTCATCGCTGTCGTTGTCCAGCCAGACACTGACGTCGGTCACCCCTTCGCTGGAGGAGGTAACGCCGAAGGCGAACTGACCCTGAGCGTCGGTTTGTCCTTCGGCGTGCCCGGTTCCGTCGGCGTGATAACCGCCCGTGTGCTCACCGGCGTCGGGCGGACGAGCATCCCCACCTTCCACTGCACAGAACGCAACGCCTTCGGGACCCTTGATGTGAACATCGATGTCCCGGGCGTCCAGGGGTCGACCACCCTCGCGGGCAGCGGCAACCAACCGCTGACAACTACCGGTCGCAGACTGACTGTTCTGAGGATCGAGGAGAAGCTGCTTCGGGGGCTCCGGTGGGGAGGTGCCCCAACCGAGCTGGGCTCCCCCGCTAACTTCGGTGGCGCCTTGCGTATCGTCGCCATCGACATCCGCCCACGCCTCGATGAATGTTCCACCCTTGGCTTCGGAGACGAGGACGAACGTGAAAGAACCGTTGTTATTGGTGCCCGCCCTGGACTCGATGTGTTTCTTGTCCGCAGCCTGAGCAACGTTGTGATCACCCTGGGTGGCCGCGTCGTCCGTCGGCTCGCACTTCGCAGTTGGCTCGGTGGCATGAACCTTGTCGGGGGCCGCGAATCCGCTCGCTACCCCTCTCTGGTTCGCGAACTTGAGTTGGTCGTCCGGCCCATCGGCGTGAATATCGACGTTGACTCCGGCGATCGGCTGGCCCATCTGATCCTTGAACGTCGTGGTCAGGGCGATACATTCCGAAACATCGGCCTTCTCTGAATCCGGATCGATCGCCACGGAAGACGGTATCTGCGCGTACGGAGTCACGCGGTGAGCGTCGCCCGATTCGTCGGCCGGTGCGACGGGTGTTGCCGGCGAGGCCGTCTGGTTGGCAACCAGAGCGACGGCCCGCACGCGAGAAGCCGGGCCATCATCGGCCAACGTGCAGCGGACCTTGACCTCGCCATCACTCGGCGTCCCTGTCCCGCACGCCACCCATTCGGGGTCTGTCCCGGGTTCGGAGAACGTGTAGAGCGCGCGCACTTGTGCCGTGCCCCCGCTGACTGCTCCCTCCAGGACCGTGCTGGCCCTGCCTCCCGTCGGGGTGAAGAAACCAATGTCGTCACCATTCTCTGGATAGCTCATCTCGACCGTGTTGGCAGCGGGAGGAGGAGGAACGTCCGAGGAGTTGATCGTGACGACCTTCTCTGAGCGCGTCACCTCGGTACCCCCGGTGACGATCACATTCTGATAGAGGATCGCCCGTACGACGTACTGCCCGTCGAGCTGGCCGTCGGGGATCGGATACTCCGCTTCCCACGTGTCGGTACCAACCCGCGTACCGGTGAACGTCGCCAGAGCTACCCCGCTCGGATCCGCTATCTCGAATTCGACCAACGGGTCGGCCGGCACTTCGCCGACCCACGCAACGAGGTGATACGTCTCGTCACTGTCTTCTTTGTCGGAAAGAGTGAGGCTGGGTGAGTAATCGGACGGATTCAGTAGCTGAACGGTGGATGCAGCTTGCGCCGGTGCGGCCGGCATCATCGCGACGATCAGAGCAGCCACGATCGTCAACTTCATGATCGATATCGCACGCACGGGCTTCATTCGCATTGTTTCTCCTTATTTCGTCCGCGGCCCCCAGCACAGCGATCGCGTCCCCCACCACCGTTGAGGCTGTCGTTGCCCTTGCCGCCTCTCAGGTTGTCGCGGCCGGCACCACCACTCATCTCGTCATTACCGCTGGCTCCTCCGAGGCCATCGCGTCCGGCCTGGCCGAAGATCGCGTCACTACCTTTGCTGCCTTTCAACTTGTCGTTACCGCGGCCGCCGCGGAGCACGTCGTTCCCACGCCCGCCGAGCAGGACGTCGTCTCCGCCCTTACCGACGATCACGTCGTCTCCGCCTCTACCGCAGATGCGATCCGCACCCTGGTCGCCGACCAAACGGTCGTCGGCCTTGGTGCCGGTCACCGTGCACACTGTTGAATTTCCCCAACTAAAAACGGTCTGAGCGGATCCTTCGCCCTGACCAAGGACGTCGTCCTCCGACTCGTCGACCCAGGCTGTGATCTGGGTACTGCCGGTGCTCGGTGATTTGATCCCCACAACCAAGCGACCGCCCGATCCCGTCTTTCCTTCGGTGTGGTACGTGTCGTTGCTGGAGTGCACTCCCTGGCTGGAATCGTCCGCAACCGGTGTGTGACCACCATTGTTGGGGCCGGTTCTGGGTGTGCTCCCGCCCTCCGGGTCGCAGAAGCGAACAGACTTAGCGGGCCCTTTGATGTGAACGTCGATATTGATGTTTCGCAGCGGTTCGCCCGTTCCATCGACGGTCGAGATCGCTACGCGTTGACAAGAGTTCGCCGCGGCATCACCCGCCGTGGGGGTGATCGAGATCTTCGGCTCCGAATCAAACCCGAACACCCGATGCGCGTCGCCGGTTTCGGTGAATACGCCACCGAGCGGCGCTTCGCAACCAAAGAGCGAGTCGCACGTAGTGGCCAGAGCGGCAACCCCAGACACCTGGGATGCGCTATCGCCCACTTGCAATTTGCACACACTGGTGAACGGCTGAGGAGCGTCGCCACCCGCTAGCTCCAGCGAGCCACATTCGGTCCAGCGCTCTTCTCCCCGCACCTCGTTCGCACCGGTCGTCGTGTAGTACAGGAGAACACCGGTCGCGCCCGCACTCGCCGTCCCCACAACGCTCGTCTGTTGGTCGACGAAAGCAGCCGGACTGCCATCGGTTGGCTGCGACAGCTCGATCGTTTGGAAACTGTTCGATATGTCCACGGCCCGATCCTCGACCGATTGCGTGCCGATGATCTGGGCCCGAAGCGTGTAGCCACCATCGTCGATGGTGGCGGTGGCGAACGAGAAGCCGTACGTGTCCGTCTGCCCGACCCTTGTCGCAGTACCTAGTTTGGAGAACGACGAGCCGTCGCTCGAGATCAAGATGTCGACCCCCTGCACGAGGGTGGGCACGTCGACCCTGGTCACTACGTGGAAATAGTTGTTCTCGTCCAACGTGCTGGCGAGCACGTCCCCGCCCGCGCCGTAACCCGACGGGTTGACGAAACGAACCTTGGCGTCGGCCGCACTATTTGCCCACGACATCGTGGCAACGCCACTCACCTCGTTAGCGTTCTGCAGATCGTCGTTCTGCGCCTCGTCCTCGTCGTCATCTGTGCTACCGGCCTCGCCGTCGATCCACGCCTCCAAGGTCGTATCGCCCTTGAGAGGGGAGGTCAGGCCGAACAGGAAATCGCCCTGTTCGTCTGTCTGGCCTTCGGTGTGCTGCACGGCAGGAGTCGCTTCTACGGCCGGATGCGAGGCTTCTTTCGCGTCTTCGGCATCGTGCTCGGCCAACTGGGGGGCGTTTCGTGCAGAGCCGCCGGGCGGGTCGCAGAAGTCAAGATCATTCGTCGGACCGGTCGCATGCACATCGACGTTCACGCCCGACATCAGCGATTTGCCACCTCTGGCCGTCACCGTGAACGGAACGCAGGCCCCCGTCGCAGAAGCGTCCCCCGACGGTGTGATCGTGACTTTTGCTTCACCGGCGAGGAACTGTCCGTCGATCGTCGCCGACGCTTCCTTCTTTGCCTGTACGTCGTCGTTGATCGGGCGCAGATCGGCCTCCGCTGCGAGAGGCATCTCGTCTACCCAAGCGGTGATGGCCGACATGCCGGGGTTCGGCGAGAAGATCCCGAAGCGGAACTGACCCGCCTCGACTCCTGTGCCGCCGTTTACGCCCGTTCCGAGAGCGGCCTCGACATGCTTCACATCGGCCCCCTCGGGAGTCTCATGATCGCCTTGTTGATCGGTAAAGCGATCGCCCGGACTCGTGCAATCCCACAACTCTTCCTTGGGATGGTCGGCTTGATCCGGGGCGCGTTCGCCACTGCCGGTGGTGCCGTTGTCCCCGAAGCCCACGTCATCGCCCGGGCCTGTGAGGTGGAAGTCGATGTTCGCACCCTGAACCGGGCGAGCGAGGTGATCCAAGACGGTCGCGAAGTACTCGATACAACCGTCTCCGGCAACGCGTCTCTTTCCTGCCGGGTACGTAACGCTCGGTGTTGCCGGGGGGACGGCCTCCAGCGAGATCGTCATCTTCGTCGGATCCTGCAGATAGGGGCGAACGCTGTGGGCGTCGGCAGATTCCTGGGTCTGCAGCCCGCTACCACCTGGTTGAAGCGGGTTGTCCGACTCGGCCGCCACTACGGCGACCGACGTCACCTGAGACGGGACGGCCGTCGCCGGCAGGGGGCATGTCGCCTCGAAAGGACGAGGTTCCGTGCCGTTGGCCAAAGCGACGCTCGCGCATTCGGTGAACACCGGAGGCGATCCAGGCGCCGTAGTCGAGAAGAACACATAGAGGTTGCGGGCATGGAGGCTCGCCATACCTTCGATCGTCGTCCGCCACGGGCCCGTCGAGGACTTGAAGAACCCCAGCTGTCCGCCATTCGTGGGCCAGGTGATCTCGACGGTCTCTTCGATGGTGTCGATCTCGGCCGCGACCGAATCCTTCGCCACTTCGCTCGTTCCTTGGAAGAGCTTCGCAGTCACCGTTCCGGTGCCTTCGGGGAAACCATCGGGGATCGCCCAGAACAGCTCCCACGCGTTCGTGGTTCCGGCGACGAGTTGCATCGCCCCGATCTTTTGCTCGCTCCCGCCGTCCGGGGTCCACAGCGCCTCGACGGTCGCACCCGCGGACGTTCCCGATGTCACCGCCACCACGTGGTACACCTCATCGGCATCTTCGAGATCGGAGATCTGCGGGATGTCCTCGCTGACGGGATGGTTACCGGCCAACGGGTCGTAACCCGGATTCGGGTTCAGCAGTTTGATCGCAGGTCCTGTCGGACCCGGCGACCCGGTAGGACTTCCAGTCGGGCTCTGGCTCGGTGGAGGCGAGCCCGATGGCGACGCACTCCCACTTGGCTGCGCGGAAACCCGCCCCAACCCGAAAGAATCGCCGGATAGAAGCGTTAGAAGCAAGAACGCTCCCAGGATCACGGCCAGCGCCGTCCGGGCACGAGCCCGAGAACCGATGGACTTATCGGACGTCGTCGTCACCACTACCTCCGCCTATGTCTGTCTCACGCCCCGTGAGAAGTGGTTCGTTAAAGGTGCTTATCTCTTTTCGCAGCTCGACAGTCTGTCGCGTCCCGGGCCGCCTTTGCAGCGGTCTCTGCCCGGGCCACCCTTGAGTGAGTCGGGGCCGGCATCTCCACTCAAAGAATCGTTCTGCGGACCACCTCGCGCATTGTCCGCCCCCCCGTTTCCTGAGATCAGATCTCTACCCGTTCCGCCCTTGACGATGTCGTCACCGGCGCCGGCATCGATGTCGTCCCGGCCGCCCCCGCCCACGATGATGTCTCGACCACCCAAGCCCAGGAGCTGGTCCTTGGCACTTTTCCCGCGAACGGTGTCATCGCCCCGACCGCCACTAACCACGTCGGAGCCAGCCCCGCCGTCGAGCGTGTCGTTACCGATGTCACCGTCGATCCCGTCGACCCCACCACTTCCATCAACGGTGTCGTCACCGGCACCTGCGAATATGCGGTCGTTGCCTTCGTCGCCGTGGACCACGTCATCTCCACCGAGAGAGTCGATCGTGTCGTCGCCACCGAAGCCGCAGATGATGTCGTTACCTTCGGTCCCCACGAGGTTGTCATCGCCCTCGGTGCCCTTGACCGTGCAACCGCGTGGATCCGGCGGTTCTGACGTGCTGGGGCTAGGGCTCGGACTAGATGTAGATGTGGGACTGGGCGATCCCGGAGGAGGTGGCGTTGGGATCGCGCACACGTCAAGCGCGGGAGTTTCGAGCTCCGGCGCGGGCGCCGGCCCATCCCATCCGATACTGGCTGCTATCGCTACCTCTTGGCTGCAGTACATATCGTCGTTGTCCTCGTCCGCCCACACCGTGAGTTGAGTGGAACCCTCGCGGTCGGCGTGCAGACTGATCGATGCACCGCCTTCGACATGCTTAACGTCGGGGCTGTTTGCCCGGTTGTGATCTCCCTGGCTTCCGATCAACTCCGGCGGAGTGAAGCCGAAACAATCAAAGAATGGTTCGGTACCCGGGTGACCTTTGTCGGGAGCGGTATAGCCGGAGGGCTGCGTTAAGAGCCCGCCATCGAACTTGGTCTGATCGCTGGGTCCGATGGCGTGAACGTCGATGTTGATGCCGGAGATCGGACGACTGAGCTGGTCCAAGACCACGAACGTCTGCACCTCGCTGCACTCGTCGTCCTCGGCGCTGGCTCTCGTAGTCACGGGAGTGGCCGTCATCGAAACCGCAGCCTGCTTATAGGGAAGGATGCGGATGGCGTCTCCTGAAGCGTTGAAAGAGGGGTTCTCGTTCCCGGAATCGTCATCGTTGGCTACGGCCGCCAGCCCGGTTACCGACTGACCACCCTGGTCCGCCGACTCGAGCGAGCAGGTCAACCGTCCGCTCCCGGCATTTCCTCCGCCGCCCGAACCACAGCTCTTCCACACGGGGTCGTCGCCTGGATCGGTCAGTGTGTAGAACACCTCGACCACGTCGGTGTCGTCGCTCCATTCGACATCGACCAAGATCGCTGTCGATCCGCTCAACGGATTCGTGTAGAAGCCACCCGGCCCGCCGTTGTCCGGAGAGACGATGTCGACCGTTGGATAACTCGTCAGCGGGTTCGGCTGGAGGATCAGAACCTCTCTCTCGTGCCGGGCGACCTCGTCTGCGAAGGGACCGGCGCCGTCGTAGAGGATCGCCCTCAGGGTGTAAGTCCCATCCCCCTCGCTACTGACGTCCCAGTTGAGCTCCCAAGCGTCGTCGCCCATCCGTTGCGCGGGCCCGAGATTTGTGGGGTTACCGGAGGCATTGACGAGCTCGAACTCGACCAATGCTTGATCGGATGCGTTGCGTGTCCAGGCGTTGACCCGGTAGGTGTCCTCGTTGTCGCCCTCGGACGCATCGCTCCCCGTCTCGAGGTCCGACACGATCAGGGGGGTAGGCGCCCCGTCGTCGCTGAAGTCGGAAGGATTGATCAGCGTGATGGCAGGCGTTGCCTGCGCTACGGCACTGGCCACGAGGGGCACCACGAGCGCCACGACCGTCACTACGACGGTTGCTAGCGCGAGCACAGCTCGCCGGTGTTGGGCCCTAACTGGCAAGACTTGGTACCTCCCTCGTGCTACGGCCCCATCCGAGCGTCGGAGGGGAAACCACCTATCAGTTATCTGAACGTATCTATATCAGTCAGAGTTGCGGTAACTGCGGGAATGCCCTGAAGGGTCACTCCTCGCAACTCTTGAGCTTGTCCCTTCCCGGTCCCCCTCGGCAGGTGTCCCGGCCCTGATCTCCGAAGAGCCGGTCCCGGCCCCCTCCGCCCTTGAGCGTGTCATTGGCTGTTCCGGCTCTGAGAACGTCGTTCCCCGAGCCGCCCGTGAGCGTGTCCACACCCTTGCCTGCGCGCAGGACATCCGAGCCGGCATTCCCGTTGAGTCGATCGACTCCCCCGCCTCCAGCCAGAGTGTCATTCCGCGAACCGCCGCTGAGGATGTCGTTGTTGGCGCCGCCCACAAGAACGTCCTTACCGGCGCCGCCCTGCGCCGCGTCGTTACCGGCACCGGTCTTGATCTCGTCCGAGCCTTCGTCGCCATACACGAGGTCGTTGCCGCCGAGGGCCTGGATGATGTCGTTGCCGCCGTAGGCACAGATCACGTCATCGCCTTCAGTGCCGGTCAGCGTGTTGTCATTGTCGTCGCCGACGATCGTG
>DASQLQ010000031.1:0-68258 GCA_035629935.1 Actinomycetota bacterium
CAACGACAGCGATGACGAGTTGGACCAGACGGATGACGAGCCAACGGTTTCGGGGCAGATCGCCTGGGGTGGCGAGACTCGCACGATACCGACGACCGTCACGTTGCGATACAAGCGTCCCAACTTCAAAGGCAAAGCTTCATCCTCCGAGGCCCAGTGCCAGCAAGCGCGTGGCATCCTGCTCAAGCGAGCGAAGAAGGGCAAGGACGCCACCTCTGGATCGGCAACGACGGACGCGCAGGGCAGGTACAAGATCCGCCTCCCGAGAGCCAGGGGGCGTTACTACGCGATCGTCAGCAAAACGACCGTTGTTACGGACGAGGGTGACACGCTCGTCTGTCAGAGGGTCAAGTCACGCAGAATAAAGGTCCGCCGTCCGAGGTAAGAGTGGAGTTCGGCCACAAAGATCTGCCGAAGCTCCGCTAGTCGCCTAGGCGAGTAGCCATTTCCAGCTAGTCGGCTAGGCGAGTAGCCATTTCTTTGTAGCTGCCGACGGGGACCAGGTGGACCCCGTCGAAGGCCCCGGAGGATCGGATGGCATCGATCTGCTCACACGCAAGGTCGAGGCCGACGTGTTTCCCATCGTCGAGCTTGTCGATGACATGTTCCGGGATCCGGATATCGGGCAGCGAAGCATTGATGCGGCGCGCCATGCGCGAGCTCGCTAGCACAACGACTGCGGGATAGACCCTGCCGTCATAGTCGAGCGACTCTCGCCACCTCATCAAGCGGTCGAACGCGTAGGTGATCTGAACCATGATGTAGTCGGCGCGGGTTCGCCATGCAAGCGGCCGGCTCGTCTTTGCGACGGTGCCGATGCGGAAGTCCGGATAATCCTCGAACAGCGGCTGGGTCCCGAAGGAGCGAACCTCTTCGATCATGCCTCGCACGGTCAGGTCCATCGTCCTCCGTCCCTGCTGTGGAGGGTCCCCGTAGACGAACAGGAAGTGATCCACGCCGTAGGCCGCGGCGGTAAGGAGGTCCCGCCGGAAACCGAGCACGTTCCGATCTCGCGCGTTCATGCAGGCGATCGAGCGGCCGCCCATGTAGGCGACCTCGTGAGCCACGGACACACTCGAGACGGTCGCCCGGCCTAAGTGGTTGTCCGGGACCAGGAAGGCGTCGACCACCGGCTTTAGAACGTTTATCTGTTCGTGGACATGGCCCATATCCGGCCGGCGCGGAGGCTCGATCTCGCACAGGATTCGGAAGTCGTCACCCTCCAAGAAAGACGGTGGTGGTGGTGGAGGACGCGGCACTAACTGTTCTGGCATCAGGTGGATATACCAGGCCTTGCCGGGGGTGCGTGCAGGTGGGAGGCGGTTAGAGGTTCAGATCCACTGGTCCGGCCCCAGGAAGGATGTCCCTGACCTCCTTGAGCAACTTGCGGGTGGTGCTGGCAGCCGTCGCGCTGGGAACGTCCTCAGAGCTCTGGTCACGCTTCTTGGGCTTGTCATCGAAGCGGTCGTGGCCGCTGAGCACTCCTTGGATCTCGCGGACGGCCGCGCCGACCGGGTCTTCGGGTGCAGTAGTCGGCTGCTTCACAGGGAGCTTAGTGCTCGGAAGAGCTTTCTTCTTCGGAAGCGCCGCGGTCGACGCTTCCCCCCACGCGAACCCTCGTTCGTTCCGCTCGACGTTCTCGCTGCTGCCGCTGCTTCCGGTTGCGGTGGGGAGCCCGGTGAGCGCAACCGCAACGGCCAGAGCGGTCGTTGCCACCCTTTCCGCAAGTACCGGCGTAAATGTTGGTGCCGCTCCCAGCAGGGGAGAGCCGGGGCTGCCGTTTGACCTGCTGCTGAAGAACGAGCGACCCGCGATCAAGGGGGCAAGTGCCCAGCCTTCGGCGCGATCCCAAGCCTTACGCAGTGAGAGGCGGGCCCGGTGAAGTAGCGCCTTCACCTGTGCAGGACTCATCTCGAGTTTGCCTGCGATCTCCTGGTGCGAGAGCCCTTCGACATTCCGCCATGCGAGTGCGCGGGCGTGTACCGGTTTGATGTCACCCAGAGCGATCTCGAGTCGCGGATCTCCACCGGTGACAACTTCTTCCGGATCTAACTCGTCCGCGGCCTCCGGCTCCTCACTCGGAAGCCCCACGAGCGGGCTGCGGGCTTTGGACCGGAGTTGGTCGACACTGGTGTTCGCGGCGATGCGTGCCAACCATGCGCCGAGCCGGAAGTTGCCGTTGAAACGCGGCAGCGCTTGATACGCGCGCAGGAACGTTTCTTGCGACGCTTCCTCCGCGTCCTGCGAGTTGTTCAGGATCCGAGAACAGACCGAGAACACACGCCGGTGATAGCGCCGATACATCTCGTCGTACGCGGCGGGGTCCCCGGCCTGGAAGGTCAGAACCAACTCGCGGTCGGAGGTCGCACGGGGCGTGGTGCCCGGAACGGGTTCCATAATCGGATGATTCGCCCTTTTCGGGCGATTTCCTACCGGTTGGCTGGAGCGGGGGTGCTGCTCGCTTCGGTTGAGGCCTCCGGCACCCGCAGCTGCTTGTCCAGGCGCTCGTCAGGCTCGATCGACGGGTCCCGGCGGGTGGGCTGCACGGCGCTCTGCCCGAAGCTGGCGGCTCCAGCTTGCTGCGAACGCTGCCAGGCGACGTAGCCGCCACCGGCAAGGGCCAGGAGGGCCAGCTTGCCCCAGTGACGCCTGACGAACGATTTGCGAGGCACACGGGCCTCCTGGATGCGGTCTACGACTTCTTTGACCGCAACAGCAGCGAGCACCTTTTTCGCGAGCGGCTTCTTCAGTAGGGAAGTCATCTCGGCTCCTTCCTTGAATGGGTTGTGAAGAGGTTCTACCCCTCCGCCGGCCTGTGGAACCCTAGCCCTTATGGGGTGTGTCCGGCTTGGTAGCCCTTCGAGAAAGAGCTGTGGCCCCGTTTCGAGCGGTCGTTGATCTGCCGGAGAAGCTCCTCACGTGCCTCGCGGACACCCTGGCCCACGTCGGTGTGGTCGGCGGTGGCTATGAGGTGGGTACGGCCATAGTCCAACTCGATCACGACGTGGAACGTCGGCGCGTTGCCTTCGCTCTTAACTCGTACCTCGGCGACGACCTCTTCTTTGAAATCCTGTAAACGGCGATCGATCTTCTCGAGGTCGCGGTGGATGTTCTCGACGTCTTCTTCCTTCAGGTGGTTCCCCGGCGCCGAAACTCGGATCCGCATGCGGTCTCCTTACGAGGGGACTGTGGTTCGTGCATCGTAGCCTCACCCAAGCCACTTCAGAAGCGGTTCGGGCAAGATGTGGTGGGACCAGTTCTCCTCGACGAACAGCCGGGCCGCGGCCCCCATCTCCTTGGCGGTCGACGGTTCCCTCAGAAGGAGAGAAGTCTTCTCTATCAAGGCTGCTTCGTCGCGCGCATCGATGTGGAAACCGGTGACCCCGTCGATAACCGCCTCAACCGTGCCCCCGGACCGCCCCGTGACACTCGGCACCCCGGCCGCCGATGCCTCGAGCAAAACGATCCCCAACCCTTCCGTCTCCAGCCCCCGGTATCGGTCGACCACCGGCAGGACGAAGACGTCACCAAGTGCGTAGAGCGCCGGCGCTTCGGAGTCCGGAACGCTTCCTGCGAAGATCACCCGCGTTCGACACTGCGCGGCCATCGCGCGTAAACGTTTCTCTTCCGGTCCGGTGCCCCCGATGACTAGAACGATCTCGCCCGTCCGATCTCCGATCTTGTCGAGGACGCCGAGTAGACGGTGTACGCCCTTTCGTTTGACCAGACGTCCGAAGTGCACGATCACCCGAACGTCCGGTCCGATGTCCCAACGTGAGCGGAGTGGCCCAACGTCGACCGAAGGTGTGAACCGGTCGATGTCGATGCGGGCTCGAAGCTTCTCGACGCGAGGTACCCGTTGGCCGTGACGTGACAGGACATCGTCGATGCGGCGAGCGGTGAAATCACTTACGGGCATCAGTAGCTCGGCCGATGAAAGGGCCGCGGCGAGTTTCCCGGCAACCACCGGGATCGCTGCCGGCACCAATAGCTCGGCTCCGTGAACGATGACCGAGTATCTGAGGCCTTTCTCCCGCAACGACGGACCGACGAGCGCAAGGGGCCAGGGGGTTCCGAAGACAACGCGATCCACCGATTGCTCGAGTGCCGCGAGCACGATGGCATCCCGAACTCGGCGGCCGGGCCACAGCATCGTCCCCGGTCCGGGCAAGGCCGGATAACCGAGGTCCTGCGGGATCGGCCGGCCGTCGCGTGTCGCCGGCGCCAGAACTGCGAGGCGCGGAGCGACCTGACTGCACAGCTCCGCCAGGTAGCGCTCGATCCCTCCACGACCCGGAAGAAACGATGACGTAACTAGAAGTGCATCGGCCACGGCGACCGATTAAAGCAGGGGAGGATGAAAGTTAGGCGAGGCGGACCGTTGTGCGCTGGGTTTCCGGCTTCGCCAGCGGATCCAGCATCCCGTTGCGCCACGCTTCATGCATCGCATCCACGATCAAAGGATCGAACTGTTTCCCGGCCCCCTTGCGCAGAGAGTCCAATGCGGCATCCACCTCGGCCTCTGTGCCGGTGCTCTTGTTGGTCATGGCGTCGTAGGCCTCGACGACGAAGATGATCCGTGATTGGACCGGGATGTCCACGCCTTTGAGTCCGCTCGGATATCCCGACCCGTCCCAGCACTCATGGTGGTGGAGCACGATCGGCACGACGTTCTCCATGTCCGGCATCCGGGAGAGGATGCTTGCGCCGATGATGGGGTGCAAGCGGATGAGATGCCTCTCGGCTTCGGTAAGACCCCCCGGCTTGCGGAGGACCCATTCGGGGACGCCGATCTTGCCGACGTCGTGGACCAGGGCGGCCAGATTGACCAGGGTGACCTCCCTCGGGGTGGACCCCATGATTCGAGCCAGATCCGATGCGTACGTGGCTACCCGCCGGGAATGACCGCGCCGGTAGGTGTCGGCTCGGTCCACCGAGTCCACCAGGGACTCGAGGGCATAGTGCGATGGGAGGTCCGAGAGATCGGGACCTGAGGTGACGCTCAAACGCTGGGCAAAGCTCTGTGTGGTCAACGCCGGCTCCTTCCCCCGAGGGGTGTGACTAGTCCTTCTGGACTATCGACAGGAGTAGTCAGCGTCTTGAGCGGGCTATGGATAAGGCCCGACCTCGGGCCAGAGAGAGGCCTGCGAAGGCCATCGCCATTGCGGCTGCGGTGCCGTAGAGGATCCACGGGGCCCCCGAGGGCGCCGGGCGCCGGTAGGCCGTGAAGGAGTACTCCTCGGCGGCCTGTTGCTGCATCGCTTCCTGCCATACGACGGCAGCCTGGACCTCTTCCTGCTCCTGGGCGGCCGCTGCGGGCTGGGCCTGGAACATCTGCTGGGTAGTGGGCGCCGTCTCGCTGACGCCAGGGGGGGCCGGAGGTGGAGGCGCCAGAGCCGCGGGCAGCACGAGGGGAAGGACCGCCGGGACTACTTTGGCCGGCTTCTCCTCTTCGCTTTCACTGAGCGGGCGGCACACCACCAGGGTGTCGGCTGCGGCGATGGATCGTCCGCCGACGAGAACCCCGAGCTCGATCTCGTCCCGGGAACCGGCGAGCGTTCGGGGGCACGTGTATTCGACGGTGAAACCGAGCTTGCCTGCAGTGTTGACGTTGTAGGCGGGAAAGACGGAAGGGACGATCTTTCCGACGCGAGGCGATTCCTCGGCTCGGAGCTCGATCCGGACGTCCTGCGTGACAGCCTTCAAGGTCGACACGATCGCGGGAGCAAGGGTTACGGACCCGGTGCCGAGCTCGTCCGAAACTACGCACGCGAGAGGGGCGCCGGCTTGCACGTCGATGGTTCCGTCGCCCGTACAGTCCACGCCGCTGGCAGGAGCAAGAGCGTTCGTGGCCGCGGCCATGTCCGTCAGATGGTCGAGACCTTCTGGGCCTTCCCGGCCATATACGGCGAGGCCGATCTGGAGGATGGCTTCCGATCGAAGTGCCGATACCACTTCGGCCCAGCTCGGCGAGGGGTGCGCGAGGTCGGTGTGGAATGCCGCATCGGTGAGATGGATGATCACTCGTAGCGAGCCGGGCCGGAAGCCGGCATCTTCTCCCGGTGCGACAAAGCCCGGGTCCCCTGCGCCCGTAGCGGCTTGGTACAGACCGGTCAGTTGCGATTCGGGTTTGTCGGCGTTGCCTCCACCTTCGGCATCGAGCATCTCGAGAGCATCAGCGAGCGATGCATCTGCCGGTCCGATCTTGCGGTCGAGCCTGTACGGGAAGTCTCCGGATTCTGGGTTCCCATAACCGGGGATCGGATAGTCCTTGAATTCGCCCACTCCGAACTGAACGTCGATCTTCGCTTGCTCGAGCTCGTTGATGACTTCTGCCATCCCCTCCCGCAGCCCGTTGATAGTGGAATCCATGCTCTGCGAGGTGTCGACGAGGAAGAAGACGTCCAACGCAGTGGGATGTGGCGGTAGTCCCAGGTGGTAGCGAACCTTCTTGGACTCTCCCGGGTCGATCTTCACTTTCGAGTGCTGCGGTGTCAGCGTCGTCCCGACATCCGACACGCTGTCGACATCGACCGGGGTGAATGGATCGACCTCGACTTTTAGGTCCAACTGGTCGTATCGCCAGATCGTGTTCTCGTCGCGCGCGAAGCCGAACATGAATGACTCGTCTGAGCGCGTTGCCTGCAGATCGAAGAGATCGGGCTGGTCCTCGATGTGGATCTCTGCCCAGAACTGGGAATCGACCAATCGGTAGACGCCGTCGTGCCCGGCGACCACCACTTGTGTGGAATCGGTTCCGTGTGCCATCGCGTGAGCGAAGATCCCGGGGCCCGGGATCCGGATCCATTCACCCCCACCGTTCACGGTCGTCATGAAGGACTGAGTCTCCGCTTCGTAGGCCAGGACCTGAGTCGAGCCGTTCGGCATGGGACTGACGTCGAGCATCGGTACCGGTGGTGCGGCGTACCCGATGACCTCGCGCGTTCGGCCCCCATCCGTCGAGTGATACAGCTCGGCGCCCGAGAACCACACATCGTCGGCGTTCCGCTGGTTGATAGCGAGACCGTTCGCGGTTCCTTGGTTCCCTTGCGAGCGTTGTTCCCAAGAGACGCCTCCGTTCGTGCTTGCGTAGACGACGTCGGCAGCTCCCGTCGGCTGATCGCGCACCAACAGGAACGCGAGCTTGGGGATACTCGGTGCAGCCTCGAGCGCGATCACCCCTCCCGTGACCAAAGGGAGCCCTTCGGTGCTGTCCGTCCAGTTATCGCCTCCGTCGTGCGACGAGACGACATGAGGCCGCACCGCCGGACCGACAGCTTCTTCGACCGCGAGATAGATGCTGCGGGCTCCAGCTTTCTCGGCCCCATCCGGTATGGCGATCTTCTTGATCGTCGCGTTCGCCGCCGAGACGGGTTTATCGAGCGACGGGAGAAGTTCGATGCTGAATACCTGCGTCCATTTGCATCCTCCGTCGGTCGTACGCATCAACGTCTGACCGTTGGTTGCGAAGATCGTGTCGGCCGCCTGGGGGTCGATCGCGTATGCCGTGATCGCCGCAGGTCCCTGAGAGAAGGAGGGGGCGGCTATGACGGTCCAGGACTCCTTCTGTTCGATGGCCGCGCAGGAGGGGGCCGCGGAGTAACCCGTGGCCGCGAATGGGCCCACCACGATCGCCACGCTCAGGAGCGCGACGGTGGCTCGAAGGAAAGCTCTAGTCATCTAGGGGAAAGGTTCGCCGGTTCAATGGTGTGTCCTTTAGGGAAGCTACCCCGCAAGGGAGGGGGGTTCGGGGGCTGGTAGCGAGCGCTTGCGCGAGCGGACCCCCGAGAAGAAAAGGAAAGGGCCCTGGGGGGTTGCCCCAGGGCCCTCTGCCCGCCTTTTGCCGCTCGGGCTTACTTGCCCGAAACCTTGAAGACGTCGAATCCGCGGTTCATGTCGTTCGAGAAGATGTAGGGGCCCTTGTGGAACTTGGAGCTCCAGGACTTGCCGCCGTCCGGCATGAACCAGCCGGCCTCGACGACGCCACCGGGCGTGCCCTGGTCGCCGACGGTGAGACCCGTGTAGGCGGAGATGTCCAGGTAACGGGTTCCGGCCGAGTACCACGAGATGGCGATGTGCTTGCCGCTCTCGTCGAAGTCGAAGACGTGCGAGGTGCAACCGTCGACGCCCGTTTGACCGTCACGAGCTACTCCGAACTCACCGGGCTCATAGACACCCTGGAGAACGGGCACGCGACCACCCTGCAGCGAGTAGAAGTACAGAGCGCCACCCGGGCACGGGTAGCCACCGCCACCGCCACCCTCGTCACCGACAACGATGCCGGAGTCGTCGGGGAGGAACTTGGCGTCGTGCGTGATCGAGCAACCAGGGCACTGACCCGTGTACAGCAGAACCGGGTTCTCAGGGTCGCTGGTGTCGAAGATGTCGAAGTGGCTGATCGCTGCGGTCACGGCCATCGTCCCGTCCTTGTTGAACGAGATGTCGTGCGGTGCGTGTGGCAGCGAGTCGAACGTGTTGACCAGCTCCGGCTTCTTGGGGTTCTTCACAGACCAGATCTGGATGAACGGCTCACCCGCGAGGGCAGAGCTGGAGTTGTAGACGTACGGCTTGGTCGGGTGGGCGGTCGTGTTGTGGGAACCGTTGGTGTCCGCGTGACCAACAACCTTGGGCTTCGCTGGGTTCCTCACATCGATGATGTTGAAACCAACTTTACCGACGCCGAGGCAGGCCTCGGGGCCGCCGGTGCCGTCGTGTGCCTGAAAAACGTACTTGTTGTTGTGGCTTATTTGGATGTCACCCTGGCTGACCGAACACTTCAGCCACGCGACTTCCTTCGGCTTCTCGGGCTTGGTGATGTCGATCACGTGAACGCCACCACCGTCCTTGACGGATGCCCACGAACCGGCGAACGCGTAGTCGCGGCCCTTGATCGTGGTGAGCTCCATGTCGGTCCCGCCCGTGTAGGGAACGTTCGCGACGATCTTCATGTTCTTGCCCTCACCCTTGAGGGGTGCAGGGTTCCGCTTGGCGCCGACCGGGATAGCAAAGGTCGACAAGGCGACGGCCGCTACGGCCGCCCCGATCAGTATCTTGCGCATCTCGTTTCCTCCCTTTTTCTTGATCTAGCGAACCGTGAACGTCTTGAGAACTGGCATTGCATCGAGCTGTGAGGTGTTGTTGACACTGAGGAATGCCGAGGGGCTCGCCACGATGGTGCCGCCGGCGCCGCTCGTGAAGTCGCTTGAGCCCGGAGCGATCTTGGATCCGCGCTTAGCGTTGATCAGGGCTGCGGGTACCGGGATCGTTATCGAGCCGGTTGCTGCGTCGAAGGTTGCCTGGACGATGCCGACCTCTTCGCAGGTCGTCACGTTCTCGACGAGAGAGCAGTTCGCGCGCACCAAGAACGGCTGTTGTCCCGGGTCGCGTGGGGGAGGGCACTGCGCAGAAGTCGGGTCGCAGGCACCTCTCGAGTAGTTGGTCCATTTGCCGTCCAGTTCGACGTAGTCACCATCGACCGTCAGGGACCATACGTAGCGGGAGAGCTCGGGCACTCCGCCGTTGGGAGGAAGCTGGCTGACCTTGATGATGAAGTTGATCGTTTTCTTGTCGGCCATGCCGATCTCGGCTCCGACCAGGTCCTGACCCAGTGCGGCACCTATCGGGGCAGCAGTTGGGTCGCCGCCCCAGTCACCTGCGGCGTCGGTGCCCACCACGGTGGTCTTCTTGGCCGCGCCGGACGCGATCGAAGCCGGGCCGGCAATGAGGCCCACCGCGAGGAGCCCCGTCAGGAGCAGCGACATTGCTGTTCTTGCCTTCATCGGTTCTCTCCTTGATCAGCACGAGTTTCGATTTCGTGCAGTCAGGATTTCGCCGGGGACGGCCGGGCTCCTGCACGCGGCCCCCGGTATGAGGGGCAGGGAAGTGACTCCCTCGTGGCGAACCTGTGACACGCCGGACAAAACCGATATCCAGGAGCTCGCTCTGATGAACCGTCGCTTGAGGACTTTCGTAACGACCTTCGTGGCGCTCGCCGTAGCTGTGCCCGCCTTCATCGGCGTCGGTCAGGCTGCACGCGGTGGGGTGCCCGCTCCCAATTACATCAAACTGGACAAAGTGCCCAAACCGGATGTCACCGGCAAGGAGATCATGGTGGGGCTCGAGGAGTTCGTCGACAAGTTCCCCATGCGCCAGAACGGTCTACCGAACAACGCCTCCGCAGCCGATTTCCTGGCCGACGAGGCCAAGGGCTACGGCTTCAAAACCAGGATCCTCGAGTTGGAGATTGCGTCGAACCCCCCGCGAACGGTACGGGTGGTCGAGGCGGTAAAGAAGGGGACGACCAAGCCGAACGAGTGGATCTCGTTCATCGCGCATTACGACGTGATCGCCGGTGCGGGTGTCACGGTGCAGGGCGCGTACGACGATGGATCGGGAACCAACATCCTTCGGTACTTCGGAAAAGCATTCTCGAAGGTGAAGACGAACCGAAGCATCGCTCTCCTGTGGTTCGACGCCGAGGAGAACGGTCTCCTCGCCTCCCAGGCCTACACAGAGATGCTGAAGAAGAAGGGTCAGAAGGTGCAGGCCGGTTTCGGGTTCGACATGGTCGGCATCGGCTACCCCGCTCGTTACTGCATCTGCGTGTATCACGGCGCTCGTCCACAGGATGCTGCTATCGCAAACTCGATCACCGACTACGTCAATTTCAAGTACCTGAAGTTCCCCGAGGGTGACGGCGGTCCGGCAGCGGCCGAGAAGTGGCCGCTGGGCACAGAAGGACACGTCTGTGCGTGCGGACCAAACATCCGCAACTCCGACGAGCAGAAGTTCTCTGCGGCCGGCTACTACACGATGCGTTGGACCGGCATGCGGACGGCGGTCGATTACCCCGGTTATCACCAGCCGTGGGACACGGTGCCGTTCATGGAGATGGTGGCCGGTGGTCGTGAGAACCTCGAGAAGGGGATCGAGAACACGTTCCTCTCCGCCTGGTACACGACGCACGTTGTTGACAATCTCCCGTACCTCGGGGGTCCCACGAAATAGATTCTTTGCGTTAGCAAAGAATGGGGTCCACGCAAGGAATTAAGACCCCAACGTGCGACCATTGAGCGATGGCTCCACGCCGAAGTCCACCCGAACTAGATGAGCTTTTCGCCCGGTACCTGGGGCATCTCGAAGGTCCCGACGCCGATCTCGCTCGCGAGATCGTGTTCACCGCTCTCAAGATGGGCGAGGAACAGGTCAGCCGCCTCGATCGCAAGATCGTCAATACGGCTCTGAAGGAACTCAGGCACGCCTTCCGCGTGTTCGCTCCCTATAAAGGGGTTCGCAAGGTCTCGATCTTCGGGTCTGCGCGCACGATGGTCGGCGACCCCGCTTACACGGCGGCCAAGGAGTTCTCCCGGCGGATGGCGGAGAAGGGTTGGATGGTCATCACCGGGGCCGGTCCCGGGATCATGGAGGCGGGGCACGAGGGGGCCGGGGGCGAGGCTTCGTTCGGCGCCAACATCCTGCTTCCCTTCGAAGCCAAGCCCAACCCGGTGATCGCGCAGGACCAGAAGCTCATCAACTTCAAGTACTTCTTCACGCGGAAGCTCACTTTCATGAAGGAAGCCGATGCGTTCGTTTTGCTACCCGGAGGTTTCGGGACGATGGATGAGGCGTTCGAGCTCCTGACCCTCATGCAGACAGGCAAGAGCGACTTGCATCCCGTCGTTCTGCTCGACCCCCCGGGAGGGGATTACTGGTCGAGGTTCGACGAGTACGTCAAGACGGAGCTCGTCGGACGCGGTTACGTGAGCCAGGACGACCCACTTCTCTACAGACGTGTCGACGATCCTGACGAAGCGGTCGCCGAGATCGACAACTTCTACCGGGTGTTCCATTCACATCGTGTGGTCGGTCGAAAGCTGATCCTTCGGCTGAACGTCATGCCCGACGAGGACACGCTGGCAAAGCTGTCGAAGGAGTTCGACGACATCCTCCGGAAACCGATCGAGCCGGTGGACCCGACCTCCTCGGAGGTGCGTGACCAAGACGTTCCCGATCTACCACGCATCGCCCTGGCATTCGACCGACAGAGCATCGGACGCTTGAGGGTCTTGATCGACAGGCTGAACGAGCTGGGGCCGGTTCCCGACAGTGCTCCGGCAGACAAGGGCGACCCGAGGAACCTCTAAGGACTAGACACGAACGCCGATGGGCTCGGCCATCGGCGAAGAACGAAGTGTGGGGGAGCCGCCTGCTCGAAGACCCGGGGGAGGACTCTTCGAGCAGGCTTTTGGCTCAGGTTGCGTCCGTCACGCTAGATCGGGGAGGTGACGGAGACCTGAACTCCCCCAAACTCGTCGGTGAACTCTTCTTTGATCTCGAGCTTGGGGACCGCCGCGACGGCACCCAAGTCGAGATCGTCCAGGACCCTCCGGAGGGTTTGGCGACGCTCTGCGTCGATGACTGCCCGGCGGGCCTTCTCTATAGAAGGGCCGGCAAGCAGGCGATCGAACTGTCTGGCCACCGACAGGGCCATTCCTGCGAATCGTCGCAATCCGTTGCTTTCCATGGGATCGACATTAGGCAGCGAATGTTGCGAGCGCGTTCCAAGGCCGTTAAGCCCGGAAGAACTTCTTGTTCTTTTCGCCGATGGCCGAGCCCATCGGCGTTCGGGTTAAGCGGGTTCCAGGACCCTGGCATCGTCGGGTGCCAGCTCGATCCCCACCGCTCGGCTCCCACGGGTGCTCGCGATGCCCATCCAGGCGATCGTCGCTGTGAGAACTAGCAAGCCGACCCACTGCGAGCTCGTGAGGGTGGCATCGAACGCGAGGTAGTTCACCGTTACGGCTGTCACAGGGAAGCTCAGCTCGGCCAGCGTTGCCGCCGACGCCGGCGTCTCGCGTAACCCGCGGTAATAGAACAACAAGGCGATCAAGCCTGGGATGAGAGCCAGAAGAAGAAGGGTGAATGCTTCTCTCCCCGTGATCGAGCCGACGAGAGAGGTCTCGCTCCGCACGAGGAGTATCAGCGCCGTCGCCGGCAAGCCGACCGCGAAGCGCAAGGCGGTCAATTCTGCGAACGCAACCTTTGCCGTCAGGAACCGACCGAGCACTGTTCCAAGCCCCCAG
The DNA here is from genome assembly GCA_035629935.1 of Actinomycetota bacterium. Classification (GTDB taxonomy): domain Bacteria; phylum Actinomycetota; class CADDZG01; order CADDZG01; family WHSQ01; genus DASQLQ01. Next base: position 13,083 of record DASQLQ010000031.1, read on the forward strand.
AGGAGAGCAGCGCCGGTTGCCAGCGCTGCTGGGGCGATGGCGGAAACACTTGCTTGGCCGGGGTCGGGGAAAGCGATCAGGTACGCACCCACTAGAGCGAGAATGAAATAGACCCCGTATCTTGGTAACAACCTCTCGCCGAGAAGCAAGGAAGCACCTGCCACGGCGAAGATCGGTTGCAGCTTCTGCAGCAACAACGGGGTGTTCGGATCTCCGTAAACGAAGGCTTGCGTGAACAGCACGGTGGCGAGAGCCGATGCCCCTGCTCCGATGAAGATGAGCGCCGCCCAGTCTCGCGGGCCGAACGCTTTCACTGCCTTCCGCGCTCGCCACAAGAGAGGAAGTGTGATCAGCACAAGGATCACGTGTTCGGCGAACACCACTACGGACGCGGGCAGTTCGAAGGCAAGTCCTCGCCTCAGGAGCCCGTCGCTGCCCCACAGGGCCGCGCCCATTGCAACGAGGAGGAATCCACTCGCGCCCACCTGTTGGGCAGAGATCCTGCCGGTTGCGCGCCGCTGGTCGGTGCTCACTGTGCCCCCCGCTTGGTCGCTCGCTCTGGTCGGGTCAGCCTACGTCAGCCGTGTTGGTCGGGACCCGCCCGTTCTATGTCGATGAGGACCAAAACACGCTGGTCTTTTTCCATCGCAAGTCGATAGTCGTCCCAGTCTGGGTGCTCACCTGAGATGCGCCGGTAGTAGTCGACCAGGCCTTCCATGGCCTCGGGTAATTCCACGATCTTGACGGTGCCTTCGATCTGGACCCACTGGCCGAAGAATCGGTCATTGAAGACGCACACGGTTGCGCGTGGATCGCGACGAAGGTTCTTCACCTTGAAGGCGGTCTGTCGGCTGCTGATCACACCGTGATCTTCATCATCCACACCGATCGTGATCGGCGATGTCTGAACGCCGCCGTCCGCCCGGTGGGTAACCAGAACCGCTCGATGGTTCTCTGCTAGGAACTCTCTTGCTTGGGCGATATCCACTCTCGTCTCCGTTCGTCGTTGCTATTCAGGAGACTAGGGCACGAACTTGTAACCCAGACCTCGGATCGTGGTGATGTGCCGGGGAATGTGGGGATCGGGCTCGCACTTGGCCCGGAGGCGTTTGATGTGAACATCCAGTGTTCTCGTGTCGCCGAAATAGTCCGAACCCCAAACTTCGTCCATCAAGGTGTCTCTGCTAAGAACGAGGCCGGAGTTGCTCATCAACAGCTCCAAGAGCTCGAATTCTTTTCGCGGCAGGTGGACTTCCTGCCCGTTGACGGTTAGTTCGGCTCGACTGGGATCGAGCCTGATCCCACCGGCTTCGAGCACGCCCGTGCCCGTTCCCGTGGGGGCCGCGCTTCGTCGCATGATCGCCCGGATGCGTGCGATCAGCTCTCTCGTTGAGAACGGTTTGGTCACATAGTCATCGGCGCCGAGCTCGAGCCCAACCACCTTGTCGACCTCGGAGTCTTTGGCAGTCAGGATCAGTACTGGGACGGTCGACGCCGTGCGGATCTGTTTACAGACGTCCTCCCCGCTGATCCCCGGAAGCATCAAGTCCAGAACGACGAGATCCGCCCCCGAGACCTCGAATAACCGGAGTCCTTGGGTTCCGTCTCGGGCCCACGAGACTTCGTATCCCTCACGTTTGAGTTGGTATTCGAGTGCCTGCCCGATCCCTTCTTCATCCTCGATCAAAAGGATCCTCGTCATCAGGCGGGCTCGCGGAGTAGGGGAAGGTGGATCGTGAATGTCGACCCTTCACCGAGTTCGCTCGTCAGGCCAACATGGCCACTGTGCAGTTCGGTGACGTGCTTCACGATGGAGAGCCCCAGGCCGCTACCGCCGTTCTCCCGTCCTCGTCCCTCGTCGACGCGGTAGAAACGCTCGAAGACCCTTCCCTGGTCCCGCAGCGGGATCCCAGCCCCGGTGTCCGACACTCGGACGATCGCCTCTTCGTCTTCCGCGTGCACCTCGATGGAAACCGTTCCTCCAGTGTCCGAGTAACGGATCGCGTTGTCGACGAGATTCTTGACGAGTAGGCCCAGCTGTTGCCGGTCTCCTCGAACGGCCACCTTGTCGCCCAGATACGTGACGAGTTTGACGCCACGCCGCTCGGCGAGAGTGTCGAGAACCTCCAGCTCACCGCGGGCAACCTCTATCAGATCGATGCTTTCCGTCTTCAGATACGAGGGATCCTCAACGCGTGTCAGGTCGAGGAGGTCGCGCGTCAGAGTGCTCAAGCGTTCCGCTTCTCGGATCAATTGTTCGGAGAAACGTTCTGCGGCAGGTACATCATGGGGTAGAGCGTTCCGTACTGCCTCGCCTAAAGCCATGAGCCCCGTGACCGGAGTTTTGAGCTCGTGAGAAGCGTTAACAACGAACTGGCGTCGGATCTGTTGAACCTGGGCCTCTTGGGTTACGTCCTGCAGGTAAACAACAACAGCACCGTTCTCCGTCATCGGTACTGCCCTCACGCGTACTGTCATCCGTCGTGGCCACAGGCTGATCTCGGCTTCCGCGCTTTGCTGTTCAGCGATCGCCCTGCGCGCCAGCGAGAGCATTTCATCGGAACGGAGTCGAGCAGGTAATGAGTTCGGTGGGAGACCCAGCATCGATCGCGCAGCAGGGTTGGCCATCAGCGGCGTTAATGCATCGCTTAATACGACGACCCCCTCTCCCATCCGGTCGACGACCTCACCGACGTATCTCGGTGCGGACGGCTCGGCTTCATCTCGGCGGGTTTGGGTGATCGTCCCCGAGGTCCCTCGTTTCCGGAGAAGGGCGAGCGTAAGAAGAACGGTGACGACACCGAGACTTCCCGTGAGAGTCCAAGCAAGTGCTTCAGTCATCGGCTCTACCGGCGCCTAACCCGCCGGTCGATGATCGGATTCTGGGTGCGAGGCATCCGTGAACTCTTTGAATATGCCGGTGATGAGGAAATAAGTCTGCTCCCCGATATCGACTGCATGGTCACCGAAGCGTTCCAAGTATCGAGCAACCAAGATGAGGTTGGTCGCCCACTCGAAGGCTTCCTCGTCACCCGCGTATTGCTTCAGGTCGTCAAGCATCCCCCGGTTCAGGCGGTCGAGAGCATTGTCCTTGGCGGGGAGCTCTTCGGCGAGGTCGATATCTCTCTGAGCGAAGGCCGTTAGTGCTGAATCGAGCATGTCGCCGGCTCTGGCTCCCATCTCACGCAGCCGGTCCATCATCGGTGACGCCGCTGGATACGGGTGGTCGTTGAGTACGAACTTGGAGACGTTCACGCACAGGTCACCCATCCGTTCCACGTGCATGTTCGAGTGGAGGATCGCGCTCACGAGCCTCAGATCGCTTGCGACCGGGGCTTGAAGCGCCAAGACGTTGAGGATCCGCGTCTGCGTGGCCAGATAGATGTCGTCGACTCGGTCGTCGTCGGCAACGACGATCTGTGCCTTGTCCGAGTCGTTCGTCTCGAGTGCTTCGAGGACTCGATCCAGTTGTTGTCGGACCAAAGCTCCCTGTGCCAGGAGCGCGCTCTCTGCTCTGTCGAGTTCCTCGGAGAAGTTGATCCGTACCATCAGCCGAACCTTCCTGTGATGTAGTCCTCGGTTCTGGTGTCTGTGGGGGTGGTGAAGATCTTCTCGGTTTCGTCGTACTCGACGAGCACCCCGGATGGTTGGATGCCGTCGTCTTCGGAACCTTGCACGCTTAGAAACGCGGTCATATCCGAAACCCGCGCAGCCTGCTGCATGTTGTGCGTCACGATGATGATCGAGTAGTCCTCTTTGAGCGTGTGCATCAGATCTTCGATCTTCGTTGTTGCTATCGGGTCGAGCGCAGAACAAGGCTCGTCCATAAGGATCACATCGGGTTCGGTCGCCAAGGCGCGTGCGATGCACAGCCGTTGCTGTTGGCCACCGGAGAGTGCGGTTGCTTGACTCTTCAGCTTTCGCTTCACTTCCTCCCAGAGAGCCGCATCCTTGAGAGCCTTCTCTATGCGGCCGTCCAAGTCATCGGTCATCCTGTTGATCCGCAGTCCGAAGGCCACGTTGTCATAGATGGACTTCGGAAAGGGATTGGGCTGTTGGAACACCATGCCGATCCGCCGGCGCACCTCCACCGCATCTACCTCGGGTGCATAGAGATCGTGGCCTAGGAACCTCACCGTTCCCTGGACCTCGGCGGTAGGGATCAGATCGTTCATGCGGTTGAAGCAACGAATCAACGTGCTCTTCCCGCACCCCGAAGGACCTATCAACGCCGTGATCCGATTCGAGAACACATCTAGTGAGACTCCGGTTACGGCCGGGGTCCCCGAGTAGCTCACTGCAAGATCCCGCACTTCGAATACGGGCCGGCCGGTTTGGGGCGTTGCTTGGCTGCTGCTCAGTGCTGGGGCTGCGTGAAGCATCGTCATCCTTTTCTGTCGTATCGGTTTCGTATGAGGATCGCTATCGCGTTCATCGTCAGAAGTACTGCGAGTAGGACGAGGATCGCCCCGGCAGCAAGGTCTTGGAACTCGGGTTGTGGGCGTCGAACCCAATCGAAGATCTGTATCGGCAGCGCCGAGTACGCGTCGAGGAGGTTGTCCGGCGTGAACGCGACAAAGGCTGCTGCGCCGGCAACGAGAAGGGGGGCCGTCTCGCCGATTGCGCGCGAGAGACCGAGGATCGTTCCGGTCATGACTCCAGGGATCGCAATCGGCAGGACCTGCTTATAAACGGCCTCCCACCGCGTCGCCCCGAGGGCCATGGCTCCCAATCGGATCGACCTCGGGACTCCTCGAAGCGCCTCACGAGCTGCGATGACGATCACCGGTAAGACCAACAGCGTCAGGGTCAAGGCTCCGGTGAGGAGACTGCGTCCGAAGTGAAGCGCCCGATAGAACAGGGCCAGACCGAGTAACCCGTAGATGATCGAGGGGACGGCAGCCAGGTTGGCGATGTTGGTCTCGATGATCTCTGTGACCCGATTACGAGGAGCGAATTCCTCGAGGTAGATGGCCGCTCCCACGCCCACGGGAAAGGCGAAGAGGGTAACCAACCCCATCAACCAAACAGTACCAACGAGGGGGGGCCAGATCCCTGCTCGTGACGGGATGCGCGAAGCGAAGTTGCGGAGGAACGACCATCCGAGGACCGGCACGCCCTGGTCCAACACAGTCGCGAGGAGGACAACCAGAGCCAGGATCCCGAGGATCGTCGACAACAGAAGGAACGTTGCTCCGACCTGCTCGCTCGCCCGGGCGATGAGGCGGCGGCTCGAAGTGAGTCGGACGTCCACGGTATCTAGGGCCATCAGTAGACCTCCCGGAACCGTTTCACCAAGCGCATGCTCAGGTAGTTCAGAAGAAGAGTCATGCAGAACAATGTTGCGCCCAAGGCGAAAATCGATCCGTACTCGATCGAACCGCGCGACGCTTCGCCGCCCGCTACTTGGACTATGTAAGCGGTCATGGTTTGGACGCTCGCGCATGGGTTGAGAACGATCTGAGGTGTTGCCCCCGCGGCGATGGTGACGGCCATCGTTTCGCCGATAGCGCGAGAAATACCCAGGATCGACGCTGCCACGATCCCCGACAATGCTGCCGGAAAGACCACCTTCAGCGAGACGCTCAGTTTGGTCGCGCCGAGCCCATAGGCCCCGTCACGCAATGCTCTCGGGACGGCCCTCATGGCGTCCTCGGAAAGCGACGCGACCGTCGGCACGATGAAGATCCCCACAACGATGGCGGCGCTGGCCCAGTTGAAGATGCCGCATCCCTCATAGATGCGACGAAGAAGGTTCGGGGTGATGAAGTTGAGCGCGAAGTACCCGAACACCACGGTCGGGATCCCGGCCAGCATCTCGAGGACCGGCTTCACCACCCGCCGGACTCGGTTGGGCGCGTACTCGCTCAGATAGATCGCCGTTCCGATCCCAAGCGGGCCTGCAATGAGCATTGCTCCGACGGTGATGATGAGAGTTCCCCAGACGAGCTCCAGGACACCGAAGGAGCCAGATTGAGGTGACCAGTTCGTTCCCGATATGTAGCCCCAGAGATTCACCTCTCTGAAGAACGCAACTGTGTCGGAGAGGAGGGAGTAGATGATCCCGGCCGTTACCGCAACACTGAGGGCCGCGCAGATGAAAAGCGCAACTCGCACGGTCCGTTCAACAGGACGCTTGCGAGTTGCGCTCAGATCGATCGTTAAGTCGTTCTGCACTACTTTCCCCCGGTCGTGGTGCTTGATGTTTAGCTACCGATGCGGCTTAGAGCCTCCTGGTTCGCCGTGTCGGCCTCTGCTGGTACCTCGATGTATCCAACGGCCGCTGCGTATTCAGCGGCGTTATTCACCCAGAAGTCCATGAGAGCGGCGACCTCAGGTCGGTCGGCGGAGGCATTCGCGACGTAGATAAAGAGCGGTCGAGACAGCGGGTAATCGTTCGACTTCACCGTGTCCGTCGACGGCTCGACGCATCCGCTGTCGCCGTTGTCGACTTCAAGGGCCTTCAGTTGCTGAGCGTTCTCCTCGAAGTAGGCGAATCCGAAATACCCGATCGAACCTTGCTCACCCCCAACTCCTTGGACAAGGACGTTGTCGTCCGCGCTTTGAGTCATGTCATCGCGTGTAGCAGGCTCTTCGGCGTCGGGGTCGACGACTTCTTCGGCGAAGTAGTCATACGTTCCTGAGTCGGGGTCGGGACCGAAGATCTTGATCGGCTCGTCCGGCCAGCTGGGGTCGACGTCGTTCCAGTTCGTAACCTTGCTCTTGGGCTGGTAGATCGAGGTGACCTGATCGAACGTGATGCAGTCGACCCAGTCGGTATCGGGGTGGGTAACGATGCTCAGACCGTCCACGCCGACCTGGAACTCGGTGTATTCGATGCCCGCCTTGGCGAGACAGTCGACCTCTTCCTCTTCGATCGCTCGGGATGCGGTTGAGATATCTGTGTCGCCTGCACAGAAGGCCTCGAAGCCTCCGCCGGTGCCCGCGAATCCGACAGAAACCTTGACGTCGGGATTCTCTATCTGAAAGTCCTCGGATACTGCCTGCGCGATGGGGAAAACAGTGCTTGATCCGTCGATCGCTATCTCGCCGGCCAAGCTCTCGGCGGTGCCTCCAGCGCCGGAGGTTTGGGTGCTTGCTTCTCCACAGGCGAAGCCGGTCAGGGCCATGATCGCGATGGCTACGCCGAGCTTCTTCGCGTTCTCGGCGGCTTTGGGTTGAGGTCTCATACCTCTCGTTCTCCTTTCCTCTGCATTTCGTTGCGAACGCTACGGAGGAGAGGTGACGGGGCTGCGTCCCCTTCTTGAATTTCAGGTGAACGATCGGTGTGAACTTCAAGTGAACGGCAGATGAATCGGTTTAGATTGCCGCTGGACAGATCTCAATCAATCAACGGAGGAACCGAATTGCGACTCCGCATCACCCCGCAAGACAGCTCGTTCTTCGAGCTGTTCGAGAAGCTCGCCGGGAAGGTGAGCGAAGGAGCCGCCGAGCTCCTCGATCTACTCAAGAACTACAACGATCTGGATCGCAGGGTCGGCAAGATCCTGGATATAGAGCATCAGGGGGACGAACTGACGCACCAAGTGATGCGTCGGTTGAACACGTCGTTCGTAACCCCGTTTGATCGCGAAGATATCCACCAACTGGCGACCAACCTGGATGACGTCCTCGACCACATCGAGGCTGCCGCCGAATATCTCCAACTGCACAAGATCGACCAGCCACTCCCACAGATGGTGTCGTTGGCCGAGACGCTGTTCGAAGCAGCCAGCAAGACTGCGGCAGCGATGCCCGGGCTGCGGAAGATGAAAGATCTCGAGGAGTACTGGATCGAGATCAACCGTTTGGAGAACGAAGGAGACCGCTTCTATAGGCGAACGATCGCGGAGTTGTTCTCGGGCGACTACAAAGCGATGGACGTGTTGAAGTCGAAAGAGATCATCGAGGAGATCGAACAAGGCATAGATCGGCTGGAGGATGTCGCCAACACGGTTGAGACGATCACTCTGAAGCAGAGCTAGGAGATGCCGTTTTCTTTCGAGGCGGGGATCATCATCCTCGTCGCCTTGTCATTCGACTTCGTCAATGGTTTCCACGATGCGGCTAACTCGATCGCCACGGTCGTTTCCACCAGGGTCCTGTCTCCACGTCTGGCGGTTGCCTGGGCGGCTTTCTGGAACTTCGTCGCGTTCTTGGTGTTCGGAACGGCCGTAGCCAAAACGGTGGGGGCCGGGACGATCGATATCTCTCTGTTGGCAAGCAGGACAGATGGGTTCAACGTCATCCTTGCGGCGCTGATAGGAGCCATCGCCTTCGACTTGATCACCTGGTACTTCGGACTTCCGACCTCTTCTTCCCATGCACTTGCCGGGGGGCTTGTGGGGGCCGCGCTTGTCTACGGCGGCACCGAGATGTTGGTCACGTCGGGACTGACGAAGATCGCCCTCTTCATCGTGGTCTCACCCGTCGTGGGTTTCATCCTTGGAGTCGTCCTGATGAACATCGTGAGCACGATCGCCCAGCTCGCCACTCGCAGCGAGAAGGTGACACTTCAAGGGGTCAATAAGTTCTTTCGCCGGATGCAACTCGTCTCGGCCGCGGCCTTTTCTTTGGGACACGGGGGCAACGACGCGCAGAAGACCATGGGGATCATCGCGGCCGTCGTTTTCATCGACCTTCACGCCGGCAGAGCCTTGGGTGAGGAGTTGCCCATCGACCTATGGATGGTTCTCTCAGCGCATGCAGCTATCGGGCTCGGAACGATGATGGGTGGTTGGCGGATAGTTCACACCCTCGGCTCGAAGATCACGAAGTTGCAACCCGTTGGGGGGGCCTCTGCCGAGACTGCAGCGGCCTTCACGCTGTTTGCCACGACGCATTTTGGGATCCCGGTGTCGACCACCCACACGATCACAGGAGCCGTTATCGGGGTGGGCACTACGAATCGGGTCTCTGCGGTCCGATGGGGGCTGACCGGCCGCGTGATGTACGCCTGGGTTCTGACTATCCCAGGCTCGGCTCTGATCGCTGCATTTGCATATGAGGTGCTGACGGTTGTCCCCGCCCAGGCCGTGGCAACTGTCGGGTTCCTTGCGGCGGCATCTTTGGTACTCCTCCTCCAGCGCAGACGTAGAAGAGAAGCGGTTCTCTACGCCCCGCCGTAGCAGACGGTTACGGTTATCGGTGTGACGGAGGAAGAATTCGAGGCACTCGAGAAGCAGGCGAAGGAGGATCGGAAGCTCCTCCAGAAGGCCGAGCGGGTGCTTGCCGAGATCGATCGTGCAAGCGGACTGAGCAATGAGCAAGCCGATGTGCTGGCTGCTTTGCGTATCCGCATCGAGGGCAAGCCACGTGGATCACTCGAGGATCTGTTGTCGGTAGCCGGAGACATCTCGGGTAAGCGCGATCTCGGAGCGGCCCTCGACGACGCGGAGGCAAAGCCGACCACGCCCGACTCCTGGCCAGAGGTTAAAGAGACCAAGAAAGACTGGCCCAGCCTCTAGTTCTCGTCGCGCTCCCGCAGGAACTTCTCGAGCTCTGCCGCGAGCGCGTCGCCGGACGGCAACTCAGCCGTTTCGGTCTCCTCCTCATCGGTTCTTTCTTCGAGCATGCGTACGTAGGCGCCAACGTCGTCATCCCCGGCCACCATGTCGGCGACCCGTGATTCGTACGCAGCAGTTGCTCTTTCGAGGTCGGAGATGTCGACCGGGACACCGATCAGATCGGTTGCCTTATCTACGAGAGCCAGTGCGGCTTTGGGGTTGGGAGAGACCGCCAGGTAGTGGGGGACAGCGGCCCACAAACTGGCCGAGTCGATGCCTGCCTTAGAGAACGCGTCGTGGAGCACGCCAACGATCCCGGTTGGCCCCTCGTAACGGGAGCGATGCAGCCCCAGTCGCTGGATGAGTTCGTCGGAGACTGCGGTTCCGGTGATCGGCACCGGGCGAGAGTGGGGAACGTCGGCGAGCAGAGCCCCAAGGGTCACTACGAATTCGACGTGGTGTTTCTGAGCGAGCTCCACCACGAGCGATGCGAACGTTCGCCATCTCATATTGGGCTCGGTCCCGACCAGAAGGATCACGTCTCTGTGGCCCGTTGGGAGCCTGGCCGCACTGAATTCATTCGTGGGCCACGAGATCTTTCGGGTTACGCCGTCGACGAGCTCGACCGTAGGCCGGACGTCTTGGAAGTCGTAGAACTCCTCTGGGTCGATCGATGCGATCGGCTCTGCGGCCCACACTCGGCCGAGATGCGTTGCCGCGAAGGAGGCCGCGTCTCCGGCATCGTTCCAACCACGGAATGCTGCGACCAGCACCGGACGGTTCAATCGGATGTCGGATCGGTTTTGAATCAGGTCGGCCATCGAATCAGGCTAACGGCCGAGGGCCCTTATGACACGACGGAAGCGTTTCTCTCCTCGAGATGCTTCTGGAGCTTGCGCTTGATCCTCTGAAGTGCGTTGTCGATGGACTTGACGTGGTTGCCGAGTGCGCCGGCGATCTCTTCGTAGGACTTGCCGTCCATGTACAGCTTGAGCACGTCACCTTCCAGCTCGGTCAATGTCACGCTCATGTTGTCTCGGATTGCTTCGATCTCTTCCGCAGAGATGACGAGCTCGACTGGGTCCGTCATGTTCGTGGCCACGAGGTGGTCGCCGACGGATGCCTGCGACTGTTCGTCCCCGTAAGCAGGGGCATCGAGGGAAACGGAAGTGTTGAGTGGCTGGTGCTTCTGGCGGTTGGCGCTCTTGATCGCCGTGAGTATCTGGCGTGAGATGCAGAGCTCGGCGAACGCCCTGAAGGGTGTCTCTTGAGCGATGTCGAAGTCCCGGATCGCTTTGAAAAGACCGATCATCCCTTCCTGGACGACGTCTTCTTTCTCGGAACCAGCGAGGAAATAGGAGCGTGCTTTGGAACGGGCGAAATTGCGGTAACGGTCGAGGAGCACCTCCACGCATCGCTCGTCACCGTCCCGAACCCGGGCGACCAGATCGTGATCTTCGAGAGCACCCAGGCTCACGTCCTTGGTCTGCATATCCGCTTCCCCCTAAAAAAGGACCCCTTGTTACTAACGATCGGAACCCGTCTGCCGTCGCGGCAATCAGGCTATTTGTCCTTTTTTGTGTGAACAATGGCTCAATAGGGTGATATTCCGGCCCCCGGCGGACTAGTCCCGGAGTTGGTTTTCGCCCTTTGGCCGTGGCAAAGATCCTGCCACGCTCCCTATTTTATAGGTCCGGGCAGACGTCTGGCGATTCGACGGGTCGTGGGTTGCTGCTGTCGTACGTCGAGCGGCGCCATTCGTTCGTGGGTGCCAGCTGGGAGTGCTGCGCTTCGATGCAGTAGCGGGTGGCATTCGCTTCGATGGTGACGTAGCCGGGAGCGGCGGACCACTCCGGCGGCTTGTAACCCTCGGTTGCCAGGCTCGTCGCCGCATCCAGGCCGTCGAGGGTCGAATAGTCGCCTGCGTTATCGACGGCCTGTGACTCCACGAAGTTGGCTGCATTCTTGAGCGTCGACTGGATACTTATGACGTAAGCCTTCTCGCGCTGATTCAGGAAGATGGGGATTCCGATCGCAGCGAGGATCGCGATGATCACGATCACGACGAGGAGCTCAATGAGGGTGAACCCCGACTCTCTCTGTGCCCTAAGCATTCCGCCCCTTCACTGGCCAAGTATCGGTCAAAAAGTCGTCGAACGTTAGTGTCTCGTGGCACCTCGTCCCCCGTGAGGTCACAGGCTATATCGAGTGGGGGGTTTGGAGGCGAATGGGGACTGGTGTCCCTCCCGGTCTTCAAAACCGGTGCGCCGGCGAGAGTCGGTGGGCGGGTTCGATTCCCGTCCGCCTCCGCTGCTTGCCTTGCTGGTGAGGGGTCAGCCGGTGGTATCAGAAAGATCTTCCACGAAGAGGTCGTCGGGAAAGCAGTACGCCCAGGTCTCGCCGGGCTCTATCGAGCGAATCACGGGGTCGCCGGACTCTCGGTAGTGAGCACTGGCGTGCTTGAGGGGCGACGAGTCGCAACAGCCCACATGGCCACACGCGAGACACAGCCGCAGGTGGACCCAGCCACTTCCGACGGCTACGCACTCCTGGCAGACGTTCGTAGCCGGTTCCAGGATCGCTGCCCCTTCGAAGTGCGTGCATCGCTGCATCATCCCGGGATCGTACCGACTCGTGCCTGTCGGGAATCCTTCGCGCCTCTACCAGGTTGCGATCGATACAAGTGAGATCAACGGAGGGACTCTGAATGACTTTTGTCGACGACCCCACGGACCTGGTTCGGAATACTCCGGAGCATTCGCTGGGTCATCCCGATGCGTCGGTAACTCTTACCGAGTTCGGAGAGTTCGAGTGCCCTCACTGCGGGCGGGCTTACTACCAGCTCAAGGGATTGCGTGACCGGTTGGTCGAACTCGACGTGCGCCTCGTGTGGCGGCATCTCGCCAGGGACGATGTCCATCCGTTCTCGACGCGCGCGGCGGTGGCGGCAGAAGCTGCAGGTGCCCAAGGTCTTTTCTGGGAGATGCACGACCTTCTGTTCGAACATCAGCACTCCCTCGAGTACGAGGATCTACGCCGGCATGCGACGGCTGTGGGCTTGGATGTCGATCGCTTCCTGAGGGATATGGCCGATCCTCGATACGTCGAGATCGTTCGAGCGCATGGTGCGGAGGCGGATCGTTTGGGGATCGACAGCACCCCCAGTTTCTTGTTGAACGGCGAGCGATACACGGGGGATTACGACATGGATTCCTTGGTCGCAGCGATCGAACGAGAGCGAGCCTGACTTCACGGCACTAACGAAGTCGTCTACCAGCGTTCTTGATGAACCACCTCTGTGGGGGCCTTGCGTCCCCCTGCCTGTTTGGGGGTCGTGAGAACGGAGGGGTCGGCCGGATAACCGAAAGACAGGATGTACTCACAATGCTGGCCGGTGGGCAGGCCCAATAGCTCTGCTGCCAGTTTGTGTTCGTAAACGGTGGCCGGAACGCTTCCGATGCCCAGGTCCCAGGCTGTCAGAACCATGTTCTGAGCGGCCCGGCCCACATCGAAGACGACCGAGAGAGGCTGATCGTTCGGGTCGGGGGTAACGAGCGCGATGGCTAGAGGCGCGCCCGCAAGATGCCCTGCGAAGGGTCCGACCTCGGTTAGCTGCTTCAGGCGATCGCGATCTCGCACCACGATGAAGGACCACCGTTGGAGGTTCTTCGAACTGCCCGCCCGGCGTCCCGCATGAAGGATGCGGTCGACACGATCCTGCTCGACCGGTTTATCGGCGAAGTCGCGAACAACGCGGATGGAATCGATCGCCTGCCAGGCGTCCATCAGTACCAGTCGGTGTCGCAGAGATCGCAAAGGGCTGCGATGACGGGTTCGATCCCCGTTGTCTTATCCACGACGATGTCGGCCCCCGCCGTGAGTGCTGCCTGATCGTCGGTCCCGCCGGCTTCAGACAACGCAACGATCTTCAGCTCGGGTGACAGGGGTTTCATCATGTTGATCGTTTCGCCCGAGCCCTCGTTCGAGTAGTCGATAACGATTGCGTCGGCAGCCCGGGCGAACGCAAGGTCGAATGCCCCCTTGGTCGTGTCGGCTTCGGCCACCACCTCGAAACGTCCATCGAACGACAGTGAGTGGCCCAGATAAAGGCGCAGCTCCTTGTCGTGATCCGCGATCACAACCCTGATCAGTCCCGACATGGGCCCATGCTAGACCTACGGCCATGCTTGAAGAAGGCTGGTATCTGATGAGCGTCCCGGAGCTCGAGAGGGCTCTTAAGTGGATGCGAGGGACGGAATCTGATCGCGAGTCATTCGCCGGGGTACGCCTATCGATCGATCAAGCGCTTGAATTCCGCAACGCGGGCAATGTCCCCGACGAGAACAGCCGCAGTCTGAGGTTGGTGCTCCATGTGGATGACGAACCAGAGAGCTTGGCGCGCAAGCGAGCCATCTTCGAGCCCGACTACCACGCGGCCCCCATTTGGAGACGCGAGGGATCCAAGCCCGTAAATGTCGTGCCACTAGGTCGGGGGCGGCGTTCTGGGTCCGAGGCGGGGCCATGGTGGGACGAGCCGGAGGTGAGAGCCCTAGAGGACGAGTGGCAGAGGGACGGAACGATGCGAGGTGTGAGGATCCCCGCCGACCTTCGCAGCTTCGTACACAAGACCGTTCTGGGGCTCGAGGCCGCCGGGCGCGATGTTGACGCCACCTCGATCGCAGACTCGATCGCACGTTGGATGCCTCCCGCTGAAGCGCAAACGATGCGCGCTGCTCTACTGGAGGCGAATAGCAAAGGGGCCGGGCAAGGCCCGGCCCCCAGTTAGCTACACGTTCTTATTTGTCGTTCTGCTCCACTTCGCCTCGCCAAGCACCGGTCTCGGAACCGCGGCTCTCGATGAACTTCTTGAACCGCTCTAGGTCGCCTTTGATACGGACCTTTACGAGTCCGAGAGCGTCGGCAGCCTTCTCGCCGAAGTCGTTCGGCTCGAAATCCATCTGGAGCATGACCTTGGTCATGCCGTCATCGATGCGGTGGAATGTGACAACGCCGGCTTGCGTCACATCGCCGGTCGAATGCCACGCGATCCGCTGATCGGCTGTCTGCTCATCGATCTTTGCTTCCCACTGGCGGGACTGACCGAAGATCTCGGCTTCCCACTCGAGCGTCACGTCATCCTTCTGAAGGACCTTGTTGACGCCCTCCATGAACTCCGGGAACTCCTCGAATTGAGTCCACTGGTTGTAAGCAGTGCTGACGGGCACGTTGACTTCGATGGACTGTTCAGTCGTCGACACGTGCACTCACCTCCTCAAGATTGGGTTTGTTACCTATCTATAGGTATCTACCCAGGCGGCCAGGTCCCAACCGCGGGCGGCCGTTCAACGGCGCAGTGCGTTGTGCAACTCGTCGGCATCTTCCGAGATTGCCTTGTCGATGAGGCTGACGTCAGGCCACAGTTTCGGTCCCCATCGCATCAGCTTGTCTGTCGCGACCTGATCGGCCCAACGCGTGGGATGCCCGGCACCACCGCGCGGGATCTCTGCATGACTCGTGAGACGGGTCCTGTCCTCGAGCGAGATCTCGACGCGCGCAGGAAATGTCATCTGGAAGTCATCGAGGGACTCGGGAGCCCAGTGATCCTTCGGTGTTCCATTCGACCTCCCGGCGATCGTTCTCAACCTGGTGAGGTCCCTCAGGCCGACCGGCATCCCGGGATGGTCTGCGCGTGCCTTCCGCAGCCCGCTAAGGAGTTGCACCCTGCCGAGCTCGGTTTGGATCGCACCCGGGGAGAGGACGTTCGACATCCGTTTGAGCCCCAGGAGGCTTGCGTCCCAGTCGTGATGCAGGCGCACGCGTGCAGCGACCTTTCGCAATCCCTCTGCGTTCCGCTGCAGCCAGTCGGTGTTGACCTCGTCCGGGGTCAGTCGCTTGGCCAGGAGGACGATCGCCACATTCCACGGGATCGAGAAATTGACGTTGACGGGCGTAGGAACGTCGGTCCGATACTTCTCCGACAGCCGATCCATCCCGCACGTCAGCAAGCCCGCGTGAACGTCGATGCTCTTCACGCGCTCGGGGTCGGGTAGTTCGAGCTGGAGCAGAGCGTCGACGGTCGTGTCGATGTAGGCGCAGCCGGGGTAGTCCTTCACGCAGAGCGTCTTCGTAGCCCAACCCCGGCCCAGCCCTCCGAATAGCCCGCGGATCGGTGCGTACGAGAACGCGGAGAGGAAACCTTGTGGATGGTCGAGGACGTCGAGGGGGCCGGTGACGCCGTTCTCGGCAAGGGTGGCGCACCACATGCCGAGCACAGCCGGCTCCGCGATCGTCAGCAGCTTCGAGTCGGGCGCCATGAACCCCGGCACGGTTGGACGATTCGTTTGATAGAGCGACAGCGCTAGAGCGTGAGCCATCCGACCGGCATCGAGACCGAGGATGCGACCGGCCGCGATCGCGGCCCCCGCGGAGTGGATGAAGCTCCACATCTGACCGTTGAGAGGTCCGATCAGGCATGCCCCACCCAATCGAGCTTCGATCTCGTTGGCGGCCACCTGGGCTATGAGTTGTTCGGCCCCGCTCGTCTTCTGTTGGGCGGACAACATGAGGGGGACGAGGACCGACGTGTGTCCCGTGTGGCCGAAGCACATGTAATCGTCGAAATCGAGAGCGACCGACGCCACGGTCGCTGCATAAACGGCACTTGCGGTATCGGTTCCCTGGTCGGTGCCGAATAGGGGGGCCGGGCCGGGAGGGGCGTTCTTCTCGATGGCCGACATCACTCGTTTCGTCGCCGCATCGTCGGTGGAGGCCGCGATCGCTCCCAACACCGACCGCTTCTGGGCCCGGCAGAGCTCGAGCACCTCCGCCGGGATCTGACCGAGCTCGAGTTCGGTTGCCCACGTCGCCAGACGTTCGACCGTGGTCATCGGACCTCCGTCAGTGTCGAGCAGAGCGAGGATGGGTAGTAGTGGCTCACTATGCCTAGGTTAAGACGCGTCGATTGTGCAGGGCCCGGCCTCACGCGCCGGCGTCGAGGGCGCGGCTTCGAGTACCTCGACCGGGCGGGCGAGCGCATCGACGATCTCGAGGTGCTCCAGCGCGTCAAAGACCTGGCCATCCCCCCTGCGTGGGAGAACGTTTGGATCTGCGAGCACCCGAACGGGCACCTCCAGGCCGTTGGGACAGACGATGCAGGCCGCAAGCAGTACATCTACCACCCGGTGTGGAGGCAGCGCAGGGACCAGGAGAAGTTCGACCGGATGATCTATTTCGCCCAGGCGTTGCCGAAGATCCGGCACCACACGAACCTCCATCTCGACCAAAAAGAGATGAGCCGCGAACGGGTTCTTGCCTGTGCGGTTCGCCTCCTCGACCGAGGTTTCTTCCGTATCGGGGGAGAGGGATATGCCGAGGAGAACGAAACGTTCGGTCTCGCAACTATGCGCAAGAAGCACGTTCGCTTCGAAGGTCGTCGGGTTGTCTTCGAATACATCGCTAAGAGCCATAAGGAACGATTGCAATCGGTAGTGGACCCTGCGGTGTACGAGGTCGTGGGTGCGTTGAAGAAACGTCGAGGTGGAAGTGACGAGCTCCTCGCCTACAAGGCCGGTGGCCGATGGCGCGATGTGAAGTCGGCCGACATCAACATTTACCTGAAGGAGATCTCGGGAGGCGACTACACGGCCAAGGACTTCCGAACCTGGCACGGCACCGTCATGTGCGCGCAGGCGCTGGCCGTGTCGAAAGAGGCATTGGGTTCGAAGACCGGTCGCAAGAGGGCCGTCTCGCGCGCCATCCAGGAGGTTGCCCACTACCTCGGCAACACCCCTGCCGTCTGCAGAGCCTCATACGTGGACCCGCGTGTCATCGATCGCTACGACTCCGGGGTGACGATTGCCCCAGTTCTCGAGCACATCGCGGGGGAGGACTACGACGAACCGGAGATCCAGGTGGTCTTCGAAGAGGCGGTGCTCGATCTAATCGAGGGAAACACCAAGTCACCGGCCGTCGAGAAGGTACCTGCAGCGAAGCTCTCCGCTTAGTTTCTCGGCCATGACCGAACGGCGGTTACCTGTGGCCGAGCTCGCGCTCGTTGCGATCGCGGGCGTGTGGGGTCTTACCTTCGTCATGGTTCAAGACGCCGTGAAAGAGATCGCGGTGATGACCTTCCTCGCGTACCGATTCATCCCGGCCGCGATCATCGTGGCGGCTGTCTTCCGGCGCCAGTTCCGCAGCTTGGATCGTCAGGGTCTGCGTGTCGGGATCGTGATGGGCGTCTTCCTGACGGGCGGTTACGTGTTCCAGACCCTCGGGCTCGAGCGCACGAGCGCGTCCCATGCAGGGTTCATCACGGGTTTGTGGGTCGTGCTAACTCCCGTGTTCGGCGCGCTGTTCTTCAAACAGAGGATCGAGCGACGGGTCTGGATCGCTGCAGGCATATCGGCAGCCGGCCTCTACCTGCTTTCCGGGATCGGTGGTGTGGGAGGCCAGTTGTTCGGGGATGCGCTCGTCTTCTTGTGCGCGTGTTCGTTCACGTTCCACATATTCGCGACCGACAAAGGTGTGAAGGGCTATCCCGTTGGCGCTCTCGTGGCCGTGCAGCTGGGGGTCTGTGGACTCTTCTCGTTCGTCGTGGCCGCGGCCCAACGGGACCTCGTCGTCCCCGAGTCGGGAACCGTGTGGAGCGCGCTGCTGGTCACATCGTTGCTCGCGAGTGCGCTCGGATTCTTCATCCAGACCTACGCTCAGACGAAGGCTTCTCCGGCCAGGACGGCTCTGATCCTTGCAAGCGAACCGGCCTTCGCCGGGACGTTCGCCTACCTCCTGAAAGGGGAGTCGCTGACGGCCTTCGGCTGGCTCGGGGCCCTGCTGATCATGGGGGCGATCGTGACGGTCGAGGCCCTGCCCTACCTCCCCCACCTGAGGCCCCTGCCCGAGCGCTAACCGTTCTTTCCTAACTGAGGCACCTCCCAGCGCGCTCTGGAGAGGAAAGAACCCCCTTGGTTAGGGCGAACATATGTTCTATAGTGCCTATATGGGCGAGCAGCTCTTCGAGCTCCGACGACGCACGTTCAACACGCCGCACTTCGCCGGCATCGAGTTCATCGAGGTCGAATCGAAGTCGATCATCAACAGCGTCCCCGGCAACTACCTGCCGTTCAACTGGACTATCAATGCCTATAGGGGCTGTTCGCATGCATGCGTATTCTGTTTTGCCCGCAAGACGCACACGTACATGGACATGAACGCGGGCAAGGACTTCGAAACGAAGATCGTCGTCAAGGTCAATGCCCCCCAATTGCTGCGCAAGGAACTGCGCGCGCGCAAGTGGAAGGGCGAAGGCATCGCGATGGGGACCGCAACCGACCCCTACCAGCGCGCCGAAGGCAAGTACAGGCTGACGCGAGGCATCATCGAAACGCTCACCGAGTACCGCAACCCGTTCTCGATCCTGACCAAGGGAACATTGATCCTTCGTGACCTCGATCTACTCGTTGAAGCGGCGAAGGTCACGGAAGTCTCGACCGCATTCAGTATCGCGACCCTGGACGAAGATGCCTGGCGCAAGAGCGAGCCGGGGACTCCGCATCCGCGCAAACGCATCGAAACCGTGGCGCGCTTGAACGATGCCGGGATCCCGTGTGGGGTTCTCGTTGCTCCGATCCTTCCGGGTATCACCGACGGCGAAGAACACGTGCGCGCGGTCGTCGAAGCAGCGATCGATGCGGGGGCCAGCCATGTGTCGCCGATCCTGTTGCACCTCCGCCCCACGGTGAAGGAGGTCTACATGGAGTGGCTCGAGCAGACCTATCCGGATCTGGTTCCTCGGTACAAAGAGATGTACCGGGGCGCTTATGCCTCGAAGGCCGACCAAAGATCGCTGGGGGTCACGGTGCGTCGGATCATCGAATCGGCCGGGGGGCTCAAGCCGCGCGTGAAGGCCCGTGGCCCGTGGCGGCATCCTCGTGCGGAGCGCACCGCTAAGCCGACCGAGCAACTCAGCCTGCTCTAGGTGCCGGCCTTCGTTTCTTAGGTTGCCGACCGGAATGACGCCATTTGATGCCCCTTTCGCCTTGCATCCTTCGGACTTTCTTCGGGTGGAAATAGCCGCGGCGCCGGCCGAGTTGCCTTGGGTATGAGAGCCGAGACCCCACAGCAGGACGCCCCTGCCTGGATGGTGTGGGCTGCTCTCTGGACCGTCTACATCGTCTGGGGATCGACCTACCTCGCCATCCGGATCAGTGTCGAGACTCTTCCTCCATTGCTGACCGCGGGAGTTCGCTTCCTCATCGCCGGCCTGCTCATGTACGTGTTCCTTCTCGTGAGGAAAGGCTCCAGCGGTGTGAAGATCACGCGCCCCCAACTACTAGGAGCAACATTCGTCGGCACGGCACTCCTCCTTGGGGGAAACGGGATCGTGATGATCGCCGAGCAGTACGTCGCATCGGGTGTCGCATCTCTGCTGATCGCGACGGTCCCGTTGTGGGTCATCCTGTTGAGGGCGGTTGCCAAGGAGCGCGTGCCGAGCGGGACCCTCTGGGGCGTGCTCGTTGGATTCGTCGGTGTTGCTCTACTAGTGCTTCCCGGCGACAAGCCGGACGACGCACCGGTCACCGGGATGCTGTTACTCGTGCTGGCCGCCGCTTTCTGGGCGGCAGGCTCGTTCTCTTCCCGACGTCTGCCTCTGCCCCCGGACCCTCTGCTGTCGACCGCGGCACAGATGCTCACGGGTGGTGCAGTGATGCTCGTGGTCGGTCTCGGCCGCGGCGAGCTGGGGTCCGTTGTGGTCGAGGAGTTCTCGACCCGTTCGCTTCTCGCCCTCGCGTACTTGATCTTCATCGGCTCGTTGGTGGCGTTCACCGCGTACGTGTGGGTGTTGCAACACGCGCCGGTGTCGAAGGTTGCAACCTATGCATACGTGAATCCCGTCATCGCCGTCTTCCTGGGATGGATCGTGCTGTCCGAGGAGATAACCCCCTTCGTTCTTGCGGGGGCCGCGGTGATCGTCTCCTCCGTAGCCTTCATCGTGCGCAAGGAATCGCAGCACGAGAAGACAGAGGTCTCTCCCGATCTGGGACCGGCTTCTGTCGCTACCGCCGACGCATAGGAGTCAGAGCCTCGTAGAGTCTTGACGATGCACCGACTCTTGCTCGTACCGCTGCTCGTCCTGGCAAGTTGCTCGGCGCCCGTGACGTCGGCCGGTTCCCCGACCGACACACCGATGGCGTCACCGTCTCCTACTCGACAAACCATCACCAAGGATGCTCACGAGTTCCCGTCGCCCCTCGAGCAGGCCCCTCGGTCGGCGGCGAAGGTCGCACGTCAGGTGACCCGTGTTCAGGAACTGTTGCCTCCGATGATCGAGCGTTGGGCGGAAGAGGGGGGCGGTCTGCGATCGGAGCTGGGCAAAGAGGTTCGCCGCGGGGCGCTGTGGCAGCAGAAGCTATATCGGTCGACCTCCCACAAAGAGCGCCGAGCGAAGCGAGTGCTGGCGCGTTTGTCTCCCCGACATGCACGGATCCTTCGGCGGCATGTGGTTGTCCAGCAGAGACTGTCGTCTCTCGTAACGCCGGTCAAACTTCCGATCGAGTGGAAGACGTATCGCCCTGCATCGCCACACAAGTTGTTGCGCTTCTATCGAGCCGGCGAGCGGCGGTTCGATGTGCCGTGGGAGGTGCTTGCGTCGGTCAATTCCATCGAGAGCCGGTTCGGCCGGATCCTCGGACCGAGCTCAGCGGGTGCGCTCGGGCCGATGCAATTCATGCCTGCGACGTGGGACGCGTACGGAGGCGGCGGAGACATCATGGATCCTCACGATTCGATCATCGCTGCCGCCCGGTATCTGGCGGCCTCCGGAGCTCCGGAGAACATGCGTGGCGCATTGTTCGCCTACAACCGCAGCGACGAATACGTTGATGCGATCCTCGGCTATGCGAATCAGATGAAACGCGATGCTCGCTATTACTACGCGTATTACTTCTGGGAGGTGTACGTGCGGACCGTCAAAGGTGACAAGCAACTAACGGGCCCCGGAGGCATCCGGGGGCCGCGTAACTAGACGCCCGGGCGGCCCGCGCCGACGTAGTCGGATCTAGAAGCGGAAACCACACGAACCGTTTGGCCCGAATACGGAGCCTCGACCATCTGACCGTTGCCGATGTACATGGCGACATGGTGGATCGGGCTGCCGAAGAACATCAGGTCCCCGGAGGCAAGGTCGGACTGGTCGACCCGAACGGTCGCCGAGTATTGGGCCCCAGAGTTGTGGGGCAAGCCCACGCCGGCTTGCGCCCAAGCCCACATCGTCAATCCAGAACAGTCGTATGAGTCGGGACCTGCCGCTCCCCACTGGTACGGCTTGCCGACCTGTGAGAGGGCAGCCTCGACCGCAACCTGAGCGCGTTCGTTGGGAGCCGGAGCGGGCTTGATGTTGACCGGCGGCAGTGGGATACCGGGTTGCGCGTCGATGGCCGCGGCTTCGGCCGCTGCTGCCTGTCGTCGTGCGCGCGCGATCGCGGCGTTGAGCGTCGCGACCTCACCCTTCTGATCGTCGACCTTTCCCTGGATGTCCTGGCGTAGGTCGGTCAATCTGGTCTCCGCCGCGAGGGCTTTGGCGCGGTCCGCCTCGAGCAGACCGAGGTTGTGCGCCAGGAGGTTCTGGTCCACGGCGAGACGCTCGAAAACCTTCGCCTGCGCGGTCTGTGTCGACTTCAGATATTCGAGTCGCGTCTCTATCTCGGCCAGCGATTCGGCGGAGAGAACGGATTCGATCGCGACCGCCCCCGGTCCGGACTTGTAGAGCTCGGTGGCAACCTTGATCGCAGCGGCTTTCTTCGTGTCCATCCGTCCCTGGATCTCGCGGACGACCAGGCGGATCTCGGCCATCTCGCCCTGGATGGCGACGAGGTCCTCGCGCACGAGGTTGTATTCCTCGGACACGAGTTGGAACTCCCGCTCGAGCTCGAAAAGCCGGTCTCTAGCGGCTTCGAGGTCCCCCGGATCCGGAGCGGCCCGAAGGCCGACCGTGGGGAGGATGGCGGTGATGGCTACCAGAGCAAGGAGCGCGCTGAATAGCCTTCGACGTGGCTGCATCTCTGGACCTTAGCCTCTCCGAGCGCTCGTTTTGCGACTGACCCACCAGGCCACGGCGGCTACAGAGGCCACTCCGGCGGCGGCTTTGAGGCCTCCAACGACGGTCATCTCGGGCGCTTTCAGCTGCGGCAGGCGGTCGCGGAGCGTCACCGGGTTGACGAAATTCTCGATCTGCCACTCCCGCTCCTCGGCCAAGCGCCGGAGGGCCTTGTCGGGGTTCACGACCACGGGGTGACCTACCGCTTCGAGCATCGGGAGGTCGGTGTCGGAGTCGGAGTAGGCGTAGGACCCCGTCAGGTCGATCCCCAGTTCCCCGGCGAGCTTCGCCATCGCAGTCGCTTTGTGGGGGCCGTAGGCGTAGAAATCGAGCTCACCCGTGTACTTGCCGTCGATCACCTTCGGCTTCGTGGCGATCCAGCGATCGACCCCGAGCATGCCGGCCAGGGGCTCGACGATCTCCTCCGGCGACGAGGAGACGATGCATATAAGCCGCCCCGCCGCACGGTGATCGTGGATCAGTTCGAGGGCCTCCGCGTAGATGAGAGGAGAGATGACTTCCTCGAGAACTTCGTTCACGACCCGGCGGACGTTGTCTGCTTCCCATCCAGAGGTGAGCTTTGCCGCCTCTTCCCGCATCCGATCCATCTTCTCTTCGTCCGCGCCCATCAGATAGAAGATCAGCTGCGCGTATATCGACTTCAGCAGGAACGACCGACCGATCAGGCCTTCCTTGAAGAACGTCCGGCCGAGCGCCAGCGGACTGGAGCGCGCAACGATCGTCTTGTCGAGGTCGAAGAAAGCCGCTTCCATGTCCCTGATTCTCCCCGGTCGGAAGACCTTCGGATGACTGTGCTGCTCGTCACAGCTAGATCGCGTTGATAGCTGTGGACTGCGATGCATGAGACCTCGCGTCGCGATCGTTGCTACGGAACCAGAGCTTCGTCTTGCTGCCGCGAAGGCATTCGATGCGGCTCCAGCGGAGTGGAAGGTATGCCTTTTCGACCAGGCCCCCCCGGATGCCGACGCCGTCGTCGTATGTGATGACGTTCATGCCGACGGGATCCGATTCGACCCCACCGATCCTGCCGGAGTCGTAACGGAAGTGGCGCGTGCCCTCACACGACCCGTTCCCGGCCGATCGGTTTTCGTTGTTGGAGCTTGTGGGGGAGCCGGCACGACTTCGGTATCGCTGCATCTGGCCAGGGCGTTGGGGAGGCATGGTTCGGTTTGCTACCTCGAATCGGATCCCAATCGTGGGGCTCGACATCGTCTCGGTCTCCCGGAGGAGGCCCCAGCGTGGGACGTGGTCGGAAAGGACACTGAGTCACTTCTCCGCGCGGCGATCCCGGTCGAAGGGTCTTTCCGTGTCCTACTTATGCCCGACGGAAAAGACCGGAGCGATGGGGGCAAGGTAAGAGGACGCTGCGAAGAACGCTTCACTCGAGTCGTGGTCGATGTTGGCGCGGGACCGCCGAGCGGATCTCTCACCGACGCTCTGGCGATCCTGGTGCTGACTCCATCGCTCGTCAGTGCCCGGCGTGCCCGCGAGCTACTCGCGGAATCACCTGATGTGAAGTGGGCCATCGTTACGAACCGCGTTGGCCCCGGTAGCGAAGCGAATACGCGGATGCTCGAACGCGTGCTCGAACGCCGCATCACTCTCGAGCTTCCGTGTACCCCGGCCCTCCGGGATCGAGAAGACGAGTGCCGCCTCCTCGGGTCTTGGTCGCGCTGGTCTTCTCGTCTGGATCGCCTGGCGCACGCAGTAGCGAAAACATGACCACCGAACTCCTTCCCTTGGCCTACGCGAATCACCAGATCGCCGAACTCGACGCCGCCGCTCGGAGACTTGCCCTTCGAGAGCTCGCGATCAATTCGACATCCACAGAAGATGTGGCGATGTCGGTAGCGAGCGCCGCCGATGCGATAGATGGGTTCGGGGTCCTGACGGCGCTGATGGGCGATCCGTCGGTCACGGACATCTTGGTCAACGGCCCCGGAGAGGTCTGGGTCGAACGGGACGGCGTACTCGAGTCGGCCGAAGTTTCCTTCCAGACCCACGAAGAGTTGTCACTGTTCGTGAGACGCATCTTGGACGGGTCGGGAGTGTCCATAGATGTGATGCATCCCATCGCCGACGCTCGTTTGCTAGACGGTTCTCGGATGCATGTTGTCCTGCCTCCCGCAGCGCCGGACGGGCCACTCGTGTCGATCCGACGGTTTCCACAGCGGCCGTGGTCTCTCGATGATCTGGTGGGATTCGAGATGTTGCGGCCGGATGAGGCTCGAACCCTGGCTTCGATGTGTGCCGACCGACGCACGATCGCGATCAGCGGCGGTACCGGATCGGGCAAGACGACCCTCTTGAACGCGTTGCTTGGGACCATCGACTCATCTGAGCGGGTGGTCTTGATCGAGGAAACGCCGGAGCTTCGACCTCGCTGTCCTCACAGAGTGTCGCTCTTGACAAGGGGAGCCAATCTCGAAGGAGCGGGGACCATCGACGCGAGCGAGCTTCTTCGAGCGGCCCTCAGGATGCGACCGGACAGGATCGTTGTTGGAGAGGTGCGGGGGGTGGAGGCATCTATCGCGTTGCAGGCGATGTCCACGGGGCACCCGGGGTCCATGGTGACGATCCACGCGGATTCCCCCTCAGGCGCGCTCGAACGTATGACGCGTCTCGTTCTGCAAGCCTCCCCCGGAGCAACGGAGAGCGGATTGCGCGAGACCGTCAACCGTTGCTTCGAGATCGTCGTGCAACTCGACCGAAGCGAGGGGCGGAGACGTGTGGTCGCGATCGAAGAACACAGATAGATCACTGGCTTCAGCTCTCGATTCATTGGCGAGCGAGATCCGATCGGGGGTTCCGGTCAGGTCGAGCTTGTCGGTATGGCATCGCAGCGTTGGCGACGACCTGAGGCCGTCGCTGTTGTGTTTGAGGGACCTCCTTGCATTGGGGCTGTCACCCGCGGCGGCGTTCACCGGGGGAGGGGCGAGCCATGAGTCCTTGCGCGAACTCGGGCGCTTGCTTCTTCCACTACTGGAGCAGCACGAGAGCGCGGGCGGGGGCCTGGCTGGAGCCCTGCATCAGACGGCCATGTGGCTGCGCCAACGGTCTGATGGGCTCGAGGAAGCCCGGGCGAGCGTCGCGGGAGCCAAGCTGTCGGCCCGCCTGGTAGCGGCGTTGCCACTGCTTTTTCTGCCGCTCGCACCGCTTGGTCGGGCGCCAATGTTCGATCGCACGGGGGTGGCCATACTCGTGGCGGGTGCTTTGTTGGCGATCGTGGGGATGAGATGGATCGGGTCGCTCATCCCCTCTCCACCGGATCCTCATGACCCCTTGGATCGTTTCGCCAGAGAGATCGCACTGTCGCTGCGCGCCGGGATGGCGATCGGCCCGGCATTGTCCGCAGCGGCTGTCGTGGCCGGTCCCTCGTTGGCGAGCGCATCCCGCCGGGTTGCTCTTGGGTGCTCGTGGGGAGCCGTGTTGGGACAGAACGCGGATCCGTTCCTACGTTCAGTCGCTGCGATCTTTGATCGAGGGGATCGTCTTGGCCTTCCCGTGGCAACTTCTCTGGAAGAGCTCGCGGACCAGCGGAGAGACTCAAGAGCGCGGATGTTCACCGCGCGGTTGCGCCGGGCTCCGGTGCTGATGGTGGTTCCACTGACCCTGTGCGTTCTGCCGTCGTTCGGCTTCCTGGCACTCGGCCCCTTTCTAAGGGGCCTCGTTAACGGTTGAGTCCATGGCACCCTAGTGGCGTGTCGCACAACATGTCGCCCGTTTTCCCGGCGAAGCCGCGGCGCCTCGCGGCGTTCTCAGTCGGGCACGTACCTAAAGGTACGCACCCTCCTTGCGGCCTTGCGATGCTTGCGTTTCGCGCTCGAAAACAGGACTCACGTTATGCGACACGCCACAGGCGGATGTTTCGCACAGTCCTCGTGGTCGTCGTGCTTGCGCTCGTCACCGCGTCCTGCGATGGAGCAGGAAGAGTGGCCGAACAGGAGAAGGGAACGCTCTGCGATCCCGTGGACCCGCTTCCCTCTCCCGCCCCCGACTTCCCACCCGCTCGAGCTCTGATCGATAGCGGCGAAGACTCGGTGCTCGTCGACCTCGTGATCGCGGAAAGCGACGAGCAACACCAGTTCGGGCTGATGTTCCGCGAGGAGTTCCCGGAAGACTGCGGCATGGCGTTCCTGTTCTTTGAGGAGCATCGTGGTGGGTTCTGGATGAAGAACACACTGATCCCGCTCTCGATCGCGTATTTCGATGAGGAAGGGGAGATCCTAGCCATCCTCGACATGGAGCCATGTGAGAAAGACCCTTGCGAGGTCTATGACCCCGGCGTTTCTTACAGCGGGGCGCTCGAGGTCAATCAAGGTCGTTTCGAAGACTGGGGCGTCGAGGTCGGAGACGAGATCGAAATAACCCGCTAGCCGTTCCGAGTGGCGCGCGTCATAGCGAGCTGCCGCACCACCCGATGAGATAGCAGCACAGCCGGCGTCGGGCCGGTCTCGATCGGGAGGTGCACAGTGCAACGGTTTCACTCGCTTTTCGTATCCCAAACTGGTCAAACGACAGCCGAGTACGCGCTCGTCCTTTTAGTTGCCGGTTTGGTCGTCGGTGTCTTCGCGGCCTTCGTGAAGTCCGGAGCGCTTGACGAAGTTTTCCAGCACGTGGTCAAGGGGTTGGTCGAGCGCGCGATCTAGGTCTCGACGTGTTGGCCGAGATGAATGATCGAGAGACTGGGCAAGCAACGATCGAGCTCGTTCTTTGCTTGCCTTTCGCGATCCTTCTGATCGCATTCGTGATCCAAGTCGGGCTCGTAGGTGTGGAGCAGATCCGACTCTGGCACGCGGCCCGAGAGGCCGTCCGTATCGCGTCTGTCGATGGTGACCCGGAAGCGATACGGGCGGCGGCGGAGAGTTCGGGCCTGGATGATGTCGGACTGACGATCGATCCTCCCGCTCCGAATCGGACACAGGGCGGAGCGGTCAGGGTTGGTCTCAGCCATCATCCGGACACGTTCGTCCCCTTCGCCGGTTTCTTGCTGTCGAGAATCACTCTTCGAGCCGACGCAACCATGCGCATCGAGCAACCATGACCTTGCTGATCGCCGGCATGTGCACGCTGGTGTGCCTGGTCGTCGGCTCGTTCGCGATCGACGTGACATCGACATACGCGCAAAAGGCCCGCGCCCAGACTGCAGCCGATGCGGCGGCGCTGGCCGCCGTGGCGGAAGCCACGCCCTATGGAACGGGCGACCCCAGGTCCGCCGCCGTGAGATTCGCCGAGCTGAACGGAGCTCGATTGACGAACTGTCTGTGTGACCAGGGAGCGACCGCTGTGCAGGTGACGGTCTCGGTCGAGGGTGTGGTGGCACGCGCCCGGGCCGTGTTCGAACCGGACCTCATGGGACCCGGGCTGCCTTCTTTCACTGGTCTTCATCCCTCCTTGCGCCGTGCTGTAGATCGGCTGCTCGCTGGAGCAGGAGGATCCGTGAGCCTCGTATCCGGGTTCCGATCGAGTGCGGACCAGGCTCTGCTGTGGGAAACGGCTCTGGACCGGTATGGCGACCCGGAGGTGGCCGATGATTGGGTTGCGCGGCCGGGAACGTCGATGCACGAACGGGGACTGGCCGTCGATCTGAGCGGCGACTTGGATCGAGCAGCATCCCTGGTTCGAGAGCTGGGTCTACCCCTTATCCGTCCACTGGCCAACGAACCGTGGCATTTCCAGCTGAGTCCTGATCACATCCGGAGTCACTCGGGCGAAGTTGGGGTAGATGTAACTGATGGCGACTAGATCACCCAACCAGATCCTCGAAGACGTCTCTTCTCGTTTCCAACGGGCGGAAGCAGACTTCCATCGTGCCTATTGGGATTCGCAGATCGAGGTCAACGCGGACAACGACCGCCGCCGAGAAGAGCTAGAGCTCGAAGTCAGACGGCTCAAGGGGGATCGGGACATCTACGAGATGGTGGGCGAAGCGCTCGAGGATGAGGTTCACGACCCGGTCGTTAAGCGTCAGCTCGAGATCCTGAGGCTCTCGCTAACGGCAAACCAGATGGACGAGAAGGACCGGGCTGAGGTCGTTCGTCTGGGGAGCATGATCGAGAGTGACTTCGCCTCTTTCCGCGCTCAGGTCGGTCGTTCGTCGTTCAGCGATAACGAGATCGAGGAGGTGCTTCGAACCTCCAACGACAGCGCCTACCGTCAGGAGGTCTGGGCGGCGTCGAAGCAGGTCGGGAATCGCGTTGCGGGACCCGTCCGCGAGTTGGTCCGTCTTCGGAATCGCGTCGCTCGCGACCTCGGTTTCATCGACTACTACCGGATGGCACTGGAACTCCAAGAGTTGTCGGAGGAATGGCTGTTCGAGCGTCTCGACGAGCTCGATGAGGTTACGGTCGCCCCCTTTGCGCAGTGGAAGACGACCGTCGATCGATCGCTGTCCGAGCGATTCGGCACCGACGGGTTGATGCCATGGCATTACTCCGATCCGTTCTTCCAACACGCCCCCCCGGACGGGCGGCTAACCCTCGATGGGTATTTCGCAGATGCGGTGGCACCGGCACTGGCCGAAAGGACGTTCGCGGGGTGGGACATCGACATCTCGAACATCTTGAAGGCGAGCGATCTGTATCCACGTGAGCTCAAGTGTCAGCACGCGTTCTGCATGGACATAGATCGTTCGGGTGACATCCGGATCCTCGCAAACGTCGTGCCCGGCGAGCGATGGATCGAAGTCATGCTTCACGAGTCCGGGCATGCCGCTTACGACGCCGAGATCGATCCCGACCTTCCCTGGGTCCTGCGCCGGGCGGCGCATACATTCGTAACCGAAGCGATCGCGATCTTGTCGGGGGATCTACTCAGAGATCCGCTGTGGCTGACTCGGATCGCCGGCGTGGCCAAGTCGGATGTCGAGGCGATCTCGTCGCAATTGCGCGCTGCCCGAGCGGCCCAGAAACTGACTTTCGTCAGGTGGGGTCTGCTCATGTGCCACTTCGAGCGTGACCTCTACTCCGATCCAGAGATCGATCTGGACAGTCGCTGGTGGGAGCTCGTCGAACGGTTCCAACTCGTGTCCCCGCCGCACGATCCCCCTCCGGGGGCGTGGGCCTCGAAGATCCACCTTGCAGTCGCGCCGGTCTACTACCACAACTACCTCTTGGGAGAGATGCTCGCGGCTCAGTTGCGAGCGACCGTCGAGAGCCAAAGTGGGGACCTGGCAGGCAACAACGCGGCCGGGCGATTCTTGGTCGAACGGGTCTTTCGCCACGGACAACTCATGCGGTGGGATGCGTTGGTGGAATCTGCGACCGGAGGTCGTTTGTCTCCAGCCTCATTCGCTGCTTATCTCTAAGCCGGTTACAGACTTCCGTTCTCGCGGAAGCGCTTGTAGATCGAACTCGCGGATGGGGAGATGAAGACGACGCTTGCTGCGCCGACACTCCCGGTACTCGCTGGGACCGTGACGTTGTTCACGTTCTTGGGTGGTACCTGAGAAGCGAGAACCGCCAACCGGAAGAGCTCGTCCGACGACATGTCGAAGCTTGCGAACTTCTTCGTGAGAGCGATCCAATTGAGCAGCTCGGCGGGGTTCAATGCCACGTCCTCACGCAGCTTTCGCAACATCGAGATCATGTAGGTCCCATGATTCGTCGTCCGTGCCAGGTCTCCGGTTCCGAACGAGTGGCGCGTTCGCAGGTACGCCAGAGACGATTTGTGTCCCAGGTTCTGCTTCCCGGCCGGAAGGTGCGCACCCGATCCAGTTGGATCGTCGATGGAGTGGGGGAGGTTCACAGTCACGCGTCCCAGGCCATCGATGATCCCCATGAAACCTTCGAAGCCGGTCATGACCCAGTAGTCGATCTTTATGCCGGTGAGTCCCTCGAGCGTGCGGGCAAGGTTCTCCGGACCGCTGACGAGCATCGCCTCGTTCATCTTTGAGGTTCCCTGCCCCGGGATGTTGACCCACGAGTCACGCGGGAAGTTGAGGATCCCCCCCCTCATAGTGTCTGTGTTGATCCCCACTATGTGGATCGCGTCGGCGCGTGAGTTGCGAGGGTTGCCTTCGCGAGAGTCGTTGCCGATCACCAGCACGAAGATCTTTCCGCGGTTTGGCTGGAACTGTTCGTGCATCCGACCGACGAGGACCGGGGCCGTTACGGCCGGACCTACCAGCGAGAGAAACGCGATCGTGCTCGCAAGGAAAGTTGCGAGCAGTGCGGCTCGCTTCCTCATGTTCGTGGACCCTGCGAAACGTCGAAGCCGATGATCTTCCAGGTGCTTTTCGTCTTGTCGAGCCACAATGTAGATCTGTGCTTGAACGCAGTGCGATGACCGTCCTTCATGACGGTCCCGGAGACCTTGACGCTCGCCGCGGCGGTCTTCGCCCCGACGACCGAGATGCCGATCCGGGCACTACGCTTCTTGATCTGGACTTCCTCGAGACCGGGAGGGAGTCCGATCTTCTTCGCCAGAGCGGTGCTCCCCGCAGCCGCCTCAAAGCGCGCGCGAACGACCTGCTTCGCGCGGCCGGGCTCGAGGAACATCGCGTCGTAGACGTCTCTGACGAGCAGTGCGAGTGGCTCGCGCTGGGCTTTCACCTGAGCTTTGGCTTTGGCCCCCATGTGTCCGACGCCGGCTCCGCCGGCCGGAAAGGTGCGGACCTCCCAATCGGCCTGAGCAACTCCCGGCGGCGCAAGCGTCCGTGGGACGGAGGTCGTACTGCTCGTTCTGGTCGGGAGGTACAAGAAGAGGGCGTAGACCATCGCCGCAGTGAGCGCGACTGCAACTGGCCACACCAGACGTCGTTGGCTCGAAGCCACAACGCTCAAAAGACCCTCCTCCTTTAGCCCTGAACGAGTATGGCGAAGGTAGGTCGCGAAATGACGGATATCCACACCCGTACAGACGCACGACCGACCCCCGGCTATGCACTAAACCCTTCTCTTCGGCGGGGAACAAGGCCGGTTTAGGATGGCCAACCAAAATCCACTAAGTAATTCGGGTAGTCGCCTGCCGCTCGTGCGGTGGGGGCGCCATCCCATAAAGAAGGAAGGGGAGTATGGAGCTAGGTCTGGACGTACGCAACATGGGGGACTACGCCGTGGTGGACGTGAAGGGCGAGATCGACGTCTACACGGCTCCCAAATTGAGAGAGAAACTGATCGAGCTCGTTTCCGACGGTTCCTACAACGTCGTCGTCAACCTGGAGGGGGTCGACTTCCTCGACTCAACCGGGCTGGGCGTGTTGGTTGGAGCATTGAAGCGGGTGAAAGCACACGAAGGGAGCCTCTCTCTCGTGTGCACGCAGGACAAGATCCTCAAGATCTTCAAGATCACCGGGCTCACGAAGGTCTTTCCCATCCATCCATCGGTCGAGGAGGCCGCGGGCGGGGCGCAGTGAGCTCGGTCGGTGCGCAGAGCGAGCGACGTAGGGAGTTATGAGCCCCGAGATATCGCTTGAGATCCCGCCTCGCTCCCCGTATGTGGGGGTCGTTCGACTTGCCATCTCGGCACTTGCTCGGACGTCCGGTTTCACGGAGGAGCAGGTGGAGGATCTCAAGATCGCGGTTTCCGAGGCGTGTGCTAACGCCGTCATCGCCCACGAGGAAGCGGGCTCGCAGGACGCCGTCTCCGTTTCCTACACGGACGATGGAGGGAGCGTCGTCATCGAGGTGGGAGATCGGGGACAGGTCGACGACGACGCCGCCGCCCAAGATGAGGCGGACAGCATGGGCATCTCGTCTCGCTTGGTGATGTCGATGGCCCTGGTTGAGAGCCTGGTCGACGAATGTGAGTTCCTTCCCCGCGAGGGTGGGGGCACGCTGACCCGCCTCGTCATCTCTCACTGACCGCGATTTGACGTTTTGGGGGTCCAAAATATAGATTCTCCGCTTCCCAAACCATGGAAGCGATCATCTCTCGTTCCGACCGCGAGACCTTAAAGGCGATCTACCGCCTGACCAGGTCTAACTCCGCACCTGCGGAGGTTGGAGCCGCGCACACAGGAGCCCTCGCAGAGTCCCTCGGCGTCTCGCCCGGCACGACCACGGCCGCCGTCAAACGTCTCGCCGAGCGAGGACTCGTCACCCACAAGCCCTACCGAGGTGTGGAGCTCACGCGACCCGGCCGTCGTGTGGCCGTTGCGGCGATCAGGCGCCACCGGATCGTCGAGCGCTTCCTCGCCGACATGCTCGGCTATGCCTGGAACGAGGCCGACCGTTTGGCTGGGACCTTCGAACACGACCTTCCGCAAGAGGTAGAGGAACGGCTTTTCGTCGCGCTCGATCGCCCCGCCACTTGCCCGCACGGTTTCCCCATCCCCGATCACGATGTGATCGACATCCCCAACATGCCCCCGCTCTACGCGCTCGAGCCGGGAGATGCAGCCGTCGTCGCGATCTCGGGTTCTACCGATGCGGACATCGTCGAGTTCCTCGACACCCTTGGTCTACGGCCCGGCGTGCGCGTGGAGGTGCGTGAGAGGCATCCCTTCGACGGACCGCTTGTGGTGCGCGTCGACGGTAAGGATCGAACGATCAGCGAGAAAGTTGCAAAGCAGATCTACGTGAAGAAAGAAGAAGAGGAAGAAAGCAAGGACCGAGAAAAGGAGCAGCCGGCATGAGTCGTTTCACATTCGCAGCGGGCGGAGAGGCGACAAGCCTCGACCTACCCCCGTTGTCAGGGTTCGAGAACATGATGCTGTGGGTGATCCTCGCGATCTCACTGGTCGCGTTGATCTATGCCTACAGCCTCGTGCGTGGTGTCCTGGCGAAGGACGAGGGCACCGAGAAGATGCAGGAGATCTCGCTCGCGATCCGGGAAGGCGCTAACGCGTATCTGACGCGTCAGTTCAAGACCCTCTCGGTTTTCGTCGTGATCTTGGGTCTCATTCTGTTGGCGCTCGAAGCGCCCGACATGAATATCCGTCTCTGGAGAACGATCGCGTTCTTCTTAGGGGCCGGCTTCAGCGCCCTCGTCGGGTTCGTCGGGATGGGACTTGCAGTCAGGGCCAACGTACGAGTGGCTTCGGCAGCTCGTCGAGGGCTGCGTGAGTCGATGGCCATCGCTTTCCGCGCCGGAGGTGTGGCCGGGATGTTCACGGTCGGCCTAGGGCTCTTCGGAGCGACCCTGATCTTCATGATCTTCAAGGGCGACGCTCCGCTTGTTCTCTTCGGGTTCGGATTCGGCGGGGCATTGCTCGCCATGTTCATGCGGGTCGGCGGCGGGATCTTCACGAAGGCCGCCGACGTGGGAGCGGACCTCGTAGGGAAGGTTGAGAAGAACATCCCCGAGGACGACCCTCGTAACGCCGCAACGATCGCCGACAACGTCGGTGACAACGTGGGGGACTGCGCCGGGATGGCCGCGGACCTCTTCGAGTCCTACGAAGTCACGCTTGTTGCCGCCATGATCCTCGGGTTCGTCGCTTACCAGGGCACCGGTTCAGTGGTTGCCGCTGTGTTGTTCCCCTTGTTCGTCCGTGGGATCGGTGTCATCACTTCGATCATCGGCATCGAAGCGGTGAAGCCTCGGAGCGAGACGGAGCACGGGATGAAGGCGATCAACCGCGGATTCCTCCTATCGGGGGTTGCTTCCGCGATCGCGGTGTTCTTCGTTTCGAAGTTCTACGTCAAGGACGTCAAGACTTTCTGGGCCGTCGTGATCGGTCTCGTCCTCGCAGGGCTGATCCACATGCTCACCGAGTACTACACGTCGACCGAGCGCAAGCCCGTGAAAGAGATCGCCGGTGCAACGCGCACCGGTCCTGCGACCACGATCATCCAGGGAACGGCCATCGGCATGGAGTCGACGGTTTTCTCCGTGCTGACGATCGCCGCCGCGATCTTCGCTGCGTTCCTTCTTGGGGGCGGCGAGGCCGACAAGGCGCTCTACTACATCGCACTGACGGGAATGGGGATGCTCACCACCGTGGGTGTGATCGTTTCGATGGACACCTATGGCCCGATCTCGGACAACGCTCACGGGGTCGCCGAGATGTCCGGTGGTTTGGGCGAAGAGGCGGACAAGATCATGACCGGTCTCGACGCTGTAGGTAACACCACCAAGGCGATCACGAAGGGACTGGCTATCGCTACCGCCGTTCTGGCAGCGACGTCCCTGTTCGGTTCTTTCAGGGACATCGTGGGAAACATCGCGATCGACGTTGCCAAACCGGACGTGCTCATCGGTCTCTTGATCGGTGGCGCGGTTCCGTTCCTGTTCGCATCGCTGACTATCAAGGCCGTCGGTCGGGCGGCAGGCACGGTCGTGATGGAGGTGCGGGAGCAGTTCCGACAGAATCCCGGCATCATGGATTACTCGGTCAAGCCCGATTACGCACGAGTCGTCGATATCTGCACGCGTACCTCGTTGCGTGAACTGGCTACCCCCGGCATCCTCGCCATCACAACGCCGATCGTCGTGGGCTTCGCCTTCGGCGCGGTTTCGTTGGGTGGTTACCTGGCCGGAGCGATCCTCGTCGGTCAGCTGTTGGCGGTTTATCTCTCCAACTCGGGTGGCGCGTGGGACAACGCCAAGAAGCTCATCGAAGATGGGCTCTACGGTGGTAAGGGATCACCTGCGCACGAGGCAAGTGTTATCGGAGACACCGTCGGTGATCCCTTCAAGGACACCGCCGGCCCGGCACTCAACCCGTTGATCAAGGTGATGAATCTGGTGGCGTTGCTTGCCGCCGGTTCGATCGTGACCGCCGTCGATACGGGTAACACCGGTTTGCGGGTTGCGGTCGTCGTCATCGGCGTCGTGATCCTGATCGCTGCGTTCATGTTCTCGGCGAGGCAGGAAGGGGCAGACTTCGGCGACGGAGATGAGACCGAGGTAGGTCGTGCGGTGGAGGCGGCCGTCTAAGCCCAGAAACCTAGGAACCAGACACGAACGCCGATCGTCTCGACGATCGGCGAGAACTAAAGGGAGGGCGCCGCGGTTGCGGCGCCCTTTCTAGTGTTCCAGGTGATACGGGACGCTGACCGTCACTACACCTTTTTCGAAGAGCACCCTTCGCTTCACCAGCAGAGCGGTCTGTCCGTGCAGGATCTGGTGGTGTGCTTTCTTCACGACAAACTCGGGAAGGACGATGGTGACCATCCGCTCGACGCCATCGGGGCGGAACTGATTGACGTAATTGACCACCGCTTCTCCGATGTCCCGGAAGGGTGCGGCTTCCATCTCTAGGGGATGGGGGATCCGAGCTTCGAGCCAGAGGTCGCCCAGTTGTTCTGTTTCGCTCGCATCGAGGCCGAACGAAACGGCGCGCAGATCCGTCGGCCGCATCGTCTCGGCATATTCGATCGCTTGAAGGGTCGCGTTCTGCACGCTCGAAACGAGAACAAATACATAGTTGCGGGCAGGCTCTCGCGCTTCATCCACGGTGTGATCGATGTCGTCCCTCAGCAGGGGCACGTCCATCACTTGGACCCCCGGCTCCCGCAGTAACCCTGCTTTGAGTCTGTGGAGATGGGAGCGGGTTGCGATCTCGATCAACCCCTTCCGGTGCAGGATCTCGGGGATGACGAGGGTCAGGAAGTCGTCTTCCTCGAGATCCTGACGACGGGTCCGTAAGTAACCTCGTATCCGGTCCGCCGTGCTGCCTCCTCCGGGGAGAGCCTCGATGGGGATGTCGGGCGCTAAGCGGCGCCATGCCGACTGGAGCGTCGGGTCGACCGTGATGGCGCTGAGGCTGTTCGGCCTGATGGATCTCACGATGCCGACGGCTCGCGCCGAGGCAGCGTCCACCTTCTGGACGAACACCACCATGTGTTGATGGCCCGGCCGGCGGTCGACCGGCCGGCGTTCGGCTGCAGAAAGCTCTTCAAGAACGCTTACGTAGTGCCTGTTGATCGAACGCATCATGAAGATCAGGAAGGGCATGGCGGTGAGAACGATCCACGCTCCCGTTTTGAACTTCGTGAGTACAACAACCGCAAGCACGACTCCGGTTACGAGGCCGCCGAAAGCGTTGATCGCAGCACTGCGCTGCCACCCCGGTTCCCGGGTCCTACGCCATCGCACGACCGTCCCGAACTGGGCCAGGGTGAACGAGATGAAGACCCCGACGAGATAGAGCTGGATCAGTCGGTTGAGGTCGGCGTTGAACGCGTAGACCAGCAGGACCGCAAAGACGGCCAGGATCAGTACCCCGTTCGAGAACACCAGCCGGTCACCGCGGTTCAGAAGCTGCCGCGGCAGGAAGCGGTCCCGGGCCAGGATCGAGGCGAGAACGGGGAATCCCGTGTAAGCGGTGTTGGCAGCGAGGATCAAGATCAGCACGGTCATGATTTGAACGAGGTAGAACATCGGCCCGCCGCCAAAGACAGCGTTTGCGATCTGCGCGATGACCGTTCGCTGCCCCTCGAGCTCGTGGATGTAGACGACGTTCGTCTTGTCGGCGAGCCATGCGACACCTATGAACATCGAGATCGAGAGCACACCGAGGATGGAAAGGGTGGTCGCCGCGTTCTTGGACTGTGGGTAGCGGAATACGGGTACACCTTCCGCGATCGCTTCTACCCCTGTCAGAGCGGTGGTCCCCGCGGCGAATGCTTTTAGTACCAGGAAGGCGGTCAGCAGGCTGTGTGACTCCGGATGCAAGGATGCGCTTTCTGCTTGAGGACATCCGTCCAGGCACCGCACCAAGCCGGTGATCACCAGCGCAAAGATCGATAGCACGAAGCCGTAGGTCGGGATGGCGAAGATGCGAGCCGATTCCTTAGCTCCCCGAAGGTTCGCGAAGGTGACGAGTCCGATCAGGCCGATGGTTATCGACAACTTGTGTTCGTGCAGACCGCTGGCCGCGGAGACGATCGCATCCGCCCCGGCAGTTATCGAAACGGCCACCGTTAGTACGTAGTCCAAAAGGAGCGCCCCCGCCACGACCAGGCCCGAATATGTGCCCAGGTTCTCGTAGGCGACTGCGTAAGCGCCTCCTCCTCCGGGGTATGCCCGCACGATCTGGCGATAGGAAATGATGACGACAGCCAGGAGGAACGACACTGCGAGCGATATGGGTACTCCCAGCGCGAGCGCGCCGGTGCCCGCCGCCACCAGCACGATCAACACCTCTTGGCTGGCGTACGACATCGAGGAAAGCGCGTCGGAGGCGAAAACGGGAAGGGCGAAGACTTTGGGAAGGAGAGTGTGGCCGAGCTCTCCCGAGGCCATCGGGCGGCCCAGCAGCAGGCGTTTCATGGCGACGGGGGCTTTGCTCATGTGCTCAACCGTGCTCCGGGCTCGGGACGAGTTCATATTCGGGATTGAGCATGCTCAGCTCCCCCTTTTGTTCGCCCACGACCCCCTGCATAACCAAACCGGCGCCGAGACGGATCCCCGCAAGCTCGGACCGGCCGAGCCAGCGAGCCACCAGTTGGCCCCGGCCATCAGTGATGGTGGCCTCGATCGAGCCACCCGAGCGGGGGTCGATCCGGATGTTCTGGATAACGCCGGCCACCTTGGTGCGTTCTCGCGGTCGTATCTCCGAGATGGGGACCGCGTCCGGGATCGAGTCCGCCCAGTGGCAGAGGTTCTCGGCCCGGATCTCGTCCGGCGATGCCGTGAGGTTGTGGATGAAGCTGCTGAGGAACGGCACACGGGGAATCTAACCGCCCGGGTAGCGGTGAACGAGGCATGACTATGGCAATATCCGCGGCGTCGATAAGGAGTTCGGGAATGCACATCGTGATAGCCGGCTGCGGCCGGGTGGGATCGGAACTGGCGACGAACCTCGAGCGTCTCGGGCACTCCGTGGTGATCATCGACAAGGTCGAGCGGGCTTTCGAGCGACTCAAACCTGACTTCAGTGGAAAGAAGATCGTCGGGTTTGCATTCGATCGAGATGTCCTCGAGGCGGCAGGGATCCACGAGACGGACGCTTTCGCATCCGTAACGAGCGGCGACAACTCGAACATCTTGTCGGCTCGCGTTGCCAAGGAGCATTACCGGGTCCCCGCCGTCGTTGCACGCATCTATGACCCTCGTCGAGCGCAGATCTATCAGCGTCTGGGGATCCAGACCGTGGCCACAGTTAGGTGGACGACTGACCAGATCCTTCGCACATTGATGCCCGATGAGGTTCCGGTGGAATACACCGTCGATAACGGTGAGGTCGTCGTGACGGCGATCTCGATCCCGTCCGAGATCGTGGGCAAGAAAGCTATAGATGTGGATCTAGAGGGACGCAGAAAGGTCGTGGCGGTGAGCAGGTTCGGCGTCCCCAGGGTTCCCGAGAAGGATCTCGCTCTGCAAGACGGCGACATCCTGCATGTCTCGGTTGTCAGAGGCGACCTGCCGACCCTGACGGAGGATCTCAAAAAGGTGGGTGCTCCGGAATGAAGTCACGCTCGATGCGCATCGCGATCGCGGGAGCCGGCAATGTGGGCACCTTCGTTGCCAAGGATCTCGCCACTCGCGGTCATGAGGTGGTTGTGATCGAACAAGAGGCTGCCGTCATCGCGATCCAGAAGCAGGAGCTGCCGGACGTCAACTGGGTCAAGGGCGATGCTTGCGAGCTCTACACGTTGGATGCAGCCGTTCTGTCCTCGTGCGACGTCTGCGTGGCTGCGACGGGAGACGACGAGGACAACTTGGTTATCTCATTGCTGGCCAAGCAGGAGTTCGCCGTGCCACGTGTGATCGGGCGCGTCAACCATCCCGATAACGAGTGGTTGTTCACCGCCAATTGGGGCGTCGATGTTGCCGTGAGCACGCCGCATCTGCTGACCTCTTTGGTGGAAGAGGCGGTTCAGGTGGGGGACCTGGTGCGTCTCTTGAACCTCGAACAGGGCAAGGTGGCATTGCTGGAGTTGACACTGGCGGAAGGGTCTCCCGCGGATGGGAAGACGGTCGGTGACCTCAAGATGCCACCCGACTGCACTCTCGTCGCGATCGTTCGAGACAAGCATGTGATCGCTCCCGGAGCCGAGACCCCGCTTCACGCAGGAGACGAGGTTCTCGCCCTGGCAGCTCCGGAAGCGGAGGGAGACCTCAAGAGAGTGCTCGCCGGCGAATCGTGATGGAGCGAGACG
Source organism: Actinomycetota bacterium (assembly GCA_035629935.1). Classification (GTDB taxonomy): domain Bacteria; phylum Actinomycetota; class CADDZG01; order CADDZG01; family WHSQ01; genus DASQLQ01. Next base: position 52,691 of record DASQLQ010000031.1, read on the forward strand.
CGGCTCTGGGACTCGTCAAGAAGTACACAGAGAAGGACATCACGTACCGCCACCTGATCTCGGTTGAAGGTGTCATGCGAGCGCTCGCTCGACATTTCGGTGAGGACGAGGATCGATGGGGCTACGCGGGGTTGTTCCACGACCTCGATTACGACCAGACCGCGGATGATTTCGAGAAACACACCCAGCTAACGGTCGAGTGGCTGAAGAACGAGGGATTCGACGACGAACGGGTCCTGAACGCCATCCTGGCCCACAAGGATCCTCAGTACAGGGATGACCTGTTGAGCCATGCGATCGTCAACGCCGACGCGATCGCCGGACTCCTAGTTGCATCCGCGCTGGTTCGCCCCGAGAAGGCCGCCGGGATGAAGGTGTCGAGCGTCAAGAAAAAGTTGAAGGAGAAGTCCTTCGCTCCCGGAGTCGAAAGAGAAGAGATCCGCGAAGTGAAGGAGTCGATCGGGCTCGAACTGGACGAGTTCATCCAGATCGGGATCGATGGGCTTCAGTCCGTGGCCTCGGAGATAGAGCTGACCTGACGATTAGCGCGGCGTCGTCGCAGGTACCAGAACACCGCCCCCACGACGATCAACCCCCCGATGATCAGCGTCGGCACGTCGAAGTAGTGAAGAACGCGTTCCCAGTTCCCCTCAACGAGTACACCCAAGTACGTGAGCGCGAACGTCCACGGGATACATCCAAGGAATGTGTAGATGGTGAATTTCCAGAAGGGCATCTTTGCGATCCCGGCCGGAACCGAGATGAACGTTCTGATCACGGGGAGCATGCGGCTGAAGAACGTGGCCGCCTCGCCGTGCTTCTCCCACCAGACTTCTGCCTTGTCGATATCGTGGCTGCGGATCAACACGTACTTGCCATAGCGATCCAGCAGACCCCGCCCGTAACGACGTCCTGCCCAATATGCGAGCCATGAGCCGACCAGGTTCCCCAGCACCCCGGCCATCCCAACTGCGAAGAAGTTCAAACCGTCGGGAACGGCGGCGTACCAACCACCGACGAGCATCGTCACCTCGCTCGGGAATGGGATGCAGGCCGATTCGACCAGCATGAGCAGGAAGATCGCTACATAGCCGTAATCGAGGACCCATTCCTCCATGATCGAAACGATGGCTTCCAGCGTGTTTTTCCTCTCATAAACCGCCTGTGGTCTGCGGCGATGTTATCGGGAGGGGAATAGTCGTCTGTCCTCGTTGTTTGACAGGCCGTACTAATAATGGATAGGTGTGTGAGGCCGATCAGGCCCTCCAAGCTCGATCCCAGGGCGTGTCTCTGATCCAACAAGGAGCGATGTGACTAAGAACCTCATCATCGTCGAGTCGCCTGCCAAGGCGAAGACGATCGAGAAATACATGGGCAAGGAATACAAGGTCCTTGCCTCGATGGGTCATGTCCGCGACCTCCCAAAGTCCGACTTCGGGATCGAGTGCAACGGCGATGTGAAGATCAAGTACGAACCGATCAAGCGTGCCTCGGCTTCGAAGGCGGTTACTGCCATACGCAAAGCCGCTAAAGAGGCGGAAACGGTATGGCTCGCAGCCGACCCCGACCGTGAAGGTGAATCGATCGCGTGGCACGTTGCGCAGCTGGTGAAGCTCAAGCCGGAGATGACCAAGCGAGTGTCGTTCAACGAGATCACCAAGAAAGCCGTAACCAGCGCCTTCGAGAATCCGCGGGATATCGACATGAACCTCGTGGATGCACAACAGGCTCGTCGGGCGGTGGATCGGATCGTGGGTTACAAGTTGTCGCCATTGCTCTGGCGCAATGTGGGCCCCAACCTTTCCGCCGGTCGAGTTCAAAGCGCCGCCCTCCTTCTCGTGGTTTTGCGGGAGCGGGAACGCCGCGCCTTCCAAGAGACCGAGTACTGGGACATCACGGCAAAGCTGGCAACCAAGGCCGGCGGCGAGTTCGGTGCCTTCTATCCCCCCAGTCAGAAGAAAGATGACCCCGAGCTGGGCAATGAAGCTGCCGCGATGGCGGTTCTGGAGCGCGTGCGGCCCGGTCCCTGGACCGTCAAAGAGATCCGTAAGAACGAACGCAGACAGAAGCCGCCCGCGCCATTCAAGACATCGACACTGCAGCAGAAGGCATCGACCGAGCTGAGTTTCCCGGTGTGGAAGACGATGAAGGTCGCGCAGACGCTCTACGAAGCCGGTCACATCACTTACATGCGTACCGACTCGATCAACCTCTCGAACGATGCACTCGGCGAGATAGGCCGCGTCGTCGAGACCCAGTTCGGGAAGGAGTACCACGAGGTTAGGAAGTTCACGGCGAAGTCGAAGGGCGCACAGGAAGCTCACGAAGCGATCCGCCCCTCCGTTTTGGCCAACACTCCGGAAGACCTGCAAGGTGCTCTGAAATCCGTGGACGAAGTTCGCCTGTACACGTTGATATGGCAGCGCACGATGGCTTCGCAGATGGCCGAGGCCGTCTACGACGCGACATCGGTCGACATCGAAACGAACGACGCGATCTTCCGAGCAACGGGCAAGGTGCTCAAGTTCGATGGGTACATGCGTGTGTACCTCGAGCACGGAGATGACGACGACCAGGAAGAAGTCGAAGGTCTGCTGCCGGAGTTGTCCGAAGGCGATGTGTTGGATCTTCGGTCGCTCGAACCCGCGCAACACTTCACTCAACCGCCACCCAGGTACACGGAGGCAACCCTCGTTCGCGAGATGGAGAACCAGGGGATCGGTCGACCGTCGACCTACTCGCCCACGATCAAGACGCTGCAGGACCGTGACTACGTTCGAGTTGAAAGTAGGCGGTTGTTCCCCACCTTGCGAGGTGAGGTAGTTACCGAACTGCTCGAGGTCCACTTCAACGAGGTAGTCGACCTTCAGTTCACTGCGCGCATGGAGGAAGAGCTCGATGAGATCGCCGAAGGCTCGAAAGAGATGGCGCCCATCGTTTGTAACTTCCTCTCGTCGTTCACCGCTCACGTCGAGGAACAGAAAGACAAGATGTCGCGGCCGGAGCGCCCCACAGACAAAACGTGTCCCGATTGCGGACGACCGGTGGTCGAGAAGTTCGGCAAACACGGTCTCTGGTTCCTGTCCTGCAGCGGTTGGTCCGAGGACCCCCAATGCAAGTGGTCACAGCAACTCGACGAGGAGGGGAATCCGCTCAAGATCGAAGGCACGGGCGAGAAGTGTCCGGAGTGTGAGTCCGAACTTGTGGCGAAGGTCGGTCGTTTCGGACCCTTCGTTGGTTGCTCCAACTACCCGACGTGCAAGTACATAAAGAAGGAGCCCCCGAAGGAGACGGGCGAGAACTGCCCGCAATGTGGAAATCCGCTGGTCGAGAAACGGGGGCGTTTCGGTCCCTTCACGGGCTGCTCGAACTACCCCGAGTGCAAGTTCATCAAGAAGAAGCCCAAGAAGGAAAAAGAGCCCGCCTAGGATGGTCCTCTAGAGGATTCCTAGGAAGGAGACAGCGATCCAGGCCGCGCAACGTCCCGATCTGCGCGTACTTTCACCAGACGGTCGCGTCTCTTACCTGACCCTGCTCAAGAACAACCGGAACTTCCGGCGGTTCTTCATCGCCCAGTTCGTCTCCAGCCTGGGCGACTGGGTCGGGGTCATCGCCATCGTGGTTCTCGCCAGTCAGATCGGCAACGGGCCGGCTGCCGTTGGGGCAGTCATGACCGCCAGGGTGTTGCCGGGCTTCGTGATCGGCCCGTTGGCCGGAGTCCTGGCCGATCGCTGGGATCGGAAGCGGACGATGGTTCTGGCCGACCTGGCGCGCGCCGTGATCATTTTTTCTTTGCCCTTCTTCAACAACCTCGTCTATCTACTCTTGGCCTCGGCTGCTCTCGAGAGCCTGACCTTGATCTGGGGGCCCGCTAAGGACGCCTCGTTGCCTCACTTCGTCAAGACCGAGCACCTCACACATGCAAACTCGCTGTCGTTGATCGGCGTCTATGCCCCGTGGCCACTGTCCTCGATCGTCTTCGCGTCTCTTGCCACTTTCGCCACCTTCCTAGGAACTCACGTTCCCGCTCTGTCAGGTTTGGAGGGCAACGAGGTGGCGCTGGCCCTGTGGCTTGATTCACTAACATTCGCTTTCTCCGGCGTGATGATCGCAACCCTCGTGATTCCCGCTTCCGTCAGACGCGCCGGTCGTCTCGATTTCGGAGCGATCAAGCGCGACCTGTTCGAAGGTCTCAAGTTCGTCGCGGGCAACAAACAGGTACGACCTTGGCTGTTGGGGATCGCGTTCACGTTTGCTGCCGCCGGTGCGGTCTTCTCCCTCGGGGTGACGTTCGTCGAAGAGGTTCTCGGCGGAGACAAAGGTAGAGGGTTCCCCTTCCTGATCGGTTTCCTGGGTACCGGCATGATCCTTGGGCTTCTCGCAGTCGGGGGTCTTGCACGACGCATCCAAAAAGACGTTTTGTTCTCGTCGTCGATCCTCCTGTCGGGCGTGAGTCTCTTTGCTCTCGCTTCGGTAGCGAGCCTCGACCAAGCGATCCCGATCGCCAGCGCTTTGGGCTTCTTCGGAGGAGCTGCCTATTCGACCGGTTACGCATTGATGCACGAGGCGACGCGGGATGAGATGCGTGGGCGAACCTTCAGTGCCGCTTACACCCTCATCAGGATCGGGACGCTTGTCGGACTAGGTGTCTTCCCGCTTGTTGCCGACCTGATCGGAGATCACCGCGTTGCTATGCCGTGGGGCGAGCTCGACATCCCGGGCACGCGCAGCACCTTATGGCTCGCCGGTCTTTTCGCGATGGCGGGGGGAGTGGTGTCGATGCGGGCCATCGGGGCACGGGCTCCGATGGTGCGACCTGTTGCCTCCGGGGCCCACGGATTCTTCATCGTGTTCGAAGGTGGCGAGGGGGCGGGGAAGAGCACACAGATGTCGGGTCTCGTTGGATGGCTTCAAGCGCGCGGCGAGGAGGTGGTTAGGTCCAGAGAACCGGGTGGGACCCGCATCGGAGAACGGATCCGCGAGCTATTGCTGGACCCGGAGGTCCCCGACATGGACCCCCGCACCGAAGCTCTGCTGTACGCGGCCGACCGTGCTCAACATGTTGCCGAGGTGATCCGGCCGGCTCTCGAAGCGGGCAAGGTCGTGGTGTCGGATCGATTCGTGGATTCGTCCCTGGCGTATCAAGGGCTGGCGCGTGGATTGGGACTCGAGGAGATCTACCGGATAAGTGAGTGGGCAACAGGGGGCCTACTTCCGGATGTCGTTATCTATCTGAAGCTGGATCCTGAGGAGGGCATGCGTCGCGTTGATGGGGAACGTGACCGGATCGAGAGGGAAGAAGCTGAATTCCATCGCAAGGTATCGAGTGCTTACCTGGAACTCGCCGCGCGCTATCCGCATCGATTCGTGGTTCTCGATGCGTCCCGGCCCCCCAGTGAAGTCCACAGGGATGTGATTGCTGCGCTGGAGGCACGAGATGACGACCGCGTTTCCGTGATGCTTGCCGGGAAAACGCTGCAACGACCCGGACCGCTTCCCCGATGAGCGTTTGGGACACGCTGCGAGGGTCGCACGCGGCCGAGATCCTGTCCTCGCAGGTCGCCTCGGGCGAGGTCGCACATGCTTGGGTGCTGTTGGGCCCGGCGGGGTCCGGGAAACGACCCGCTGCACTCGCGCTCGCCGCTGCACTCGAGTGCACGGAGCAGCCCTTCACAGGGTGTGGCGCGTGCTCGGCGTGTCTGCGAGTCCTCCGCAGGAGATTTCCCGACGTGCATCACATCGTCCCAGAGGGCCCGCTGATCCCGGTCGACACGATCCGCGAACAGGTGATCCCGGAAGCCTCGCGCTCGCCGTTCGAGGGCCGATACAAGGTTTTCGTGATCGAAGAGGCCGACAGGATGAACGATTCCGCACAGAACGCTCTGTTGAAGACACTCGAGGAACCTCAGCCCGAAACTGTCTTCATCCTGATCTCGGATCGAGAAGAAGAGTTGCTCGACACGATCCGGTCGCGCTGTCGTGTCTTACGGATGGAGCCCGTCGACGAGCAAACGATCGTCGACCTGTTGACGAAGGAGGGGGCCGCGCTGGAGACGGCACTTCTCGCAGCCAGACTGTCCGAGGGGGATCTGGCCAGAGCTCGATTGTTCAGCTTTGACACGGATGTGATCGAACGGAGACGACTTTGGATGGGGATCGCTCGTCGACTTGCCTCTCCGATCGACGCTATGGATGCAGCGACCGAAGTGGTTAACGAAGCCAAGGAAGCAGCGAAAGCACTCGAACAACATCAGAAATCGGAAGTTACGGAGTTATCCGAAGCACTCGGGGAGGGACGTGGCACCGCCGGAGCGCGCAACGCGCTGGCGAAGCGACATAAACGCGAGTTGCGCCGAGCCGAGGAACAGGTGCTGGCTGAAGCACTCGGATCGCTCGCATCCTTATACCGAGATGTGCTCGCCACCCGAGCTGGGGGAGAAGAGGGGGTCACGAACCTCGACTTGATATCCGAGATCCGTACTTGGGCTGCATCTTCGGTCGGTGATTCGGAGTTGTTGCGAGCCGTCGAGCGATGTGTGGAGGCCCGAGCTTCGCTTCTGAAGAACGCCAATGTCGCGCTTGCGATCGAAGCAACCTTGGTGGAGCTGGCCCGGCTGGTGCCCGCTCAATCCCGGGTGGGGGCGCAAGCCTGAGCAGATCGTTCCATTCATTACAATCACCGAACCCGCCGGGGTAGCTCAGTCGGTAGAGCGGCTCACTCGTAATGAGCAGGTCAGGGGTTCGATTCCCCTCCCCGGCTCGTTTTGGTCGAGATTCGAGGCGCGGGAGCGGACGAGTGGTCGACGATCCGTAAGGTCCGGCTCGCCGCCCTGACTGACACACCCGACGCGTTCTGGGCCACGCATGTGGAAGAGATCGATAAACCCGAGGCCTGGTGGCGCCATTTCATCAACGCCGGGGCGTGGTTCCTCGCGTGGGACGGCGATCGAGCGGTCGGGATAGTCGCAGTGTTGCGCGATCCCGAGCTCGGCGAGGCAACTAGACGGCTCATATCGATGTGGGTTCATCCCGAGGCCCGTGGCGCCGGCATCGGGGTCGAGCTCGTCGACGCGGCCGTCGCCTGGGCCCGCGTCGATGGCGCCAGGGAGGTCCAGTTGGAAGTCACCGCAGGCAACGATGCCGCCGCCCGTCTTTACGAGCGGTGCGGTTTCTCACCGACCGGGGTGACCACGCCGCTGCCTCGTGACCCGGCTCTGATCGAGAGCGAATACCTCCTGGTTCTCTGAGCGCGCTAAACGAAGCCCGAAATGGTCCGGTTTAGCTATGGCTCTTTAGCCCCACATCCATAGATTGGTAATCCAGGAATAGCCGGCGGCGGGCTCGGGGGAAAGCGATTTCGATGATCAGGCGTAGTTGTGCGGTGCTGGGTGCCTCCCTTCTGTTAGCGACCCTCACGCCCACCGCGCGTGCGCGGATGAACGTGACCACGGTTGCCACCCAAGCGCAGTCAGAGATGGGGGTCAGCTCTTTCGATCCCGGCCTCGGCTCCTTGGTGGCGCTCGCCTTTGATCATCAAGCGAACAACCTCTTCATCTACCCCGAGCATGGGGCCGAGATACTCGAGTACACGACCTCGGGCTCGCCGGTCGGTTCGGGGATCCCGCCGCCGGGAACGAGTAACGACATCGATATGGACTTCGCCGTTGAAGACCTCTCCGTGGGAGGCGAATCCGTATCCGAGGACACCCTGCTGGTGTCGAACGGCGAAAACGGCAACAAACTCTTCGCGCTGGACAAAGACACGGGGTCCGTGGAAGCCGAGCAACCCTTCAACACTGGGACGGTCACCGGTGGAGCACAACATCCGACCCGCGACTCGTTCTTCATCCTCTCGTTTGGCCAACAGGTGATCATTGAGATCGACTCGGATGACGGATCGGAATTGAACAGGTTCCCGGTGCAACCGGAAGGCTCCCCACAGTTCAGAACCAATTACAGCGATATAGATGTGAACAACGAGACCGGCAACATCATCCTCGTGAGCGATCTGCAGAACTCGATCCGTCACCTGTCGCCGACGGGCGAGTGGCTCGGGGACCTGGACGTTTTCAATGACGACGATGCAAGCCACCCCTTGCGTATCGATCTGATGACCGGGCTCGCTATCGACGATGCGACCAAGGATGTCTGGATATCCACTAGGAGAGGCAGCGTATGGAGGCTCACAAACGCGTGGGACCATTTCTCAACCGCCATCCCTTGTGAGTCCGATCCCAACGCTTTCTGCGGAGACGATGAGGACAACACGATCCAAGGAACTTCCGAGGACGACACGATCTATGCGGGTGGTGGCGACGATGTGATCGACGGTGGTGGAGGCAATGACGTCATCATCGGTGGAGCCGGAAACGATGTCCTCGCCGGTGGCGGTCAGAACGATCGGCTTAATGGTGGACCGGGTAACGACATCGTCTCTGGTGACGCGTCCACAGCGGGGTCTCCCAGTGCTCTCGGACGAGCCGCTTTCATCTCGCTACTCCAGGAGGAATCGCCCCCCGGCAAAGACGTTCTCCAGGGTGGTGGCGGCGAGGACACCGTGCTGGGCGGAGGGGGAGCGGACAAGGTTCTCGGCCAGGCCGGTAACGACGACCTCGCGGGCGACGCTGGTCCCGATCTGTTGAAAGGTGGCGGAGGAGTGAACAACTTCGACGGGGGGCCGGGCAAAGACAAATGCGTCCTCGAGAACCGCAAAGACAAGACAGAGTCATGCGAGAAGAAGGCGAGAAGTTTCGCAAGAAGCTTCTGGCCCACGCGGTTGCCTCGATGAGTAACCCGACCGGCGGCTCATCCCAATGGCTACACCGTGCCTGGGCCCTCTTCCTCGTGATGGCGGTGTGGGTGATCCCTGCACCGGTCCTATCGAGCGAGTCCCATGCGGCTCAAGGGATCGACGGAACATCGATCAATGTGAGCTCGTTCAATCCGAATGAAGGCAGTCTTCTCGCGATCGGCTTCGATCCGGTTTCAGACAATCTGTTTCTCTATCCGCAATCGGGACCGGAGATATTCGAATACTCGACGTCGGGCTCCAGGATCGGCGCGATCCCCGTGCCGGGCTCAACGACGAGGGGTATCGGTCTTGATTTCGCCCTCGAGCCTTTGACGGTTGGTGGCCAGGTTGTTTCGCAGAACACCCTGCTCGTGGCGAATGGGGAGTCGTCCCCTTCCACTCTGTTTGCCGTCGATAAGAACGACGGCTCGATAGACGCACAACAAGCGACCCCAAGTTCATCGCTCAACGGTGGTACGCACGACATGAATCGAGATACTTTCCTCACGACGTATCACATCGAGGACACGATTCGTGAGTTCGATCCGGGCGACGGAAGTATGCGGAGCACCGTCCCGGTTGCTCCTTCCGGTGCGCCGGCCTTCGACGTCTACAACGGTGACGTCGACGTAGATCCGGATTCGGGGAACATCCTGTTGGTGAGCAGTTCACAGAACCTCATCCGCCGACTTTCGCCGACCGGCGAATGGCTGGGTGATGTGGACCTGTTCGACGAATCGACGGGGACCGCCGATCCGGAGAATGTTCACTCGATGTCTGGCATCGCCATCGATGGAGATACCAGAGACGTGTACGTGTCCGGCACCAACGGATCCGTGTGGAAGATCACCGGTTTGTTCGAGGCTTTCGAATCTTTCGATCAACCATCGCAGTGCCAGGATCCAGAGGCGATCTGTGGGGGCTCTGAGGACGAAGAGCTCGAGGGCACGCCCGAGGACGAGTTCATTTTCGGTGGCGGAGGTAACGACGAGATCGACGGTGGCGGCGGCAACGACATCATCGTCGGAGGTAACGGCAACGATGTCATCATCGGCGGCCCCGGCAAGGACAAGATCACTGGTGGCTCGGGCAAGGACCGGATCGTTGGTGATAGCGAGCGGGGATCGTCTGCATCGCCTGCGCGCACCGGTGCGCGCAGCTACCAGGAAGCCCCAGCTGCAGATCAGCTTGCCGGTGGCGGAGGCAACGACTCGGTGTTCGGTGGGGGTGGAGCCGACCAGGTAGCAGGAGGTTCGGGGGAGGACAAGATCCTTGGGGAATCCGGCAACGACAAACTCAAGGGTGATGCAGGCAATGACTTGCTCAAGGGCGGTGGTGGAGTGAACAACTTCGACGGCGGGCCGGGCAAGGACAAGTGCGTTCTCGAGAACCGCAAGGACAAGACCGAATCATGCGAGAAGAAGGCAAGGAGCTTCGCGAGGAGCTTCTGGCCAACGAGGTTGCCGCGGAGGCGTATATGACCCGAATGAATAGCACGCGATCCGTCGTCGCTCTTGTCCTCGTCATGGGCTTGTGGCTCATGCCGTCTCCCGTTGCGTCCCACGGATCTAGGAAGGCTCAGGGGACGTTCACACCCGAGACGTTCGAGTTGGATTCCCACGACAACGACGACGACGGAGCGGCCGGACCGGTCGCGACGCGGGCGTCTCTGGAAACGGGAGTCGTTTACATCGTGACCGTCGATGGCACCTTCAGCACCTGGGATGAGGCAACGTGGGAGAACCCGGGGGCTTGTGGCACGGCGGAGCCGGAACCCGAGAATCCCAGTTCCGGAACAAGCAATGGGCCCGTGTCGTCGGACGCCGAGTTCCTCCTTGCCGAACCGGCGTGGGGAGGACAGGACTGTAATGATCCCATCCCACGACACGATGGGGGTCCGTTCCAGATAGATGTCGGATCCGGTTTCGTGCACCAGGAGCCGATCGGTGGAGAGCCGTCATCGCCGGCATCGGGCCACACCTATCAATATCGGGTGACGGGACGAGGCGTACCCGCTCAGTTCGAACTAGTTGAGGACCCGACGAGCGACAACTACGGCGTCCTGACCATCACGGTCGAGGCCCAGCCCACCGAGGACGATCCGCCTCCCCAATGTGGCGATGAAGGTGCGATCTGTGGTGGATCTGAGGACGAGGAGCTTCAGGGCACGCCCGAGGATGAGTTCATCTTCGGCGGTGGCGGTGATGACGAGATCGACGGCGGTGGCGGTAACGACATCATCGTCGGCGGGAGCGGCAACGACGTCATAACCGGGGGGCCGGGGACGGACCAGATCACCGGTGGCTCGGGCGAGGACCGGATCGTCGGGGATGCCCCGCGCGGTTCTTCGTCGGCGGTGCGGTCGGGAGTTAGAGCGAGCCAGGAAGAGCCCGCGGCCGACCAGCTAGCCGGAGGGGGAGGCAACGACGCTGTTTTCGGAGGTGGCGGGGCAGACCTTGTGGCAGGAGGGTCCGGCAAGGACAGGATCCTCGGAGAAGCCGGTAACGACGAGCTCAAAGGTGACGCCGGCAACGATCTCCTCAAAGGCGGCGGGGGAGTCAACGATTTCAATGGCGGTCCGGGTAGAGACAAGTGCGTTCTTAGCAACCGCAGGGACGAAACGAGATCGTGCGAGAAGAAGGCACGCAGCTTCGCACGCAGTTTCTATCCGACGAAGTATCTGCGGGATCACTAGGAAGAGGAGATGATGAAGTCGTGTGAAAACAAGACGTTCGACTTCACCCTCGATTTCTGGCCGCTGAAGCATCTCCTTAACAGCGTTCTCGACCAGTGAGGCTGCCTGCCCGAACACTAGTCTCGACCCTTATCTATCTGTTCGCGGTGACATCGCTTGCTAACGCGTCTGTTCGACCTTTGGACGACAACGACGGCCTGATGACCATCGTGCAAGACGGCGCAGGTGGCGGTCCTCAACTGATCCCGCAGGGGTGCATCGACGACAACGACACCGGTCCCGACGATTGCGCCGGGTCGGTGGACGGCCTCGACAGGGTCCGCAGCGTGGCGGTGAGCCCGGACGGGACATCTTTGTATGCCGTTTCCGAGCTTGACGACGCCATCGTTCATTTCGATCGAGACACGACAACGGGGGACCTGACCTTCCAGGGGTGCATCCAGGACAACGACAGCGGGTCGGATGCGTGTGCTGGTTCCACCGATGGTCTCGACTCTGCAATCGAAGTGGTGGTGAGTCCGGACGGTGAGTCCGTTTATGCAACGTCGTACAGCGACAGCGCAATCGTACGATTCGACCGCAACACTTCAACAGGTGCTCTGACACCTCAGGGGTGCATCGACGACAACGACACTGGCGCCGACGACTGCGCGCAGTCGACCGACGGTCTTAATTTTGCGAACTCTGTGATGGTGAGCCCGGAAGGGGACTCCGTTTACGTCGCGGGTCAGTACGACGATGCGATCGTTAGATTCGACCGCGATAGCAACGGAGCTCTCACTCCCCAGGGTTGCATCGACAACACAGACTCGAGCCCCGATGACTGCGCATCGAGCACCGATGGCCTAGACGGAGCGCGCAATGTGGCGGTCAGTTCAGACGGCAAATCGGTCTACGTCGCTGCTTACGGCGAAGGTGCCGTTGTTCATTTCGACAGGGAATTTGATGGCGCCCTCACCCCCCAGGGATGCATCTCGGACAATGACACAGGCTCGAACAAATGTGCTCAGAGATCCGACGGCCTTAACGCCGCGCACTCCATCGTCCTGAGCGGGGACGGGCGATCCGCCTACGTGGCCGGTGTCTTCGACGACGCGATCGTGTCCTTCCGAAGGGACCCGTCGACCGGTGCTCTGACGCCGGGAGCTTGTATCGACGACCGCACCGCCGGACCCGACGACTGTGAGACGTCCATGGACGGGCTTGACGGTGCGACTTACTTGGCCCTGAGTCCGGATGGAGCGATTCTCTTCGCATCCACAACGGATGACGACGGGATCGCGATCCTGGCTCGGAACACCACCTCGGGTTCTCTTTCTCCTGCCGGGTGCGTGAACGACAACGACACGGGAGCCGATGATTGCGCGGCCGCGACCGATGGCCTGGACTCATCGATCTTCGTTGCCCTTAGCCCCGACGGGGAGTCGGTCTATGCGGCTGGGTACGACGACGACGCGATCATCCAGTTCTCGGTGGGATCGGGCGGTCAACCTTCACAAGGCTCACCCTGCGCCTCTGGCCTTTCCGGACTCGTTTCCTGTTGGACGGCAGAGGGCGACGCGAACGATTCGGTCGGTGGTAACGATGGATCAGTGGCGAACGGACTCACGTTCGCCACTGGCAAGGTTGGACGGGCTTTCAGGTCCACGTCGAGTGGAAACGGACACGTCTCACTCGGAGCGCCGGCGGATCTCCAACTCCAGGACTTCTCGGTAGCGGCCTGGACAAAGGTGGGGTCAACCGAGTTCGTGGACCATCCTGGCCACGGAATGGTCTCCTGGGGCAGTGGAGGGTGGGGGTTCGGCCTTGGCGGGTCGATCAGCGGGGCCGGTGGTTACAACACCCGTCCGGGTGAGCTTTTTCTGACTCACGTCGGCTCGAACGTGGTGGGGTCCACAGGGATGGCGATATCGGATACCGACTGGCACCACGTTGCCGTGACCAAGGCGGGCGGCTCCGTCAAGTTCTATCTCGATGCCGCCGAGTTCGTTGTACCTCAAACGTACCAACCGACTTTCACGTTCACCTCGACGCTGGGCCTAGGTCCTCCCGGCGGCTTACCGAACAGCTCCGTCGATGCTGTCCACATCTTCGATCGAGCGTTGACCGCCGACGAAGTCAGAACGCTTGGGGAAACCACAGGCGAGCCACCCCAATGCCGGGACTCCGATGCGATCTGCGGTGGCTCTGGTGACGAAGACTTACAGGGCACCCCCAAGGACGAGTTCATCTTCGGAGGCGGAGGCAACGACGAGATCGACGGTGGCGGGGGGAACGACGTCATAGTCGGCGGCGGCGGCAACGACCTGATCAATGCCGGCCCCGGCAAAGACAAGGTCACTGGAGGAGCAGGCAAGGATCGGATCGTCGGCGATGGACGCGGCGCCTCCCACGCGCGAGCCGAGCTCAGTGCCGCTCAAGCGGCATCGTCGGCCGACCGCCTGTCGGGCGGCGGGGGCAACGACACGATCCTGGGCCAAGCCGGAAACGACGAGCTCAAAGGTGACGCCGGCAACGACCTCCTCAAAGGCGGCGGGGGAGTCAACGATTTCAATGGCGGTCCGGGTAGAGACAAATGCGTGCTCGAGAACCGCAAGGACAAGACGACTTCGTGTGAGAAGAAGGCGCGCAGCTTCGCCCGGAGCTTCTATCCCGTTAAGTACCTGCGTACCTAACAGGACGAACTCGGCTCAACCCAACCTTCTCTGACATATCCGGACGTTGTTCGCGCGGCCAATCCAGACGCGAGCGCGGGTGCGAAGCCCTGTCGAACGGCCGGTGTAAGAGACCGCCGGCCTTAGGAAAGGGAGGGCCGCATGACCTTTGTACGCATCCGGCGACTCGTCAGAAAGAGACGGGCGCTGCTCGTAGCGATGACCGCGGTGGTCGCGGCTTCGCTCGCGCTGCCGGCGCTTGCTCCTTTGATGGGCAACGCGTCGAGTCACCGCGAAGCACCCCTGGTCGCGGCCGATCCTCAGGTCGACAACACGGATGTCTACGCGTTTGTAAGTCCTGACGCTCCCGACACCGTGACTCTCATCAGCAACTGGATCCCGTTCGAGGAACCCGCTGGGGGGCCTAACTTCTATCCGTTCGGAACGAACGTTCGTTACGACATCCACATCGACAACAACCACGATGCCAAGGCGGACGTGACGTACCGATGGGTGTTCAAGAATCACTACCGCTCGCGCAACACGTTCCTGTACAACACCGGTCAGGTGACGTCGCTCGGGGATGAGAACCTGAACTTCTACCAGACCTACGATCTGCAACGAGTGGCCCGCGGCGGTCGTACCACCACCCTGGTGAACGATGCCGTCGCCGTCCCGAGTCGCACGGGCGACCCTTCCATGCCCGACTACGCGGCGCTGCGCAACGAAGGCATCCGTTCATTCAGCGGCGGCAAGGTTTGGGCCGGACAAGCAGACGACCCCTTCTTCTTGGACCTTCGTGTGTTCGATCTCCTCTACGGAGGCGATCTCAGTGAGGTCGGGGACGACACGCTGGCCGGCTTCAATGTCAATTCACTCGCCCTCCAGATCCCGAAGGACGAGATCGCTCAAGGCAAAGATGCCGACACATATCCGATCGTGGGTGTGTGGAGCACCGCAAGCAGGGCCGGGACGCGCGTGCTAACCAAGGGCGGCAAGCAGATGCACAAGGGCAAGTACGTGCAGGTCTCTCGTTTGGGTAACCCGCTCGTCAACGAAGTTGTCATCCCGGTGGGACAGAAAGACAAGTGGAACGCGTCGGCCCCAGCGGCAGACGGACAGTTCCTTCCTTACGTGACCGACCCAGAGGTGCCCAAGTTGGTCGAGGCCATCTATGGCATCGATGCGCCTGCAACGCCGCGCAACGATCTTGTAGCGGTGTTCCTCACGGGCGTCGAGGGTCTCAACCAGCCGGAGGGCGGGACGCCGAGCGAGCAGCTGCGTCTGAACATGTCGATCGAGCCTTGCCAGAAGGATTCGTGTGAAGCGTGGTCTCGTCTCGGTGTCATCGCCGGTGACGTGGCCGGGTTCCCGAACGGCCGGCGTTTGGCCGACGACGTGATCGATATCGCTTTGCAAGTGATGGAG
>DASQLQ010000032.1:0-21329 GCA_035629935.1 Actinomycetota bacterium
CGTTCCAACTTCGAGGACACGGTCATCGGGTGAGATCCGCGCGGCATCGATCATCCGAGCGATCAACGACGGTTGGCTCGTTGTCTGGTGTTGGGGCAAGGAAACCGGGCGGTCCAGGTACGCCTCGCTCTTCAGATCCGCAGGCACGAAGTCGGCGCGATCCACGCGTCGAAACGCTTCAGCGATACGACCATTCGAAAGACCTTCGCCCTCGATCAGCCGGGCCAAGGCCTCCTGGCTTTTCGGCATGCGGCCACTCTAAAGGCGGCGTTACCATGCGACACATGACTAAACCAAAGCGATTGCGAGTTCTCGACGAGCTGTTCCTTCACCTAGAGGGTCCGAACACACACATGCATGTGGGCGCCGTCACGGTTTTTGATGGTCCGCCACCCTCCTATCAGGAGTTCCTGGAGCAGGTAGAGGTGCGCCTGAAGAACGTCCCTCGTTTCCGTCAGCGGCTACTGACGGTCCCATTCGGTTTGGGCCGGCCACTTTGGGTCGACGACATCCACTTCAATCCCGAGTACCACTTGCGTCACACAGCCTTGCCTGCGCCGGGCAATTACGAGAAGCTCCGCGCGCTTGCGGCCCGGATCATGTCACAGCAACTCGACCGCTCGAAGCCTCTCTGGGAGATGTGGTTCGTCGAGGGCCTCGGCGGAGATCAGTGGGGGATCATCTCGAAGACTCATCACGCGCTCGTCGATGGTGTCTCGGGAGCAGACCTCTTCACCGTGATCATGGACCTGACCCCCGAGGCCGAAGAGGTCGAGCCCGAGAGATGGATCCCCGACCCAGAGCCGACACCGGATCACCTGATCGTCGACGCGCTCAAGGAGAGAATCACCTCGCCGCGCGAAACGATCCGCACGCTTCAATCGGCGCTCCTCGATCCCAGCACGATCCCAAACCGCGCCTACGAAGCGGTACGTAACGTGAGTGCGTTCGTCGGCGGCTCCTTCGACTTCGCGCCCGAGTCGACCCTCAACCAGGCTGTCGGACCGCACAGACGTTTCGAAACAGTGCTTGCCGAACTGGAGGACTTCAAGGCGATCAAGAATGCGTTAGGCGGGACCGTCAACGACGCCGTCCTCACTGCGGTCACGGGGGCTCTGCGCGAGCTACTGCGCAGCCGGGGAGAGCGAGTCGACGATCTCACTCTCAGGGCGATGGTGCCTGTCTCCGTGCGCGCCGACTCCGAGAAAGGTGCGTTGGGGAACCAGGTCGCTTCGCTGTGGGCCCCTCTGCCTGTGTTCGAGGAAGACCCCGTCAAGCGCTTCGAGTTCATCCATGAGTCCATGAAGGACCTCAAATCGTCGGGCCAAGCAGTCGGGGCTCAACTGCTGACATCGATGGGAGAGTTCGCTCCCCCGACGATCCTGTCGCAGGCATCACGTTTGGTTGCGCGCCAGCGGGCCTTCAACCTCGTGGTCACCAACGTCCCCGGCCCCCAATTCCCGCTCTATTCGTTCGGGCGGGAGATGAAAGAGGTTTATCCGGTCGTTCCCATCTCGAACAACACATCGGTGTGCGTGGGGCTGCTGTCGTACAACGGCAAGATCGGTTTCGGTCTGCTCGGGGACTACGACGCGGCACCCGACCTCGGGGTGCTGGCCGAGAGCCTCGAGAAGTCCATCGCCGAACTAACCGCGCTGGCGGGGTAGCCGGCTAGGACGCCTCACACCAGTACTGCAACTCGGCCTTCGAGTCGGGGTCGAACACGTAGCCGAGGCCGGTGAACCCATGCCCTCCGACGAACTCGCTCTCGGGTCGTTTCGCGGGCGCCGATGGCTCGTCGCTCATCCGCTCCAGCTGGTAGAGCCGCGCGGTGATGTCCTCTTTGTGTCCCGGTGAGCGCACGACGACATTGAAAGCCGGACTTTCGAATCCGTCGTCGAAATACGAGATGCGTGCCCGCATCTGACCGAATCGCACCGAGTCTCTTTGCTCCTGGGAATCCTGCCCGGCATCGACCGAAAGCGTTTCTTGACGACCTTGCTCGCCGGCTCGGGGAACGAAAGAGAACGTGCACGAGATCGACTCGAGCTGTTTGGCGGAACCATCACTCGGTTGAGATATCGGAGTGACCGATCCGGATGAGCCGCAGGCGGCAAAGACGGCGAGGATCACGACCAAAGCTGGCGCATTCACGAGTCTTGGACGCCGGCAGGGGTTCGTAAAGTTCCCTATTTCGACCCGTAGACGTCGAGGCGGCGACAAGCCTCGATCGCACGTCGTTCCAGCTCCTCGTAATCGCCATCCGCTGCGATGTCGGGATCGAACACGGAGTTGGCGAATCCCACCAGCTCGGCCCCCGCGTCGAGGTAGCCGAGGTAGTTCTCGGGAGTGATTCCGCCCGAGACGAAGATGGGTGTGCGGGGCAAGGGGCCAAGGATGTGCGATACGTAATCCGGCCCCCCGAGGGATTCCGCCGGGAAGATCTTGACCCAGTCGGCTCCCGCCTCGCGGGCGAGGAAGATCTCCGTCGCCGTCGCGGCCCCCATGATGATCGGCATCGACAGCTCGTGAGCGGCATCGACGATCTCGGGGATCATCACCGGGGTCACTGCGAATTCCGCCCCCGCGTCATAGGCCTCTTTCACTTGCTCGGGAGCAACGATCGTCCCCGCCCCCGCTATCGCATCGACCCGCCCGGCCACCTCGGCCAGAGCGTCGGTAGCGCCGGGAGTGTTCATGGTGATCTCGACCGCCTCGAACCCACCCCGGACGGCGGCGCCCACGGCTTCCACGGCGTGGTCGGGGGCATGCATCCGGAAAACTGCAACAAGAGTCGCATCCCGGAGGCGCTTCGCCCTCTGCTCGAACAGCTGCTGATTCATCTATCCAGGCTACTAGCCCAGAAGGGATCAGCTATTCGCCGACGATCTCTAGCGCCGGCTGGAACTCGCCCTCGTCGTCGGCCAGCTCGGAAACCCGGGCAAGGTCGTCGAAGACCCGATCGAGCTTGCGCGAACCTTCCTCGAACTTGTTGCGGGCATTGCCGAGGTGCTTGCCCAGGACGTCGTACTCGTCGGAGAAACGACGCATGTCCTGCTGAAGCTGCCCGCAGAAATCGAGCACCTTCTCGGCACTCTTCTCGATGCTCAGGCAGCGAAGCCCGAACGCCACCGTCTGGAGGTATCCGTACATGGTCGACGGCGACAGGAGCATGACCTTGACGCCCATCGCGAGGTCGATCAGCGAGGTGCCCCTGTGCGCCAGCCTGAGAACCTCGCCGTAAACACCCTCAGCCGGCACGTACATGATGGCGAAATCGAACGTGTCCTCTTCGGGAACGATGTAGCGACTCGCGATCGCTTGTATGTGCTTGGCGACATCGGCGGCGAAGGCACGCTCCGCGTCGGACCGCTCGGCATCGGTGCCGGCGTCGCATATCCGCTCGTAATTGGCGAGCGGGAACTTGGAGTCGATCGGCACCAGACGGTTGTCGAGAGTGACGACCGCGTCCACGATGACTCCCGAAGCGAACCGGTGCTGGGTGTGGAAGGTCCCGCGCGGGAGGACCTGGACCAGCAGTTGCTCGAGCATCGCCTCGCCGATCCCTCCACGGGCCTTCGGCGGTTTCAACAGGTCCTGCAGCAACGTGAACTGACGCGCCTGCTCGGCCACTACCTGCGTTGCGCTCGTTACTTTGCCGAGGGTTTCGAAGATACCCTTCGCAAGCTCCTGACTGGCCGAATGAGTGTCACTCATCGTGCGGCTGAAACGGGTGTCGATCCCCTCGAGGCGAGATTCGATCCGTTGGCTCAACTGATTGGTGTCTTTGGAGACCGCCTGGGCCACCCGCTGCATCTCGTCCCGCAGGACCCCTAGCTGCTCGTGGATCGGGTCGGGCCCCACCGGCGCCTGTGGGGCCCGGGGGCGCGTGAAGGCAAACACGACCGCTCCTGCGGCCGCGGCGGCCAGCAACGCCACGAGGACGAATTCCATGAACTCACCCTAGAGAGGGGGTGTGACACTTTTCGGGATTTGCGGCGGTGTGCCCGTAACGAGACCTGTCACAAAAATGTCGTCTGGGGTTACAGGAGAACATGCAGCCCGGACAGAAGCCTTCCCTCAACGGTTCCCGATATACGGGGCCTCCAAATCGACGAGGAGGTCGAACATGAAGAAAGCGATCAGGTACGCCGTGCTGACGGGCATGGTGGCTGCAAGTCTGATGGGCCCGGCGGCACCAGCCGGAGCGAACACCTGCACCGGCGTCCGGCACGATTCCCACGGCGGGAACACCGACATCGGCAGCTGGGAGTGTGGAGACTCCTGTCCCTCCACCATCCACGGTCCTCTGGACGGGTACTTCCACGCCCAAGTGTGTGTCGACCCCGCCTAAAGATCAGGAACGTCACCCAGAAGGGCGCCTTCGGGCGCCCTTTTTGCTTGTCGAAGAGTGCTAGAGCGCCTCGCCGACGAGCTGTAGTACCCGGTCGACCATCTCCTCGGACGCCGTTCTACCCATCAGACCGACCCGGATGGTCCGGCCCTGCAGAGGGGTCAGCCCGCCCGAGATCATGATTCCGTTCGCGAGCAGATGCTTCTGGATCTTCTCGGGTTCGTCGGCGTACATCGCTACCACGAGATTCGCCTCGGCCCCCGCCGCCGGCACCGGCTCCAGCCCCAGGTCACGAAGGCCTTCGCGGCATCGCTTTGCGAGGTCTGCCCGGCGAGCGATCCAAGCCTCGAGCCCGACCTCGAGGATGCGGGCCATGCTCGACCGCACCGCCAGGACGAGATTCGTCGGCATCGTCACGGGGTGCGGGTGCCAGGCCCCCCATTCCTTGCGGTACCAGTCCCACGTCTGCAGGTCGAGGTACCAGGAGTCGGGCCGCTCGCTGCGAGACATGACACGGGTGCGCCCTCGGGGGCCGAGGGCCAGGATGCCAAGGCCCGGAGGGGCTTCGAACCCCTTCTGCGTACCGGTCACGACGCAATCGATCCCCATCTCGTCGACCTTGCACGTCTCACCACCGACGGAGGCGATGCCGTCGACCATGTAGATGGCGCCGGTGTCTCGAGCAACCGAAGCGATCTCTTCGATGGGATGACGCACCCCTGTCGACGTGTCGACGTGCACCGAGAGGATCCCGTCCGCTCCCTTCGCCGCATCAGCGATCGCGCTCGCGTCGGCGGGCTCCCCCGGCGCGACCGCGATCTCGGTCACGGAGAGACGGTGAGCCTGCGCCATCTGCATCAAGCGCATCCCGAAGAAACCGGTGTTGGCGACGACCACTCTTTGGCCCGCTTCGAAGAGATTGAACAGCGCGGCGTCGAGGCAAGTAGTGCCGGTCCCCGGGATCAGATAGGGCGGGTCGGCCGCGCCTAGGAACTTTCCGAGCATCTCGATCGTTTGTTGGTGCTGCTCGGTCCAAACGTCCCCGTAGTGCGCCGTCACCTGACGTCCGAAGACCTTCAGATCTTCAGTGTGCAGCTCGCCGGGCCCGGCGATCATCAAAGTAGGAGTTTGCGGAAGCTCCAATGCGTCCGTCATGGAATGGATGCTAGCCGACCACCATCGGATACCGTAGCCGTGCTACCGGACTATGGGGGGGACACGTGGTTGGTTCGTCGCGTCCTCGTACGCTGATCATCACGGCGATAACCGTTGCCTCGCAACTCGTTCTCGTGCCGTCTGCCGACGCGCGCCCGGCCTGCCGCGGGCTGCGTGCCACCATCGTGGGAACGAGGGGGCCCGACCGTCTCCGGGGAACAAAGGGTGACGATGTCATCGCGGCAGGAAAAGGGCCAGATCTGATCAGGAGTGGTCCGGGGAACGACTTGATCTGCGGCGGCCGGGGCACCGACGTCGTGTTCGGCGGGGGTGGGGACGACACCGTTCAAGGCCAGAAAGGCGTCGACGAGCTCTTCGGCGGCACCGGCAACGACCTGCTGGACGTCGACAGCGGCCGTTTCCAACTAGTCGTTGGGGGGGCCGGTGACGATTACCTGATCGGGACGGACGAATTCGTGTTCACCACCTACTTCAACGCCCCCGGAGGGGTGTCGGTCGATCTGGGTGGGGGCACGGCGAGCGGGGCGCACGGACAAGACGTGCTCGAGAAGATCAGCGGCGTCGAGGGAACCAGGTTCGCCGACAACCTCACGGGCACCCCCGGCCTCAATTTCCTGTTCGGCGAGAAGGGGAACGACACCATCTTCGGAGGTGGGAACGGTGGTGATTTCGATGAGCTGGGCTCTTCCGAGGGCAATCCCGATCAGACGGCCGAATATGACTTCCTGGAGGGCGGTCCCGGGGACGATTCTCTGATCGGCTCCGAAGGACTGGATGTAGCTTCGTTTTCGACCGCCATCGATTCGATCGATCTGGACCTCTCGCTTGGTACCTCCGAAGGGCAAGGGACCGACTCGCTCTCCGAGGTGGAGATCGTCCTTGGCTCGCCGTTCGCCGACACCCTCAATGGAGACGGAGAGGCCAACGGGTTCGAAGGCTTCGGGGGAGCCGACACGATCGATGCAATGGCCGGGGAAGACGTGGCGATCTACTTCGATGCACAAGGAGTCGTCGCTAACCTTGCCGAGAACACCGCTACCGCCCGATACCAATCCTTCACTGAAGAGTTCGGCCCCCTCGACGACACATCCATCGACACGTTCGAGAACATCGAGGATGTCTGGGGATCGGAAAACGCCGACACCTTGATCGGTGACGCGTTCGACAACCAGTTATGGGGACTTTCAGGCAACGATCAACTGCACGGCACCGAAGGCAACGACATCCTGCAAGGGGGCCAGGGGCTCGATCAGGCCGACGGCGGAGACGGCAACGACACTTGCATGGCCGAAACCGAAACCGCCTGTGAAACCCCTGACTCTTTAACTCCTCACGATCCACTCGGCGATGGTTGGGGTGCGATGAACGCCGGCAGGTTCGCATCCTCGAGAATCTCGGCGATGTGGTTGTGGGTTCCCCTGTTCTGCCACGGGATCGGGTCAACACCACCGGCCCCAAGCTCTTGGAACACGATGTTCTCGGCCGGCGTCGTCCATGTCGCCATGTCCGCGCCCTGCGCAACGACCAACGCGTCGTAAGCGGTCTTGAACGCATTGGCCACAACTTCGGCGCAAGTCTCTTTCACATCGCCAGTGGAACGGTCGTCGCAGTAGTCGAGGGCGAGCTTCTTCTTCGCCTTCGGGTCAAAGACGGTTTTCAGGTACGAGGAGAAGTCGAAGAAGAAAGACGACCCGGACGATGTCGTGTTCGGGAAGTAGTCGGTCACCGGCGTCCGTAGAAGACCGAAGCCCTCGTCGCCGAGCTCGTCGACGTAGACCTTCTTGACGACGGTCTCGTACCACTCGTCGAACAGGGCCAGCGTGGCCCCGTTGTCCATCTGATCGTCTCCGTCCTTGTTGTATCGGTGTGCGCCTTCATTGATCCAGGTCTGCACGGCCCCCAGCGCGGCGTTCAATTTCTCGTCCCCCGCGGCCAGCTCGGCGGCCCACTCGGTCATCGTTGGGCCGAGATAGACACCGCGAGTGTCCTGTGTCGCGGCGGTGCGGATGACATCGGCCAGATCTGACAGCTCGGCCTTGCCGGAACCATCCAGGAGCGTGTGCATCTGGTCCTGAAGCAGGGAGACCCGTTGGATCGCTCCCCACTTGCCGCCACAGCAATGGTCGGTGTTACGCCACCCAACGGCCGGCTTGTTGTTCCAGTTCGCGATCCACCCCTGCTCGGGGTTGATCACCTTGGGCTGCTTCTTCCACGGATAGCGCTTCTTGAATTCCCACTTACCGGTCCCCCACGTAGGCAGCGAGGGGTGCATGCCTTTGGGACGCGTCGGCAGGTACCCGACGTGGAACCAACCGATGTCGGTCGAGTCGGCGTAGAACGCGTTGAAGTTCATCGAGAACTCTCTGGCCGCCTTTTCAAAGTCCTTGATCGAGCGAACCTGGGTGTTCCATTTGTAGAAGGCGGCGACGGAATCGAGCTCCTGTTGCCAGAAGTAGCGATCCCTCACGAACGCAACGGGCTTCCCGTTAACCGTTCCGCGTTGGAACACCGGGCCGTGCACGGTTCTATAGAACGTGCGCTCCTCGGTACGGGGTGGTGAGCCGGGCCCGGCTGCGGGCGTAGTGGCCTTCACGGTGAACGTCTCTGTGCGTTTGTTCATGGCGAGGCACTTGCCCTTGTGCATGTAGCTCTCCGCGTCTTGCGTCACTTCTCCCCCGCCTTCCGCGCAGAGCTTCTCGATCTTGACGTCGACCGCGTCCGAGAAGCCGGTCGTCAGCGTCCACGCGAAGTCGGCGCCGCGGCCCAGGGGGATAAGGGTCGAAGCACCCGGGACGGCCGGTCCCCGGTAGTGAACGTTCGAGCTGGGAACATGCACGTCGACGTCGACGAAGAACGCCGGGTTCGCGTAACCGACCTGCGGAGCGCCGAACTGCATCGGGTTACCGGAGTCGGACTCGGCCCCCGCAACCGTCAACGAGTTGGACATCGCTCCCGTAGGGATGCCGAGCGAACGGATCGTTTGCTCGCGCAGCTCCTCGCTTTGTTGCTGTTGCTCGGCCTCCTGCGGGGCTTTGTCGGGAACGGCGAATGATTTCTTGTTGATCTTGCCGGGCTTCTGACTGGGGAACTTCCCTTCACTCGCGGTGATCGTCGTCGGTGCCTTCCGTTCGTTCTGGAAGAGGAAGTCGTTGTAGACCTTCGCGCCGAGCTTCTTGCCGAGAGCAGATTGCAGGTGCGCGTAGAAACCGGCGTTCTCGAGCTCGGCACCCGCCGTCTCGCCGAAAAGGCGAAGCTGCAGGATCACGAGGAACAGAGTGTCGTTCGCGCTCCACGGGGTCGGGTTGGAGGCGGGACAAGGATTGCCCGTCGCCTGGTATTCGGCCGCGCACTTGGAGAACGACGGGCCCCTGAGCTCAGAGATGTACTGGTTGATGCCGTCGGCGTACGCGCGCAACCCGGCCTGGAGCTGGTCGCCGAGGACGCCGAACTTGTCGTCCCACTTGTCGTACATGTTGCGAACCTCGTCTTCGGTGTAGCCCTCTCGCCGCGTACCGATGTCCATCTCTAGATACGCGTCGCCCTCGCCGGGACCGAGCAACTCTGTGAGCGTGCCTCGGCCGGCGTGGCGGAAGACGTCCATCTGCCACAGACGGTCCTCAGCCGCCGTATATCCGAGAGCATGGGAAGCCTTGTTCAGGTCGTCGGCGTAGATGTGCGGGATCCCCGAACTGTCCCGGTAAACCGTGACCCCTTCGATCGGGCTGTAGGTCCGCTCTATCGTCGAGCCCGGCCCGAACTGCATCGAGTGGAAATATTTCGCAAGCTCGTCGTCGGTGACGTCGTCATCGTTGACGAGACTTGCGTAGACCTGGAGCTGATCTTGGTAGTGGGCGCCGAAGTTGCCCGAGATCAGTTCGGAGGCTGTCACTTCGCCTTCCTGGCCCGGGGGCACGATCGAGAAGGCCCGCAGGGTGTCGGGCACGACCGGCGGGGCTTCCTGGGCTTGGCCGATACCGGTTGAGACGGTTGCCGTTACCAGAGCAACGAGCACGAACGCAGCTAGGCGGCGTTTCACGATGATCCTCCCCACTAGAGTTAGGTAGCGATTCTCACCCACATCGGCATGCTCTGCGGCCGCAAGGGGAAAGCTCGGAGGGATATGCAAGAAGGCGACCTCGTCCAGGAGCGCTATCGGCTGGATTCGCCCCTCGGCAGGGGCGGGATGGCCGCTGTCTGGCGCGCCATGGATGAGCGCCTGGAACGCCCGGTTGCGATCAAGTTCCTGGCCCCCCAGTTCAAAGAGGATCCGGAGTTCCTGGTTCGCTTCTTCGCCGAAGCGCAATCGGTAGCGAAGATCTCGCATCCGAACGTCGTTGCCGTTCTCGACTTCGGGGAGTTCGAAGACAACCCGTATCTCGTCATGGAGTACGCGTCGGGCGGATCGATGAAAGAGTTAGTCGGCGACCCGCTCGAGCTCGAGCTTGCCGGGCGAGCCGTTCGGGATGCGGCGTTGGGGGCGGGGGCCGCGCACGCTCTGGGGATCACCCACCGAGACATAAAGCCCGGGAACATCCTGATTACCGATGACGGCATGGCCAAGCTCGCGGATTTCGGCATCGCTCTAACGGCGGTCAGCGAGAAGCTCACCGCAACCGGGCAGGTGATCGGTTCTCCTCATTACATCGCCCCCGAACAAGCAGCTGGGCGCGGGGCGCGGGCGGAGTCTGACGTCTACGCACTCGGTGTCGTCATGTACGAGCTTCTGACCGGGAAGCCTCCTTTCGATGCCGACAACGCAACGGCGATCGCCATCGCGCACGTGGATCAGGAACCCGAGCCACCCAGCTCTCACGTCGAATCGATCCCGCCCGAGGTCGACGCACTCGTTCTTCGTTGCCTGGGTAAGAAACCGGCTGCACGTTTCC
Source organism: Actinomycetota bacterium (assembly GCA_035629935.1). Lineage (GTDB taxonomy): Bacteria > Actinomycetota > CADDZG01 > CADDZG01 > WHSQ01 > DASQLQ01. The sequence continues at coordinate 10,417 of DASQLQ010000032.1, forward strand.
GCAACGGCAACGAGCTCGCGGCCGCGCTGGAGGAGGTCTTCCCCTCACTCGAGCCGGGGGTGATGGGAGGCGCCGTGGCTTCGGTTCCGGTGGCCGGAACCGAGGCAGCAACCGTTGCGGGAACCACGGTCGACGACGAGATCACGTCGGAGCGAGAGGTAGTAGTAGCAACGCCCGGCCCCCGACGCCAACGATCGGTTCTCGTCGTTGGGGGACTGATCGCGCTGGCGGTTCTCGCAGGGGCCGCAGTGTGGGCGTCGGCTCAGGAAGATGACGAGCCGACGGTAAAGCCCCCCGTCGCCGAGGAAACCGACAACGAAGGAACCGACGACGAGGAGCTGACGAAGCGTCGGCGAACTCCTAGCCCGACCGAGTCGGATCAGGAAGGAAACGTGCCTGTCGGCACTACACCGACACCCGCCCCGGCGAGGGATGACCCTCCCGAAGAGGCTGAAGACCCTCCCGACGACGATGATGACTCCGATGGAGGGGGCCCGGTCATCGTCGGTGGCGGTGGTGGTGGGGGCGGTAACGGCGGAGGCGGCGGCGGCGGCGGCTCGCCTCCCCCAGAGCCGACGCCTTCATCCGAACCGTCCGACTCGCCCGAACCGACTCCGTCCGGCTAGCGCGCGACTCCGTCTAGTTCACGAACGGGACCGGGAACGTCATCGGCCGCGGCCACGTGACGATCGCCTGGTCGATCTCGTAACGGAGGCGCACGCGGTCGAGCTGCAAGCCGAGTGCGCGTGCGTTCTTGTCGCAGCTTTCGACCAACGTCTCGACCGCCTCGGGATCCGCTCGATCGGCCCACATCACTTCGGCGCCGTCGAGCCACGCGTCGATCCGTTCGGCCAACGACTTAGTCGAGAGGATCGGTCGGCCCACGTCCATCGCCGATTCGGCAGTGTCGTGCGGTTGCGGTCCCCATCCGATGCGCCCGGGGATGAAGCGGCAGTCGAAACCCTCCGCACCGAAGACCACCGGGGTCACTTTTAGTTCCTCGCCGCGAGCGGTTAGGACCTCTTCGGCCTCAACGAAGGTCAAACCGCCGATGTCGGTCCCCTGAACGGAGACGCCTCGATGCACCCGACCGGCGTTCACGCCGAGATCGATGAGAAAGAGGTAGCCCATCAGCCCCACAAGCAGGACGGCGAGGGCGACGAGCCGAGCGGTTCCCGAGAACTTCACGCCCTAGATGCTGCCACGGTCATCGTGGTGCCTCTCGCTCGAGGGCGAAAGATCGTGAAACCCCTGGTTTCGCTCCCTCCAGCTAACTAGAGTTTCTGGAAATACTAGGAACCGGGGGGGGTAGATGGTCCGACGTTTGTCGCTCGTTCTTACCGTCCTCTCGATCCCGGCATTCACCTTCGTGACCTCGGCTGCGTTGGCGGCCACCCCAAAGTGCGGGGGCAAAGCGGCGACCAAGGTGGGGACGGCGCGAGCCGATGAGATAACTGGAACGCGCCGAGCCGATGTCATCGTTGGGTTGGGGGGCGACGATGTGATCGCGGGCATGGGTGGTAACGACGTGATCTGCGGCGGCAAGGGGCACGACTTCATCGGCGGTGGGGCCGGATCGAACAGACTCTTCGGTGGTCCGGCCAACGACGGCTTCCTCGACGGACGCGGCAACGACGTAATCGCCGGCCAGGGTGGGGTCGACGGCGTGGGGTACTACACCGCGCAGGGCCCCCTCACCGTCGATCTAGCGAGCGGCCGGGCATCGGGCGAGGGATCGGACATCTTGCTTTCGATCGAGAACGCGATCGGTGGCCCCTTCGACGACACGCTGATCGGTAACGACGGCGCGAACTATCTCGAGGGAAACCTCGGCCACGACACCATCAATGCGGGAGCCGGCCAAGACATCATCATGCCGGGCGCGAGATCGATCGCCGGACCCGACGACGACACGATCGACGGTGGGTCCGAATTTGACCTCTTCATGTTCGGTCAGGCTCCGGGCCCTCTCACTGTCGACTTCTCACAGGGAACGGCGACCGGTGAGGGGACCGATCACTTCACAGCGATGGAGGGCATGCTCGATTCGCCGTACGACGACAGGATCGTCGGGAACGACGAAGGAAACGTCTTCATCGCATGGGGCGGGAACGACGATATCGAGGGCCGGGGAGGATTCGACATCCTGACTTACTGGCTAGCGAACGAGCCGGTGAAGGTAGATCTCGAAGAAGGCACGGCCTCGGGACTAGGCAACGACTCCATCGCAGACGTCGAGGGTGCGTGGGGCGCGGCTTACGCACCTAATGAGCTCTATGGGGACTCGGGTAACAACATCCTCTGGGGCGGGTACCAGAACGACCGGATCTATGGGCGAGGCGGGGAGGACTACATCGGTGGATTCGTCGGCGACGACCTGTTCGATGGAGGGGCCGGCACTTTCGACATCGGGACTTTCTGCGCACCGTGCACGCCGGCGATCAACGCCGACTTGCGAACGGGTCAGCTCACCGGCCCAGGCAACGTCTCGCTTGTCGGGATCGAATCGATCGAAGGGTCGCCCGGCGACGACGTGATCATCGGAACCGACGGCAGCAACGTGATCTACGGATTGACCGGCGATGACCAACTGATCGGTCTGGCCGGAGACGACTATCTCGCAGGCGATGAGGGCGATGACCAAGCGGACGCCGGAGACGGTGACGATAACTGTTACTCGACCGAAAGTCCGGTCTCATGCGAATCCGTACATGTATCGCCGAGTTACGGCTGCGTCCCGGTCCTCGGCGTTCGCTCCTGCATGGCGGAGGGCAGGGAACCTATTCCGCTTCACCCATTGCAAGCCACCGAAACCTCAACGGAGGCCTTGCACGTCAGTTTCGCGCGAAGCTTCTAGTTTCCAGAGCGGGCATCGCAGGCGTCAGGAGCCCAAAGGCCTCGGTCATTCTCACGTGCGTCGCGCTCCAACTGCACGAATAGTTCCGAGTGCCGCACGCTCGGCGGGTAGGTGTAGGCGAAGGCGTACCCGTTGGCGACCAGCCGGGCGTTTGCCATCTCCTCTCCTATATAGACGTATCGAAGGAGCCGGTCGTAGCGGTCGGCCTCTTCGACGTCAACCACCAAGCGGACGGTCTGGCCGTCGAGTAGTGCTCTCGCCGCGGCGGACGCTTCCTTGCCGAAACACTCGATGGGAGAGTTCGGATCCACCGACTCGGGAGTATCGATGCCGATCAGGCGGACGTCGTAGATGGGGCCGATCTGGGCCTCTCCGGCACCGGGCCCAGGTGTGCGGCTGATGATCTCGACTTCGATCGTGTCGCCGTCGACCACACGGGTGATACGCGCTTCCTCGGATCCACCGGGTTCGGTGGCGAAGGTCGCCGGCGCCTGGATCGTGAGATCGACCTGATGCGAGCTGCAACTCGCTGCCAGTACAAGGACGGCGAGGAGAGCAGGGAGCCGGTGCATCCGGGGACGCTACGCCGTGCGGCCAGCGGGGCCTGTGACGAGGGTCACCGAGCGCGACTAGATTTGGGCGCCGACCTATCAAGGAGGAGCGATGTCCGACCAACAGCAGCAAGTGGACCCGGAGCAGCTAGCAGAAGCGATCAAGGGCATGTCCGACGACGAGCTCAAGGAATCGATCAAGGCGATGGGCATCGACACGACCCTCGACCAGATCTTCCAGGGGATGCAGGAGGCATTCGTCCCGGCTAAGGCCGCGGGCGTCAACTCGGCTCTTCAGTACGACATCGATACCGAAGAGGGCGCGAAGACCTACTCGGTGCAGATCGCGGACGGGGCCTGCAAGACCGCGAAAGGGGCGGCAACGGACCCGCGGCTGACTTTGAAGCTCAACCTCGTGGACTTCGTGCGACTGATCTTCGGTCAGGCCGACGGCACGCAGCTATTCATGACCGGCAAGATGAAACTGCAGGGCGACATGATGTTCGCCATGCAGATGCAAGGGATGTTCCAGCAGCCGGGTTCCTAGCCTCTAGCGGGGTTTGACGAGCAGCGCCACAACCTGGCGCACGGGGTAGTCGGTTGAGTCCGAGGTCGTGAAGTAGCCCAGTGGTTGCCACGGCCCGGCTCCGATCCGCCAGCGCGCCTGCCATATGACGTCGACCGAAACCCTGTAGGAGCCGCGCGACTCGTACATGTGCGAGATGTTGCCGTCGCGTCTCGCGGTCCAACGGCGGCCCGAGTTGCTGGTCGTCTTCTGGTCGCCGTCGTCGAAATCCCATGCGTATTGCGAGGGCCGGGCTTCGGCGGTAACGACACCGGCCGATGCGCTGATCGGTCGCGGTTCCTCGGCCAACCAAAAGAACGAGTCGAGGCCGGTGAGACCGACGCCCGACGGCGCTGCCCGGAGTCGGGGCCGAGGTGCGAGTGCGATCGAACGTTGAGCGAGTGCCGTGGCGATCTCCTCGGGCGACGTTCGCCGCGGTCGCACGTTGTTGGGGGCCGCGATCGTCGGAGGCGCCGGCGCAGCGAACGAGGTGCAAGTAGTCGAGTTAGAGAACTGGGAGAACGAGTTAGCCGAAGTAAGCCCAGTACACCGATTAGCAATCAACGTCGGCTCCCCAGAATCGCTCGGGATCACGGAGCTAGATTCAGACTGAGTTCCCTGAGCAAGGCTCTTGGGGGCTTGTTCACTCCTGTATGTAACGGCCGCTCCCACACCAGCTCCATCACGCATGATGAAGCCGTACTCCCTCTCTTTTTCCCGAGCTAGCGAATAACCGGGGACAACCATCAGGAGAACACCAAGTGTCGCCACGGCCAAACGCTGGATCACTTCAATTTCTCCCTGGAGGTCACAACGGCATCATGCAGAAGCCATCGGTCCGTCAGTCGTCGGAGCGTCCAATCAACGTCGAGGATGACGTCCAGGTTTCCCCCGACATTCTTGCCGGTGGCCTCCTTGACGAAGTGAGGACGAATGATCACACGTTGCTCCACCATGATCTCGGCATCCGTATTCGAAACAACCTGGACGTTCACGGTTTCAAATATGCTCTTGTCCAGAACGCCATCACTGATGAGTTGCTGCGTATCCCTCCTAGCCACCTCTTGAAGTGGGCTATCTGGAGTGAGAATCGAGTCGGCAATCTCGAGTGATCGCTCCTTGGATGCTCGCCTCAAGGTCTCGTGGAGTTCTTGGAAGCGGGCTAGGGCTTCGGCGTTGGTTAGGGAGTAGTCCGGGGTTGCTATTGATGGTGTGGGGGCAGGGGCACTGGTCGCATCGGTCTGTCTGGTCAGGGAGGCGACCGCAACGACCGCTCCGACCACACCGACCAGGATTATGAAGGCCTTCACAGGGCCCATTCGTGCCGCTCGATCATCTGCCTGCATTCGCCACCTCTTATCGAGGTCTGCCCACCGGCGATTCTGCCCGATATGTCAAAAATCGTCTCGGCCCCCTTACTGGACCTGCGGGTCAAGTAACTCTTGGCTACCTTCTGAGTCGAAGGAATGAGATTCGGAATCCCATCAATGAGAGGAGCTCCGATGAGCAAGCCAACCGAAAGGAGCCACAAAATGAGCATGGTCATGGCCGAGCTCGTCGAGGCGGGGCTCATCACGAGCAACGATGACCCGCACTTGAGCGACAAAGGTCGAGAGTGGATGCACCAGCTCGAGGACGTCGACCATCACGATCTCGAGCTCGATGGAGCGGCCGACCTGATCCTTTCGACGAACGGTCTCTTCCGCTAAGACCTCGAGAACACCAGTACCAAAACAACAAGCCCCGGCCCCCAAACGGCCGGGGCTTTTCTTGTTGACCCCGGAAGGACTCCAGGACTTGCTTGGCGAAAAACTCCCTTGCTCTGCCATCCGCGGCAGACCAAGTCCTCTGGAGGTGGATGGTTTGACTAAAACTTGGACCAAAGTCATAGCTAACAGCGCTGCGGTACTCGCCCTCGCCGGCGTTTTCGCTGCTCCCGTTTCTGCAGCACCCGCACCCGCCGGGTCCGTCGTCGTCGACGTTCGACAGGTCGATGCAGGGCTCGAGATCGCCTTCACTTGCTCCGCCGTTGGCGTTGGAGCCGCAACCTCCACCGAGATCAACAAGTGCCAGATGCAATTCCGTCCCTACGGCTGGAACAGTGACGCACCCGCCGTTTCGAGCTCCGGCCCGGTCGCCACAACGTGGGGCCACGAGACCGGTCTTCAGGGTGGCGAGGACCACTGGCGCGTTGACACCTGGATCTGCTGGGAAGCCAGCGCGAACTTCGCCGACGGCGCCTCTGCCGATTCGAGCGGCTGCAGCCTGGTTAACGCGTAACCCTCATTCGATCCGATAGATCAAGGAGTTAGCGATGTCCTGGAGATGGAACGCACCACCGGGCACGCCGGTCGCCCGTCGCCAAACGGCTCGCAAGGTGATCGTGTCGTTCCTCGTGGGCGTTCTGTGTCTGGGCGTCGCCTGGGCCGGTAACGGTCTAGTCCCCGTCAGGGACCTGATCGAGGACGGGACATCATCCGGCGCCGGTTTCGTCGGGCTGGAGCAAAGCGGTTCCGGCGCCGAGGAAGACTCGAGTAACGCTGCAGCACTCGAGCCCCTACAGGCGGGCCAGATCTACGCGGGGGCCGCTAAGGTCTCGCTCCTCCCCCGCCCGGACGACTACAAAGCAGACTTCCCCGGTGCCGAATGGCAACGGGACCACTGCACGACCGCCCCGAGCGAAACACCCGACGAAGAGAACTACCAGGAGTATCCCGGCTACGCACAAGGAGTCGTCGAGAACAACATCCACAACGAGACCCACGTTTCCGATTTCCGCGTCAGGTGGAACGAGCACTCGAACTGCATCTACATGGGCGGTTACGGGCTGGGACCGATGTTCCCCATCACCAAGTGGGACGACAATGACGACCCCGCTTGGGAGGGTGCCGAGAGCACGCACGGCAACTACGGCCTTTGGACTAGGTCGATCGCGATGAGCGACGGCAGCGAAACCGTCGTACTCACTCTGATCGATGCCGTCTACTGGGAAGCCCACTACAACAACATGTGCGACGGCTGCGGGTTCATCGACCTAACGAAACAACTCGCCGAGGAAACCAAACTTCCGGAAGAGAGCTTCATCTTCGCTTCGACTCACAGTCACACGTCGCCCGACTTCATCGGGGGCTGGGGTGGCGTTCCTCCCTGGTACATGCAGCAAGCAACCGACTCACTGAAGGCATCGGCCACGGCTGCTCTCGATGCCATGCAGCCGGCCGTTCTCGAGGTTGGTGAAGAGATCGTTCGGGCCCGCAATGCCGAACGCCGCGACTTCTATCGCTCCGCCGAGGACGACAACATGTCGTGGTTCCGCCTCATCGACGCCGACAGCGAGCGACCCGAGGTTTGCACCACCCCGACCCCCTCACCCTCACCTTCGAAGACCAAGGGTCCGAAGCGACCGCCTCCGTCTCCGGCGCCTGTACCTACGCCGGTATGCGAGCCCGGATCGCCGGGGCAGGCGATCGCCACGGTCGGTGCATTCGCCGCACACCCGGTTACTGCGGACGAGAGCAGCGGTATCGGGGACGCCGACTTCCCGGCAGTTTTCGCAAAGAGCGTCGAGGGCCGTTTCGGCGGAGTGGGCATGTTCCTGCAGACGGGACTTGGCAACGTGTCGCCGCGCGGGAGCAAGGTCGAGATGGGCGACGGACTCGCGTCGCTGATCCCGCCGCTGAAAGCCGGTAGTCAGATCACCGAGCCGGACCTCAGGGTCGGTCGGACATTCTGGGATCAGCCCGCGACGAACTCGGCCCTCAGCGCTCTGGGAGCGGCCGGTTTCTTCGACCGTCCGTTCAACCAGGCCCCCGCATCGGTCAGTGTCGGCAAGGGTGGCGAGGAAAACAAGAAGTGCCGTTCGGCATCACCCACATCGGTCCGCACGTCGGTGAGCGCGTTGAAGATCGGCTCGTTGTGGATCACGGGGGGGCCGGGTGAGCTGTTCTCTAACCTTTCGAACACCATCGAGGAGCGCAACCCCAACGGGATCACGCTTGCTCTCGGTCTGGTCAACGACGGTCTCGGTTACATCGTTCAGAGCTTCGAGACCGACCACGTGGGCCGGCAAGCAGTTGGGTTCGTCGGGAAGGCCGGACCCGTTGGTCTAAGCGAGTACGAGGACGCTTACTCGATCGATCATTGCTTCGGGGATGCAACCTTGGAGCACACGCTCGGACTCCTCGGCAGTCTCTAAAAAGGACATACACGACATATGTAGAGCCCCGGCGAAAAGTCGGGGCTCTTTCGCGTGCCGGATACCCAAAAGGGTGCAGGACTAACCCCTAGCGCAGAGAACTTCTCCGACAACCCACCTCTTAAGGAGAACGTTCGATGGCCTTCAACTGGAACGACGCCCCCGGCTCCTCCCCTGCGGTCCGCCGCAGAGCGACACTCAGGAAACTCCTCGGCTCGCTCATCGTCGGCTTGCTTTCCGTAAGCGTCGCGTGGGCCGGTACCGGACTTGTTCCCGTTAACGACGTAACCGGAGCTGCTGGATCCTCGAGCGGCCAGGACGGCAACTGGTTGGCCGCGGCTGGGTCCGACGGCGGAGGCTCGCAAGCCGCTGCAGCCGCAGGCACCGACCAGCCCCTGAGCACGAACCAAGTCTACGCCGGCGCTGCCAAGGTCAACATCGCTCCCAACCCCGAGAAGTACAGCGGCACATGGGAGAAGGATCAGGGTCACTGCGAAACATTCGCCGCCCCTCACGAGACCGAGCCGGCTCACGCAACTGACTTCCGCGTTCGTTTCAACGAGAACACCAACTGCATCTACGCGGGTGGGTTCGACATCGGCCCTGCCAACGCGATCACGAAGTTCGACGAGGAGTACGGGATGTGGGCTCGCGCCACCGCCGTCAGCGACGGAGACGACACCGTCGTTTTGATGATTCTGGACGGCGCCTACTACTTCGCCAAGTACGCCAACATGTGCAACACCGTTGACACCCACAAGTCGGACTTCGACGGTGATGGCCCCGGCGCTAACAAGTACACGCAGGACTGTGGCTTCCGCGACCTCGGTATCTCCATGGCGGAGAAGTACGGCTACAAGCAGGCCGTGCCCGGCCAGGTCCCCGCGCAAGTGCCCGGTCAAGTGTCTGGTCCCGTCAGCGACCAAGCAGGTCTCGAGAAGGGTTCGCCAGCCGAGCCCGGTCAGTTCGGGATCGAGCCGTCGAGCTTCTTCCTCGCTTCGTCACACGCTCACGCATCACCCGACTTCATCGGTGCCTGGGGTGGAGTTCCCCGCTGGTACATGCAGCAGGTCGAGGATGCGATCCGCAAGGCCGTGTACGACGCGGTCGATTCGATGCGTCCCTCGTACATCGAGGCCGGGGAGATCCTCTTCCGGGGCGGCAACAACCACCGTCGCGGCCACTACCGCGCAGCGGAAGAGGCGGGCGAGACGTGGATGCGTTTCGTGAGCGAGACCCCGGCACCTCCAATCTGCACGACGCCGTCGCCGACACCCACACCAACCCCCTCACCAACCAAAACCAAGGGTCCGAAGAGGCCGGGTTCGACCCCGACTCCGACTCCCCCGCCCTCGCCGACGCCTATCTGCACTCCGCAACCGAACACCAAAGGTGTCGTGGCAACGATCGGTACCTATGCGGCCCACCCAACCAATAGCGCGGGCGGCACCGGCTACGCCGACCTGGCGGGAGTGTTCGCCAAGCGTGCCGAGGAGCGCTTCGGTGGGATCGGGCTCTTCTTCCAGACCGGTTTTGGAAACATCAGCAGCGCTTACTCCCGAGCTCAGCTCGGTAAGGACCTCGTGAGCCTTCTCCCCGACGTGGGGGCCGGAGCACAGGTCACCGCCGGTGACGGCACGATCGACGTCCGGACGGTTCAGCGCACCTTCGACAACCCCGCTACCAACGCAGCTCTCGGTCCGGGTGGAGCGGCCGGCGTGTTCGACCGGCCCATGGAGCACCGTCCCTCTGCAGTCAGCATCGGGAAGGACAGCTTGGGACCGGACGCTTCCCGTCTTCCCCACAAGCGGTGCAACTCCGCCTCGCCTCTGACGGTCAACACGTCCGTCTCTGCCGCGAGGATCGGGCCCGTCAACGGTGGCCTGCTGATCACCGGTGGGCCGGGCGAGCTGTTCTCCAACTACACCAACACAATCAAGGAGTCGAACATCACTGGCATCACCTTCCCGCTGTCGCTCGTCAACGACGGGATCGGCTACATCATGCAGAGCTTCGAGACGGATCACGTCGGTCGTCAGGGCGTCGGGTTCGTGAACGGGCCTCTGTCGGAGTACGAAGACGCATACTCGATCGATGCCTGCCTCGGGGATCACGCTCTCGAGCAGACCTTCGAAGCACTCGGCTCCCTTTAGGCAGGTAGTCATGCGACGAGTCGTAGTTCTAGCGATATCACTTGCGCTGCTCGCGCTCTCGCTGCCACTGGCGGCGAGAGCCGAGGAGCCGGCTTGCGAATGGTTGGCCGGGGACTTCCACGTCCACACCGTCTACTCGCACGACACTTACGGCGGCCCCGACGACGAGGGCACCGGCCCCGATGAGTTCTACACGTTGGGTTGGACGCCCGGTCAGCAAGGCGCCATCGCCGAGTCACGCGACCTCGACTTCATCGCCATCACCGACCACAACAACATGGACGGCTTCGAGCATCGCCACGACGAGGCCTCCGGTGTCCACCCGTACGAGTCCGGCTGGGGCCGCCAGGACCAGATCCCCGGCGGCGACCCGCTCGTTTGGGTCCCCGACTACGAGAACTCCTTCAGTGGTCATGCGCAGATGCACGGCGCCACCCACGTCTACGACGATCACAACGACCCCGTCTACGCCGCGCAGTTGCTGCATGAAGACGGTGGTGCTTTCCAGATCAACCACCCCGCCGACATGGGATGGCACGGCGACGACGGCGAGTTCCTGTACCCAGGATTCGCTCCGGACGCGCTAGAGCTC
>DASQLQ010000033.1:0-29932 GCA_035629935.1 Actinomycetota bacterium
CCTGCGTCCCTCGATCCTGGGAGGGTCGTGTTTGTAAGAACGTCCGAAGAAAGCGAGGTAGGCCTTGGCGGCCTCGATCGCGGCCTTGTCGTCTTCGACGCGGAGATCGCCACAACCGGAGACCTCGCAGTGCATCCGGGCTCCACCCATCTCCTCGAGCGTGACCGTCTCGCCGATCACTTCCTCTGCCATGCGGGGTGATCCGAGATACATCGAAGCATTGCCGTCGACCATGAACACGACGTCGCAGAACGCCGGGATGTAAGCGCCACCGGCGGCGGACGGTCCGAAGAGACAACAGACCTGAGGGATGCGGCCCGACGATTGCACCTGGTTGTAGAAGATCTTGCCGGCCCCCCGGCGCCCGGGAAAGAGGTCGACCTGATCCGTGATCCGCGCCCCCGCGGAGTCCACGAGGTAAACGAGCGGGTGCTCGTGTTTCCGCGCCAACTCAATGATCCGGATGATTTTCTCGACGGTCCGGGCGCCCCACGACCCGGCTTTGACGGTGGGATCGTTCGCCATGACGGCAACCTCGAGGCCGTTGACCTTGCCGATCCCCGTTACGACTCCATCGGCCGGCAGATCGCCCGCCAGAGCATTGACGAGCAGGCCGTCCTCGACGAACTCGTCTGCCGAATCGAGCAACAGAGCCAGTCGGTCCCGAACGAACAACTTCCCCTGCTGTGCCAGCTTCTCGTGATATTTCTCGGCGCCGCCCCGTTTGGTGCGCTCCGATATCTCGCCGACGTCCCCGAGCTTGCCCGACGTCATGTCAGCGGCTCCTCGATGAGCTTCTCAGCGGAATGAAGCCGCGGCCGCCTGAAGCGCGCCCGAACAAGGTCAAGGGCTCGTCCACTCCGAGCACCTCTACTCGCTCTCAGCCGCGCGACCCGCAGCCGCTCCTCTTGTTCGGCCACTCAGGCCAGATGGGAGATATATGAGATCTGCACCCGGTCCTCCTTGCCCTTGCAGGCTTCACGAAAGGCGATGGGCTCGGCCATCGCCCAAAGCACAGGATAAGGCCGTCTAGCGCTCGATTGGAGGTTAGTCAGAGCGCAACTGCTCTATCTCCGCGACGTGCAGGGACTCGAGGCGCCCGTCTATGTCCAGTTCCAGTGCCCCGTTGGGGAGCAGTCGCGTGGCCGTCCCCTGCACCGTTCGACCATCGGAGAACCGGACCGTGACGTCCCGGCCCAACACCTCGGAGCGAGCTGTGGCTCGGTCGATGACGGTGGTCGAGCGTTCCGGGTCGAGAACTGCTGCGTAGAGGGACTCGAAGGACGCCAGGATACGCGCCATCAGCTCGACGCGCACCGGGAAGGTTCCTCCGGTCTCCGAAACGATGCTCGTTGCACGATCTGCGATCTCCTCAGGGGCTAGTTCTCGCTCCCAAGAAACGTTGATCCCGATGCCCGCGATCGCTGCATCGATCCGTGCACCCGTGACGCGACTCTCCACGAGGATGCCCGCCAGTTTGCGACGTCTCACCATCACATCGTTCGGCCATTTCACGTTGGTGGGTATCCCGCTCAGTGTTTCGACCACGTCCGCACACGCGACCCCGAGAGCCGTGGTCAGGAGCCCCGACCGATCCAGCGGCATGTCCGGGCGAAGAACTAGGGAGAACTGCAGAAGGGTTCCGGGGGCCGAGAACCACGAACGACCCCAGCGACCCCGCCCGGCCGTCTGGTGATCGGCAACCACCAGTGCTCCTTCGGAGGCTCCTTCGGCGGCCCAAGCCAATGCTTCGGTGTTCGTGGAGCCGATCTCGTCGAAGTACCGGAACGGCTTCCCGAACCGGCCGCGCAGCGTTTCTTCGATGAGGGCCGCATCGAGGTCATCTGCCATAGCAAACGTAGGATAGGAGGGGGTCTGAAAACGAAAGGACACCCTTGTTCAAGAAGCTCTTGGTAGCCAATCGTGGAGAGATCGCCGTGCGGGTGATGCGCGGCTGCCGCGATCTTGATATCCAGACCGTCGCGGTTTATTCGGACCTCGACGCCGAAGCGGTGCACACCAGATACGCCGACGAATCGTTCAATGTCGGCGCCGGTCCCGCGTCCGAGTCCTACCTCAAGATCCCCGCGATCCTCGAGGCCGCGAAACGCTCGGGGGCCCAAGCCGTCCATCCGGGATACGGCTTCCTCGCCGAGAACGCCGAGTTCGCCCGGGCCGTTATCGATGCCGGGCTGATCTGGGTCGGCCCGGCCCCCGACATCATCGATTCCATGGGCGACAAGACCGCCGCCCGACATGCGGCTGCCGACGCCGGCGTAGCAACCGTTCCCGGCACACCCGAGCCCATAACGACCGTCGAGGAAGTGATGGCCTTCGTTCGCGATCACGGGCTCCCGCTCGCCATCAAGGCGTCGGCAGGTGGTGGTGGCAAAGGCTTCCGGGTGGTCGAGGAAGAGAAAGACATCGAAGACGCTCTCGCGGGGGCCGCTCGCGAGGCCGAAGCCTATTTCTCGTCGGCCGACGTCTACCTCGAGCGGTACCTGCAGCGGCCGCGCCACATCGAGGTACAGGTGCTGGGCGACGCGAGCGGCGCGGTCCTCTCGTTCCCCGAACGCGACTGCTCACTTCAGCGGCGGCATCAGAAACTGATCGAGGAGTCGCCTTCGCCGGCGCTGGAACCGCAGGTGCGCGAAGCCATCATGGAAGCAGCCGCCAAAGTGTCGAAACAAGTCGGCTACAAGAACGCCGGAACCTGCGAGTTCCTACTCGACTCCGACGGGAAGACCTTCTACTTCCTCGAGATGAATACTCGGCTCCAGGTCGAGCACCCAGTCACCGAGCTGGTGACCGGTCTGGACCTCGTCAAAGCTCAACTTCTGGTCGCAGCCGATGAGGGACTCGACTTCTCGCAGGACGACATCGAGCTGCGCGGCCACGCGATCGAGTGCCGCGTGAACGCCGAGGACCCGGGGAAGAACTTCATGCCGGCCCCCGGACACATCGGCAACTATCGGGAACCATCGGGGCCCGGAGTGCGAGTGGATTCGGGGGCCGAGGCGAACTACACGATCCCGCAGGCTTATGACCCCTTGATCTCGAAGCTCATCACCTACGGGTACAACCGGGAAGAGGCACGTACGCGCATGCTGCGTGCCCTGTCGGAGTACGAGATCGAGGGGATCAAGACGGCGATCCCCTTCCACCGATTGATGTTGGCCGACAACAGATTCATCACCGGCGACTATCACACCGGCACTGTCGAGCGCGAGATGGACCTTTCAGTGCTCAAACAACCCGTTGTCCGCAAGCCCAAGGCAGGCGAACCCGAGGTCGCCCAGCGACGACTTTCGGTTGAAGTCGATGGGAAACGATTCGACGTCACGATGCGCGAGCACCTGGAGACCACGGTACAACCGAAGAAACCCAAACCCCCCGAGCGCGCTGCTGCGGTCGGCGGAGGTGGTAGCGAAGCTCTAACGGCGCCGATGCAAGGAACGATCGTCAAGGTTCTCGTCGAAAAGGGTCAGGAAGTGAAAGCCGGCGAGGTCGTCTGCGTCCTCGAGGCCATGAAGATGGAGAACTCGATCCTTGCGCACACTGACGGATCAGTGGCTGAGCTGAACGTCGAAGCCGGTCAATCGGTTGAAACCGGAGCCACACTCGCGGTCATCCGCTGAACGAAACGGTTCCTGCTGGATAGAGCCACGTAAAGGCTTCCACCTCTAGACGGCCGGCCTTCACCGCGGGATCGTCCTCGGCGAGCGAACGAGCTTCTTCGACGGACGTTGCGTAGAGACAGATCCCTCTCAGGCTCTCAGTGGACTGCCCATCGAACGGACCATTGGTCAACAGAAGACCGCGCTGTCGCAGGCCATCCATGTAGGAGAGGTGCGCTTCCTGGATGCGCTCCAGCTCGTCCTCGGGATAGTCGATAGCGTCTTCAGGACGCTTGAGAAGAACGAATGCAACGCGCTCGAGCTCCATAGACCGAAGTCTATGGAGCCAACGAGCTGCTAATTGCCGGCCTGCAGTACCTGCTGCATGTAAGCCATCGCTTCGGCGTTGACCGCGCCTCGTGAAGCTGTCTCGGGACCTTCCGTGTCGTACATCTTCTGTAGCGATTGACGGATGCCCGGGTCGCCGCCCGTGAAAGCTTCGATAAGGGCGTTCCACCGACGGACGAGATCCTGCAACTTGGGATCTGTCGGATCGGTACCTGCGACTCGTTCGGCTTCGACCTCAGCGATCAGGTCGGCCCAGTCTTGCTGTGCTTTGGCCATCCCTTCATCACCGAGATCGTTTCGACGCTGCTCGAGTTGAGCCAGCTGCTCCGGCGTGTAGTACTTCTCCATCCTCGTCATCACCTCCAATATCTCGACGAATTGCTCCGGGGTCGGCTCCCCTGCTCCATCGAGCGCCGTCAATATCCCTTGCACTCGCGCCCGCAGACGTTCGTGCAGATCGATGCGTCGCTCGATCTCGCCGAGATGACGTTGCAGTGTCTCCCGCGGATCCGACCCCTCACCGAGACTGGTCCTCACCTCCTCGAGGGAAAGACCTATCTGCCTGAGGGCCACGATCCGGTAGAGACGGCGTACATCGTCCTCGCCATAGAGGCGGTGTCCGGAGCTGCTCCGCTCCGACGGGACCAGAAGCCCGATCTCGTCGTAGTGATGCAGCGTTCGGACGGTGAGACCCGTCTCTGCGGCAAGCTCGCCGACCTTTCTCTGCTCCTTGTGCTTGGTGATCACCGGGATACACGCTAGACCCTCACGTAACGTGAGGTGCAAGCCCCGATGCGAGAATCCCTCCGTGACTGCTCACACCGTTTACAAGACCTTCAACACGGCCGAGCGACGAGAGTTCGTCCGCATCACCGAAGACGTTCAGACGGCCGTCGATGAGTCCGGCGTTTCCGAAGGCATGGCCCTCGTCTCGGCGATGCACATCACCGCCGGGGTGTGGGTGAACGACGACGAACCGGGCATCCAAGCGGACGCTATGGAATGGCTGGACAAGTTGGCCCCGCCCTCATGGAAAGAGCCGGCGAATCGGGTCGCGGGAGCGCTTCTTCCCGATCCGGGCGACTACCGCCACCACCGCGGGGGCGAAGACAACGGTGACGCGCACCTGAAGAACATGCTCGTGCACCACCAGGTCGTGATCCCCGTTACGGACGGGAAACTGGATCTGGGACCGTGGCAAGCGATCTTCTATGCAGAATTCGACGGTAAGCGGAACAAGAGACTCGTGATCAAAATCTTGGGTGAATAGCAAGCCGCGATCGTTGACTTTCTACCCGCTTCGAACTGTTGATGCAGAGATGTGGTTCGACGACCGGCCGGGGGCCGACCCCGCGACCGTCTTCATCCACGGTTTGGCAGCTTCGTCACAGACATTCACAGGAGTTATCAATGACTACCGGCTGAAGGGACACCGGACGGTAAGGCCCGACCTCTTGGGTTTCGGAAATAGCGAAAGGCCGCCAGAGTTCGGGTACACGATCGAGGATCACGCGTCCACTGTGATCGAGCTGTTGCGTTCGTTGCAGCTCGATGGATTCAAAGTCGTCGGCCACAGCCTCGGGGGCGCAATCGCCGTTCTAGTGGCCGAAGCGTTGACGGATCGCGTCAACAAGATCGTGTTGATCGAGGCCAACCTCGACCCGGGCGGGGGCGGCATGAGTTTGCCCGTAGCCCGTCGATCCGAGGAGGACTACGTCTCGCACGGGTTCGCAGAGGACCTATCCGGGTTTGTGGGGATCCCAAGACAGATGATGGAGAAAGCGGCTCCGATGGCAGTTCATCGGACCTCCGTCTCACTAGTCGCCAACACGCAGCCGACGATCCGGGAGCGTCTTCTTTCATTGCGTCTACCCCGCCTATTCATCGCAGGCGACCGATCCCTGAATGAATCACCGCCTTTACCTTCGGGAGAGGTTGGAGACGGGCTCGATGAACGCGGAATTCGGAGGATCGTAGTTCCGGACGCAGGGCACTCGATGATGTTTGACAACCCAGGGGGGTTCGCTGCAGCGGTAGCCGAAGCTCTAGGCGAGGAAACTCCGATAGATCAAAGCGATCACGAAGGTGGGGATCGCTGAGAAGAGCATCACCGTTAGGGCGGTCCTGGGTGCTCGGCGAGCCGCAGCGAAACACACAATCGCGACACATAGTTCGGCGGCGACTTGGATCCAACGTTTCGACAAGATGGCGACGCTGATGGCCTCGCCCACGAACACTCCGGCGGGGATCCCCCACAGATGTACCGACCGATGGCTTCGTGCACCGAACCAGCCCGCGATCGCTCCCGAAACGAAGGCCGCCACGAACCAGAACACCCCGACGGTCACTAGGTAGCCGGTCGAGATCGTCCCATCGACCACGACTCTCCAGAGGTAATAGGTGAACGCCGCCGTGGCCAGACACGCGGCCCCCAACCGCGCGCCGTAGGCGCGACGCCGCGACAACCTCCCCACGACGAAGGCGATCAAGAACCAGAGTGCACCCACGTTGCCGACCCATCTGAGGGCAAGGTCGTCGACTAGACGGGCCGCCAACCCCAGGGCGATACCCAGCAGCGCCGCTACAGCCGTCCTCTTGAGCACGCTTAAGAGGATGACAGGCAGGGGTCCCGACCCGGAGCGGAGAACCCTTCACCTATGAGACCTATGGCGATCGCGGTAGTGCTACTCGCCTTGCTTGCGCCGGCACCGACCGGTGCGGCCCCCTTAGCGGTCAAGCGGCAGCAAGGAGCCGATGCCATCTGGCTGGTCGCCACCGGGGTCAAGAACCACTTCACCGGTTACTACGCGTCCGCGCATCTGGATGAGCCTGATGGCGACGGCGATTTTTCCTGGGATTCCGCCAGCATTGGTAAAGGCCGCTGCGTGCGAGAGAAGGACAAATTCGGCACAAGCACGTCTTGCACCTTCACCGGTTGGGCCCAAGGCACCGCTTCCGATAACTTCACGATGGATCCTGTGATGGAAGAGGCCGAGCTAGAGCTGAAACGCAAAGGCGAGACGTTCCGTGTTCACTGGACGGGGAACGACTGGGGGCTCTACCAAGCCGGCGAAGGCTGCATCAGCTCCGATGACGAGGAGCCACGCGAGGGCCACGGCGGCGGACTCCTACTCATCGCCAGAGCCAAAGGGGACATCTTCGGAGAGCATGTCGTTAGTAAGGGCACATTCGGAGCGATGTTGATGAGTGGAGCCATGGTGACCCAATGCACCCGATTCGACGCGCTGTCGAATCTCGGACCCGGCGAAACGGTCCGCATCACTTTCTAGCGCTACGACTCCGGCAGGCCCGTGATCTGGATGCCCGCGTCGTGGATCCCGTAGCGACTGTTGATCCCGATCAACAGTGCGGTTATGGGCTCGATGATCCTTGCGTTCTCCAACGGTCCCGCATCCACATATCGAAGATCGGGGATCACCTCGACCAGTTCGCGCACGACCGCCTTTCCCGCCTTGCTGCCGCACGTGAGCACGTCACCTTGCAACGAACGTGAGAGGTCCGCAACAGCTGAGGCGGACAGAGTGTGGAACGCGCCGCACATCTTGGTTCCCTTGGGGAGAAACGCTAGACCGAGTTGTGCAGCGGAACCTTCCCAAACCCCGAACACGTGCGTTGCCTTACCGCCGAGCGAGGCTTCCACGGGCACCGTCGAATCGATGACGATCGCATCCTCACGGATGTGTTCGGAGATGGACTTGTAGATAGGGACCAGACCGGAGAACGGCACCGCTACCAACAGAACGTCCGAACCGGCCGCAGCGGCCGCGTTCTCGGCCCCCGAGACGTTCGCCTCCGGCACGATCCCTCGCAACCGTTGAGCGGCTTCTTCGGCCCGACCCTGATCGCGCGATCCGATAACCACCTCGATGCCGGCAACGGCCCACCGGCTCGCAAGGGCAAACCCGATGTCGCCTGTTCCGCCGATGATGGCGATCTTGTCCGGCATCAGATAGCGCTTGGCTCATACTCGCCGAACTCTTCTCGGAGAACGTCGGACACCTCGCCCAGAGTTGCATAGGCGGCTAGTGCTGCGCGCATCGGGTAGAGAAGGTTGTCAACTCCCTTGGCCGCTTCGGCCAGCTGCTTGAGGGCAGCGTCGACAGCCGCCTGATCCCGTTCCTTGCGCACCTTGCGGGTTCTCTCGATCTGTCGACTCTGAAGCTCGGGGTCGATGGCGAGGATCTCAACCGGCTCCGCTTCCTGTTCGAATCGATTGACGCCCACGATGACGCGCTCTCCCGACTCGATGCCCTGATTGATGCGGTATGCGGATTCCTCGATCTCTCTCTTCATCCAGCCGGCCTCGATGGCCTCCACGGCACCCCCCATGTCCTCGATCTGTTTCAGATAGTCGCGTGAGCGTTCCTCGATGCTGTTCGTCAGGGACTCGACCATCCAGGAGCCACCCAACGGATCGGCTGAATCCGGCACACCCGACTCGTAACCGATTACCTGTTGCGTGCGAAGAGCGATCGTCGCTGCCTTCTCCGATGGTAGCGAGAGTGCCTCATCGAACGAGTTCGTGTGCAAGGACTGCGTCCCCCCGAGAACCGCTGCTAGTGCTTCGAGAGCCGTCCTGACGATGTTGTTCTCGGGCTGCTGAGCCGTGAGGGTTGCCCCGCCGGTTTGCGTATGGAATCGCAGCATCATCGACTTGGGGTTCTGCGCTTTGAACCGTTCCTTCATCACGTCCGCCCACAAGCGACGTGCAGCACGGAACTTGGCGACCTCTTCGAAGAAATTCATGTGACAAGCGAAGAAGAACGAAAGACGCGGTGCAAACTCGTCCACGTCCAGGCCCGCTTTGATGGCCGCGTCCACGTAGGCGATCCCATCAGCGATCGTGAAGGCCACCTCTTGAACGGCGGTGCTTCCCGCTTCGCGCATGTGGTAGCCAGAGATCGAGATCGTGTTCCACCTCGGTAGGCGATCGCGGCAGTAAGCGAACAGATCCGTGATGATCCGCATCGAGGGCCGCGGTGGATAGATGTAGGTTCCGCGAGCGGTGTACTCCTTGAGTATGTCGTTCTGAGTGGTCCCGCTGACCCGTTCCGGGGTGACACCCTGCTTCTCGGCGACCAGCTCGTAAAGCAACAGCAGGATCGAGGCGGTGGCATTGATCGTCATCGACGTCGATACATCCCCGAGCGGGATGTCCTCGAGAAGCAGTTCCATATCGGCGAGGGAGTCGATCGCGACACCGACGCGACCCACTTCGGCCTGAGCCTTCGGATGGTCCGAGTCGTAGCCCATCTGGGTAGGCAGATCGAACGCTACCGATAGCCCGGTCTGCCCGGCCTTCAGAAGGTATTGGAACCGCTGGTTCGTTTCCTCGGCGCTGCCGAAGCCGGCGTACTGGCGCATCGTCCATAGCCGCTTCCGGTACATGTCCGGATAGACGCCCCGCGTGAATGGAGATGCGCCGGGGGAACCGAGATCGGTGGCCACGTCCATGTCCACCGAATCGGGGCCATAGACGGGGTGGATCTCGATGCCGGAATCTGTTCGGCGTTCTTGGTTCACCAGACCATGCTATTCGGGCCCGGCTGCCATTAGGATTCCGCCCGCATGGCGACAGTCGAAGAGATCTACCGCAAACATCGACCAAAAGCTTTCACCGCCGAACGACGTCCTTCGTCGTTCGAGGTGTGGTCGTGGTTCTTCATGCGGATCTCCGGGATCGTCCTGCTGTTCCTCGTTCTGATCCATCTATACGTGATGCATCTCGTCGGCGAGGGCGTCGAGCGCGTCGACTACGCCTTCGTGTCTGAACGCTGGAGCTCGGTCGGATGGAAAACGTTCGACTGGCTGATGCTCTTTCTCGCTCTGCTGCACGGGACGAACGGTCTGCGCGTGATCATCGACGACTACATCCACTCCCCCGGCATCCGGACGACCGTCAAAGCGTTCCTCTACACGCTCACCGCGGTGCTGATGGTGATGGGGACCGCCGTGCTGGTCACCTTCGATCCGGTCAAGGGGGGCTAGTGCACCGTCCCGCAAATAACCGCCATACCAGAACGGCCCTGCATCGACGATGGCAGCGTTGCTCGTCGCTCACGCACTTACCAGTGCGCTCGACTCCTCGCGCCTTGCCCTCGCCGCGCAGGCCCGCTCTGGACAAAGACGCTACTTACGGGACGGCGCACTGATGACCGTCCGCTATCACGACTACGACGCGGTCATCGTGGGGGCCGGTGGGGCCGGACTGAGCGCGGCCCTGGAGGCAGGGACCCGCGTCAAGACGGCGGTCGTATCGAAGCTGTACCCGACGCGGTCGCACACGGGGGCTGCCCAGGGCGGGATGTGCGCCGCGCTCGCCAACGTCGAGGACGACTCGTGGGAATGGCATGCCTTCGACACCGTCAAAGGATCTGACTTCCTAGCCGACCAGGACGCCGTCGACATCATGTGTAAGGAAGCCGTTGACTCGGTTCTCTCCCTGGAGCGGATGGGCCTTCCATTCAACCGGACACCAGAAGGACGGATCGATCAACGACGGTTCGGGGGGCACACGCGCAACCACGGTGAAGCTCCGGTCAAACGAGCTTGCTACGCAGCCGACCGCACGGGCCACATGATCCTTCAGACGCTGTTCCAACAATGCAACAAAGCCGGAGTCGAGTTCTTCAATGAGTTCTTCGTCCTCGATCTACTGATGGTTGAGGGCACATGCGCCGGGATAATCGCTTACGAGCTTGCCACCGGCGAGCTCCACGTCTTTCGATCAAAGTCGGTGCTGTTCGCCACCGGCGGCTACGGCAAGATCTTCAAGATCACTTCGAACGCGCACACCTTGACTGGTGACGGTCCGGGCATCGTGTACGGCAACGGCTTGCCGTTGGAAGACATGGAGTTCTTCCAGTTCCACCCGACGGGTCTCTACGGGATCGGCATCCTGCTGTCCGAGGCAGCCCGAGGAGAAGGAGCCATCCTGCGCAACTCGGACGGCGAACGCTTCATGGAGCGCTATGCGCCGACGATCAAAGACCTCGCACCGCGCGACATGGTCTCGAGAGCCGAGTTCTTCGAGATCAGGGAGGGACGGGGCGCAGGACCCAAGAAGGACTACATCCTGCTCGACCTCACGGATGTGGACGAAGAGGTGATCGAGAAGAAACTCCCCGACATCACCGAGTTCGCTCGCACCTATCTCGATGTCGATCCGGTGAAAGAACCGGTTCCGATCGTGCCCACTGCCCACTACGCGATGGGCGGGATCCCGACCAACGTGAATGCTGAGGTGCGGAGCGACCACATCGAGGGCATAGTTCCCGGTCTGTACGCCGCGGGCGAGTGCGCATGCGTCTCGGTCCACGGCGCCAACCGACTGGGCACCAACTCGCTCCTCGACATCGTCGTGTTCGGTCGCCGCGGTGGCATAGCGATGGGCGAGTACGCCTCCACCCACGACCTACCGGCAATCCCTCAAGACATCCACGAGAAGTCCGAGCAGCGACTGGCGGCCCTCTTTGAGGGCGGGGGGCCCGAGTTCACCGCCCCCATCCGAGAGAAGCTGCAGACCGAGATGATGGACAAGGCCTCGGTCGTCCGAACGGAAGAATCCCTCGCCGAGATGGAGCAGATCTTGACCGGCCTTCGAGCGCGCTATGACGAAACACGGGTGCGTGACCGAAGCAAGGTCTTCAACACAGAGATCTGCGAGCACCTCGAGCTCGGGTTCATGCTCGACATGGCTGAAGCCCTGGTCGTGTCGGCGCGTGCTCGAACGGAGAGCCGTGGAGGGCACTATCGCGAGGACCACACGATGCGTGAAGACGACCATTGGCTCAAGCACTCGTTCATCTCAAAAAGCGACGAGTGGGGCACCGAACTCGAGTACCGCGATGTCGTTCTGGGCAGATACGAGCCCGTGGAGAGGAAGTACTGATGGGTAGACAGGTCACCTTGAAGGTGCAGCGTTTCGATCCCGAGAAGGACAAGGGCCCTCACTTCGAGACGTACACGGTCGAGGTCGAGCCGATGGATCGCGTGCTCGACTGCCTCCACACGATCAAGTGGTACCAGGACCCTTCACTTGCCCTGAGGCGTTCGTGTGCGCACGGCATCTGCGGTTCGGACGCGATGCTCATAAACGGGATCAATGGGCTGGCTTGCAAAGTCCTCGTGAAGGACCTCGCAGAGCCGATCACCGTCGAACCGATCCGTGGCCTCCCGTTGATCAAAGACCTGATCGTCGACATGGAGCCTTTCTTCGCCGGATACCGAGCCGTGATGCCCTGGCTGATACCGGACGACTCACGGATCGAGCCCGAGAGGGAACGACTCCAGTCACCGGAAGAGCGCGAGCGCTTCGACGACACCACAAAATGCATCCTGTGCGCTGCCTGTACCACGTCGTGTCCGATCTTCTGGGCGGACCAGGAATACGTGGGTCCCGCCGCGATCGTGAGCGCACACCGGTTCATATTCGACTCGCGAGATGAAGGCTCCCGTCAACGACTCGAGGTCCTCTCACAGAAGGACGGTGCTTTCAAATGCCGGACCGCATTCAACTGCACCGACGCCTGTCCACGAGGGATAAAGGTCACCAAAGCGATCCAGGAAGTTAAGCGAGCGGCCCTGTACGACAGCTTCTAGCCTTAAGCGCCCCGGTTCGTCAGAATCGAAGCATGCGGAAGCTGCGGATCGTTGTCGTTATCGCGCTCGTCCTATTGGCGTACCCGACCTGGGTCGCCCTCCAGGTATGGCAGCAATCGCGACAAGATGAGTTGCACAGCGCCGACGCGATAGTGGTTCTCGGCGCGGCCCAATACGACGGACGCCCCTCCCCCGTCTTCAAAGCTCGTTTGGATCAGGCCGCCTATCTGTACCAAGAGTCGTTCTCGCACCAAGTCATCGTTACGGGCGGGAAACGGCCCGGCGATCGATTCACCGAAGCCGAAGCGGGGCGCATGTACCTCGAGGATCAGGGTTTGCCTGCGGATGACATCCTCGAAGAGGACCGTGGAGAAACAACCTTGCAAAGCCTTAAGCGAACGCGCTCGATAGCTCGCCAGGAGCAGATCGACTCGGTGTTGTTCGTATCCGACCCCTTCCATTCGGAACGGATCAAACGGATGGCGGCCGACCTGGGGTTCGACGAGGCCTATGCGAGCCCGGCCTCCTACATACAGCTCAATCGAAGTCGCGAGACGAAAGCGAAAGAGTTAGCACGGGAAGTCGCTTCGATCCTTGTCTACGAACTCCTGGAACGGTGACCGGGACAGGGAATCGGGCCGGCCGGCCGCGAGTACCGGAGCTGGTCAGCGTCGTCGTTCCCGTCTTCAATAACGATGACACGCTGGAGGCTCAACTCGACGCCCTCTTGGCCCAGGATTACCAAAGCCCCTTCGAAGTGATCGTTGCCGACAACGGGTCACAGGACGGGAGCAAACGGATCGCCGAGCAGCGATCGGCAACAGATTCCCGACTGACGGTGATCGATGCGTCGGGCCGAAAGGGAGCGAACTACGCACGCAACGTCGGAGTGAAGGCTTCCGCTGGAGAGCTCATCGCTTTCTGTGACGGAGACGATCAGGTAAGTACCACATGGCTGTCTCGTCTCGTGGAAGCATCGGGTGACTGCGATGTGCTGGGGGGCCGGATCGAGCTCGAACTCCTCAACACCGAAGAAGCACGAGCGTGGCGAGTAGGCCCACAGCCCGACGGGCTTCCCGTCACTCTGAACTTCCTTCCCTATGGCGTCTCGGCAAACTTGGCAGTGTGGGCGGACGCGTTATCCGCTGTGGGTGGATGGGACGAGAGCTTCATCATCGGAGGGACCGAGGTCGACCTGTGTTGGAGACTGCAACTTCAGTCGTACAAACTCTGCTTCGTCCCGGATGCCGTCGTCCATTACCGGATGAGACACGACCTGGCGGGGGTCTTCAGGCAGGCGATGCGGTTCGGACGAGCCGACGTGATGCTCTATCGGAAGTTTCGTAACCACGGGATAGAACCCAGCGGTGTACGTGCGGGGTGGCAGGCGTGGAAAGGCTTGATCCGGTCGGCTCCTCGCATGCTGCGTTCCCGGGATACAAAAGGTAGATGGTTGTTCCGCGTCGGCTTCCGGATCGGTCGCGTCAGAGGAAGTGCGAGGTTCAGAACCCTGCTTCTCTGATCCGGCCGCCTTACGCGGGGCCCATCTCCCGGGCGGAAGCGATGAAGGCGACCATCCGATCCAAGATCTGGTCGAGGTTGAAACGTGGCTCCCATCCGATCCACTTCTGGATCTTCGAGGTATCGGGCACCCTTCGAACCATGTCCTCGAACCCCTGCTCGTAGGCCTCCTCGTAGGGGATGAAGCGAACCTTCGAGCTCGATCCGGTTCTGTCGATGATCCTCTCCGCAAGCTCCGAGATCGTTACCTCCTCAGAATTGCCAACGTTGAAGATCTCGCCTTCGGTGCCTGCCGTGTCTAGCAAGGAGATCAGAGCGTCGACTGTGTCATCCACGTAGCAGAAACACCGCGACTGTTTCCCGTCGCCAAACACCGTCAGGTCCTCCCCGTCCAGAGCCTGCGAGATAAGGGTTGGGATCACCATCCCGTAACGGCCCGTCTGACGCGGTCCGACGGTGTTGAACAGACGCACGATGACCGTTGGCAGGCCCTTCTCGCGGTGGTAGGCGAGCCCGAGGATCTCGTCCACAGCCTTGGATGTGGAGTATGCCCAGCGGGCGATCGAAGGCGAGCCGAGGATGCGGTCGTGGGTCTCGGACAACGGAACCGAGGAGTTCTTCCCGTAGATCTCCGACGTGGACGTCACGAGGGTTCTCACGCCGCGCTTCCATGCAGCTTCGAGGACGTTCTCGGATCCTCGGATGTTCGTGATCAAGGATTTGAGCGGTTGTTCGACGATCAGCCTTACTCCGACGGCGGCGGCAAGGTGCACCACAGTGTCGACCCTGGAAACGAGCTCCTCGACCAACATCTGGTCGAGGACCGAACCGTGAACGAACTCGAATCGTTCGTCCGAGCGAAAGCCTGCGATGTTCTGGGCTGCTCCCGTCGAGAGGTTGTCGAGCACGACGACCTCATCACCTCGGTCGAGGAGGCGTTGCGCGATGTGGGAACCGATGAATCCGGCTCCTCCGGTGATCAGGTTTCGCATCTCGCCTACTCTGCCACCTTCTGTCGGGCCTCCACCGACACCGGCGCGTCCAGCCGTGCCTGGTTCTTTGCCAGGGTTCCGGGTGCAACGGTCGGGACCTGCCACAACAACCGTCCGAAGAAGATGCCCAGAGCAAAGACGAATACGAGAAGCATCCAGCCAACCTGAGTGTTTGCGCGGGAGATGATCATTCCGAGCCACCCTAAGCAGATCGCCGTCCAGTACAGGAGTAGGACCGCTTCCTTCACCGGGAGTCCGATGGCGATCAACCTGTGCGAAACGTGATCACGTGCCGCCTTGCCGATCGGCCGGTGACTGCGGAGCCTGCTGAGAACCACGAGGGTGGTGTCGAAGATCGGCAGCCCAAGCACGACAACCGGAACAAGGAACGTGACTTGGACCAGATTGTCGAACCGCAGTTCGATGCCAATGACGGCAAGAAGGAACCCGAGGAACAAGGACCCCGCATCGCCCATAAAGATACGAGCGGGTGGCCGGTTATGCACCAGGAAACCGAAGGCCGCACCGGCGAGCGCGCCCGCCACTATCGGGATCAACGTCAGACCTTCGAGCACACCCATGATCGCGAACGAACCCGCTGCAATGGCCGCCAACCCCGAGGAAAGGCCATCCATGTTGTCGAGCAGGTTGAAGGAGTTCGTGATCCCGACGATCCACAAGGTCGTCAATATGAAATTCACAGCCAGCACATCCGTGGGTTGAGCTCGGAAACCCACGGCCCATGCACCCAGTGCAGCTCCGATCTGAACCGCGAGTCGAACCCCCGACGGAAGAGGTTTGATGTCGTCGACCAACCCCACGATCCCAACGGCGATCGCGAGTCCGATCCCCAACAGCAAGCGGCGGCTGGTCAACACCGTTTCGGTGGGGCCGACGAGCAGCAGAAAAACCGCGCCGGCAGCAAGGCCGGTGAAGATCGCCACCCCGCCTAGATACGGCGTGGCGACGGAATGCATCTTCCTCTGCTCCGGGCCGGAGTCCGGGTGGTCGAGCACACCGAAGCGGTGCGCCAGCTTGCCCGCCAAGGGAGTGATCCCGATAGACGCGAGAAAGCCGATCGCCGCCGCTAGAAGTGGTTCCACATGCCCTCCGAACTCGAAGCGTTGGGTCAGGATACGCGGATGAGGATCCTCGCCGACGCTCGTTCTCTTCTTCCGATAGGGCCGGGATTGGGACCCACCGGCGTGGGCCGCTGGACGGCCGGAGTGATCGGCGGGCTCAGCCACCACGCCCCGACATGGGAGATCGTGCTCACGATCGTGACGCGGGAGCCAGTAACGATCGACCCTTCCAAGTTCGGCCCGAATGTCACTGTCAACAACGTGCGATTCCCGGAGCGTGGTTTCCGGCGAGCACTCGTGCTCGGCCTGGCGCCGCGGATTGACCGGTTCGCAGGGCCGAGCGACGTGATGCTCGGCCCCGGGTTCGTTACTTGGCCCGGACGCTACGCACGGATCCCGGTGATCCACGATCTGGCATGGCTCACCCACCCCGAGTCGGTCCAGCCTCGGAACCTTGCCTACCTGCGGCTCATGATCCCCCGCGTCGTGAGGAGCGCCGCCGGGATTGTCACAGTGTCGGATTCGGTGCGAGACGAGATAGCAGAGCGATTCGAGTTCGACCCGGCTCGGATATTCGTCGTGCCCAACGGGTGCGCTCCCCAACCGCCTCCTCTCCCCCCCGAGCAACGCGAACAGCTTCTCTTCGTTGGCACGTTCGAACCACGCAAGAACCTCGAACGCGTCCTCGAGGCCTATCGCCTCGTACGAGCCGAGCGCCCCGATGTTCCCGAGCTCGTAGTGGTGGGGGGGCCGGGTTGGCGAGGTGCAGAAGAGTTGCAACGAGACGCCGCCGGAACACCCGGAGTGCGCACGCTGGGATACATCGATGACGAGCACCTCGGAACGCTCTACCGTCAGGCGCGGATGCTCCTCTTCCCTTCGCTCTACGAAGGGTTCGGGCTCCCGATCATCGAAGCCATGGCGGCCGGCACCCCTGTCATTACCTCCAACCGTGGTGCACAGGCGGAGGTTGCCGGTGGCGCCGCCCTTCTCGTCGACCCATTGAGCTCGCGCGACATCGCCGACGGGATCACGCGCTTGCTTGACGATACGAACCTGGTTCAGAACCTCAGGGAGCAGGGGGGCCGCGTGGCAGCGGAGTTCACGTGGGATCGAGCAGGACTTGCATTGAAGAACGCGATCGAGTCTTCCGTAGGCAAGCCGTGAAGGTCCTCCTCGATGCTCGGATGCGCGAAGGCGGCGTTGGTCGTTACGCAGAAGATCTTGTCGCCGGATTCGAGACCACAGGTACGGATCTGGTCCTCCACGTCGTGCGGGGCACATGGGGCCGGACATTCACCCCGTGGGGTCGCTCCGCGTTAGCGCGGCGCGCACATAGGGAGAACGTCGACCTCATCCACGGCCTCCATTTCGAGTTGCCGGAGTCAGGCGCTATCCCCGGTGTTGTCACCATGCCGGACGCGATCCCGCTCGACCATCCAGCCGCGATGCCGAGCCCCAACCGGCGCGCCTACTTCAAGTCGATCGTTGTGCGATCAGCCGCCAGGGCGAACGCGATCGTCACCGTGAGCAAGCTGAGCGCGGACTCTCTGGCGCAACACGGCGTGCCCCTTGCCAAGGTAAAGATCGTTCCGCTGGGAGTGGGCCCGATATTCACCCCCGGTGATGGATCACTCGTGCAGGAAGCACGGAACCGTTTCGCCGAGGGAGAGCGGTACGTGGCGGCCGTTGCCGATGACAAGCCTCACAAGAACATCGACCTTCTGTCGGCCATCGCGAGCGATCTGCCTTCCGGCGTCCGCTTGTTGTGCCGCGGCCACACAGCGCGACCCGTAACCGACGTTAGCTTCCTTCCTCAACTGTCGGACAGTGATCTGAGGCTGTTCTACGTTGGAGCGGATGCGTTGGTGATGCCGTCGTTCGTAGAGGGTTTCGGCCTTCCCGCACTCGAAGCAGCAGCTTGTGGGATCCCCGTCGTCTGTGGGGATGCGGTCGGCGTATGCGAGTTCCTCGACGGCGCCACCGTCGTGGATGTGCACAACCCGAAATCGGTGGTCGATGCGGTGGGAAATCTCCTGAACGACGAGGCCGAACGATCGGATAGAGGTCGCCTCCTGCGTGCTGCTGCACAAACAATGACCGTCGAGGCGATGTCGCGCGCGACGGCAGCGATCTATCGTGCCGTGTTGTCTTGATCGCTTTCCGGCGTGGGGCGCTTCGTTGGGGCGCGCGATAAGGCTTCTCTCAGCCGCCATCGCACGGCTCGTACAGCCAGGAAGACCCGTCGTCCAACGACGGCCCCGACGAGCGACTTGAGCAATGCTTTCGTAACGAACGGAGCCGTCAAAGGTGACCAGGCAACGCGCGGAAGCGCCTTGATCGCCGCGGCGTATCCACGAGCGGCGGCCAACGAACGTCCTGCGAGATAGAGCTCGTCGGCCTCCTCGTTGAAGCGGCGGCTTCGGAGGGCGCGCTCCCCCGCCGGCCTCGCAGAGGGAGGCAGCGCCGCGACTGCCTCGTCCAGGACCCCGTCTCGGATCTCGCGCCAGCCGGGACGCTGGCCCTGTCCGTGCGCGCGCTTGGACATCACGATGGTCGGGCGGAACAGGAAGTCACCCTCGAGAGCAAGCCGTAGCCACAGCTCCCGGTCTTGTCCCGACGTCAAACCCTCCCGCCAACCTCCGACGGATCGGAGCGTGTCCGTTTTGACGAGCACTCGTCCCGGGGTCGCGTTCCACGCGAACAGCAACTCCCGCCAGGGCGACAACCTCAGCGGGATCCAGGGCTGCGGGAATCGTTTGGAATTACCGGCATCATCGATGTCGCGCTGGCCGCCCACGGCCGCAACCGCCCCACGCGCCTTGTCCAGCCAGGACGTCATCTCTTCCAGGGCGGTTCGCATCAACAGATCGTCGTCGTCCAGGAAGAGAACGTAAGGAGCGGTTACTGCAGCCAACCCAAGGTTCCGCGCTCCTTGCCCCCCCGTACTTTCCTCCAGGTGTTGGACCGCGACCCGCGGATGTTCAAGCTGTTGCAACCACTCCCACGTGGAGTCTGTGGACGCGTCATCCACGACGACGAGCTCCCAATCGGCGATCGTTTGGGCCAGAACGCTGGCAACCGACTGCTGCAGGAGTGGGCAGCGGTTGTGGGTGGGGATCACCACTGCTGCGAGCGGTGTGCTGTTAGCCGGTTCGGGCATGGATCGGATCGATCGCAGAACCCTCGATGGGCTCGGGCACCTCTTGACCCACAAGGGTCAAAAGCGTTGGAACGAGATCGCGAGCAGGCCTGGTGCCCAATTCCGCCCCTCGTCCACCAGGCGTAGCGATGAAAGCGAATCCTCGTTCCGTGTGTCCTCCGGTCCGCCCCAACCGGAACGGCCCGATCGCGCCGGCGGTTGGATGCTCTAGTGAATCGACGTTCTCTTTCCACACGATCCTGATGTCACATTCGGTGGGATGCGCCGCTCGCGGGTCGCCCTCTAACATGACCAATTCCTCCACCACCGGCTCACCCGTTCGCGGGTCTCGACACGCCAAGAGCTCTCGGGCGATGCGCGAACGTGTTTCTTCGTAGTCATCCGGTGGCACAGTGCCGGTGCTCTCCCGTCCCTGGAGATTTATTCGAACCCGCCCGTCGGCGAATGTCGGCAGTGCGAAGGCATCCATCTTCGGCCAGGCACTGCGGTACCAGGAAGGAACGTGTGCACGGAGCGAAAGACTCTTCGGCACACTTTCGGCGGGGCCTTCTGCTTGTTCCCGTCGCTTCTCGACCTGGAGTATCAGGAAGTTCTCGACCGACCTGGGGAGCAGGCGACGAACCGCTCTCTTGACCAAGCGCGTGGGACTTTCGGACGCGAGGCGTCGCTCCACCGGCACCGGCCACGTTCCGCGCGGCGGGACGACAGCGGGTTTGTCTTTGGAGCCCCACCACTCGCCGTTGGGTTGCTCGAGGAAGGGCTCGTCGAAGCGGAGCCGGTACAGAAGCTCCGGTAGCAACATCCCCGACGGCACGTCGCCGGTGTTCTGCTTCATTCCGTGGACCGAGAAAAGAACGACGGTCACGTCGCCGGGTAAGGCAGAAACGAGCTCGCCGATCGACGCATCGACCGCTTTGTATACGTTCACCAAAGCGCGACGAGCATCCTTCGTCGCCGGAAGAGTGCTCAATAGATGTTGGGGATCGGCTGCATGCCAGAAGGCCTCGCCGGCCGAGTGCGTTTCCGAGTACATGGTCAGGAACAGCTGCCAGTCCGGCTCACGCTCGAGCAGGAACTGCGCGACATCGCGACGGATCGCGGCCCCCGCGACCAATCGCTCCTCGAGATCTCTAACCGAGTCTGGGTCATTCCACTCGACCTTG
This sequence comes from Actinomycetota bacterium, assembly GCA_035629935.1. GTDB lineage: Bacteria > Actinomycetota > CADDZG01 > CADDZG01 > WHSQ01 > DASQLQ01. The sequence continues at coordinate 20,509 of DASQLQ010000033.1, forward strand.
TCATCGTGATAGGCGGGATGGACTCCGAAGCGCGCATCGATCTCGGCCAACAGGTCATTCGGTTTCGAGGCCCGTGGGTATGCGGCGCCGTGCGCACCCCACGAAGTCACGTGCAGCCCGGGACCAACCTCGGCTAGCGACAAGAGCGGCACATCGAACGCGATCGTGCGGACGCCTGCCTTCGTCCAGAAGGGCGCTTCGTCCGGCGCTAGGGCTTGAACGACCGTGTAATCCGCTTCGTCGAATCTGACGGCGCTCGATGGAGGCCGGTGACCCGTAACGAAGGCCTCCCACACGAGGGCCGTGCCTACGTCCTCATTTGTAAGGTCGACGTGCGTCGATCGCGCCCGGATCGCCGCCAGGTTGGGCAATTCACCGTCCGCCAGCAAAGTCTCGACAAACGTCCACTCCGCCCCGTCCAAACCGATCGCGGCGACTCTGCTCATGAGTAATTCCTGTCGTCTCTGTGCACGTTCGGAAAGTTTCCCATCGCCGGGTACCGGCCGACTACACGCCTCGCCCGGGAATAGACGCGTCTGGCGATGGTCATCGCTACCCCGCTCCCGGGGAGACTGCCGGCGCCAGACTTGATCAACGCAAGCTTCAGGCGTGGCCAGATCAATGGGCCTCTGGCGAGCTCGGGGGCCGACTTCAGTAGGGAGCGATAGATCCTGAATGCACTTCGATATCTGTGATCGCGGTGGTAGAGGGTGTGAGCGGTCATCCACTGGTTGAAGAAGGAGAGAGCGTGCTCACCTAACTCTCGCTGGTCGGGGCCGAGTGACTCGAGGAAGACCTGTCGCGTACGCCGATCAAGGTCGGCATAGTCCTCAGCTTGCTTGTTCTCCGCGTGCACGCGTTTCTCCATCACGACGTCCGGAACGATCACGCAAGGCCCGAGCCGCGCCACTCGCAATGCCATATAGGTGTCGTCGGAGATGATGATCTCGGGTACCCAACCACCTGTTGCGATCGCAACCTCTCGACGGATCAACAACTGTCCTCGCTCCACGTTTCCTCCGGCGAGGATCTGACTCCACACCTCCCCCACCACCAAGTCCCCGAAGGCGGGCGACTTCCGGAACTGTCCATCGACGTTGAACCACCTCATCCCGCCGATCGCCCCGACTGCGCCGGGCCGACTTTCCAACGCTCCACTCAAGATCTCCAAGGCCCCCGGTGCCATGCGGTCGTCGTCGTCGATGAACAAAATGAAGTCCCCCCGGGCGCGCTCGAGGCCGGTGTTGAGCGCCACCGCCCGTTCCGAATGCTCGGGAAGACTGATGGATTCGAGCCGCTCATCTGTGTGGGCGTTCAACCAATCCATCGTGTCGTCGGTCGACGCGTCGTCCACAACGATCAACTGAAGGTCGCCGAACGATTGCGACAGGACGGCGGCGACCGCTTCCTTGAGATAATCAAGTCGATTTCGAGTGGCGATTACGATCGAGGTTCCGAGGGTCATGACACCGTTGACGCTACAAGGACTGACAAATGGCAACGCATGAACCGCCCAGCCTCGTAAGCGTGGTTATCCCGGCTTGGAACGCGGCCTCAACCCTGGGCTCTCAACTCGAGGCGCTCTCCCTACAGACATTCGCCGGCAAGTGGGAAGTGGTGATCGCGGACAACGGCTCCACGGATGGAACCGGAGATGTCGCACGAGGTTGGGCTTCCCGGATACCGGTCCTACGGGTGGTCGACGCTTCGGCCCGCCAAGGATCGGGTTACGCACGCAACTTCGGTGCCGCATCAGCCGAAGGCGAACTCATCCTTTATTGCGATTCCGACGACGTCGTTTCTCCAGTATGGGTCGAAGAGATGACCAAGACGGCTGTCGGAGGAGACCTGATCGCCGGATCCCAGAACACCGAGCTACTCAACGACTCGGTCGCTATGCCGTGGCAACCTGCTCCGAGAACATGGATCCCCGGGGCGGGCACGGAGGTGTTTCTGCCATTCGCGCCCGGGTCGAACTTCGGCATCTGGAAGAACGTGCTCGAACAGCTGGGTGGATGGGACGAGAGTTACGTGTACGCCGGCGACGACCTCGAGATCTGCTGGCGAGCGCAGTTGCAATCTTTCGAGCTGGTCATAGCCGAGAACGCGCTTGTTCACTACCGTCATCGGACATCACTGAGATCGTTCGCGTCGCAGCGATACAAGTGGGCACGCGCCAATCCGAAGCTGTTCGCTCAGTTCCGTGACAAAGGGATGCAGCGTCCGAGCCTGAAGGTGGCAGGAAGAAGGTGGGCTTCACTCGTCTACCGGCTGCCTTGGGCGCTCTTCTCCCCGCGGTGGCGGGCCGAATGGGTTTACCGCGCGGCCGTTGCCTCCGGATACCTGGTCGGGAGCCTTAAGTCGCGAGTGATCTTTCTCTAACTACTCGGCTCCTCGTCAGCCCCTTCGCTCCAAGTGGCCTTCACGTGGACCGGTGACAGTCGAGCGACGGCTGCCGGCACCGGATCGAGCCCCGGGCCCGTGACATCGAATGTCGTGGTGGGGTGCCACGACTGAAGGTGGTGGCGCATGCGATTCGTAACCGCAACCCACAGCACGTATCGGCCGCGGGGCAAGGGCAGATCGTGGAGCGCACATGTGATCTTCGTGGAACCTTGCACGAAATGAAGCTCCCGCGAAACACTGAAGATCGGAGCTGCAGTTCCTTCACTCATCCCGATGTGAAGGATCGCCCGCCGAGAGGCGTCCGATTCCACCGACAGCGTGACTTCCACATCTTCGTGAGACGGGATCGGTCCACCGGAACCCACATCCGCACTCATGACATTGATGGGCCCCCGCGGCAGGTCTCTTCCCTCCACCACTTCTTCGACCGAACGGCGATAAGCCGCCACCACCTCTCTCACATCCCCTTCCTCAACCACGGTTCCGTGGTCAAGCCACATCCCTCGCGCACAGGTGGCTTCGACAGAAGTCAGATCGTGGGAGACATAGAGAAGCGTGGTGCCTTGGGCCAGCACTTCTCTCATCCGTTCGAGACATTTCTGTTGGAACGCGGCGTCGCCCACCGCCAGAGCCTCGTCTACCAGCAGCACGTTCGGCTCGAGGAACGCTGCAACTGCGAACCCCAATCGCATCCGCATCCCGCTGGAGAAGAACTTCGCTTGTCTGTCGATGGCATCACCGAGCTCGGCGAAGTCAACGATGTGGTCGAACCGTGTCGCGACCTCTCGACGAGGCAGCCCGAGGAGCGACCCGTAGAGGAAGATGTTCTCGCGGCCCGTCAGTTCTGGATGGATGCCCGCCGAGATCTCGATCAACGCTCCAACTCTGCCGACGGTCTCTGCTCGTCCTGCATACGGATACATCACCCCAGCAAGGATCTTGAACAAAGTCGATTTGCCCGAGCCGTTTGGACCGATCACGCCGAGTGAATGCCCTGGTTCAATGTTGACGTTCACATCCTTCAAGGCCCACAGCCATTCGCCTTTTCGTTTTCGAGAAGCCTGATTCTTTTGAGGAATCTCCAAAAGCCGGCGGGCCCGACCCGCCCTGAACTGTTTCCAGACGCGCTCGGCTTGGACTGATCCCTCAGGCAACATCGGCAAATCCGGTTTCGAGTCTCTTGAAAAGCCGGTATCCCAATATCAGAAGCACGAAGGACGACAAAGCTGAGATGCCGATGAGATCCCACTCGGGAGATTGCCCGAAGAGAGCGGTGCGCCGGTAGCCATTGATCAGGGGGGCGAGTGGATTGATCACCGCGTAGACCTTTTCGAAAGTCGGCGAGAACGGGATCGGGTATGCGACCGGCGTCGCGAACAGGCCCAGCTGCAGGATCAGGGGCAGGGCTTGCCTGATGTCACGGACGTAGACAACGAGTGAGGAGGCCATTAGCCCGATCGCGATCGTGAACATGACCTGCACGATAAGTAGGACCGGGACCCATAGGACCTGCACCTTCGGCGCATATCCCGTGATTACGAGAAGCCCGATGAGGATGACGGTAGAGATAAGTGCGTCCACTGCCGAAGTCACGACGGCCGCGATAGGGAACACCTCTCTCGGGAAAGAGACCTTGTTCAGCAAAGAGCTGTTGTTGACGAGGCTTTGCCCGCCGTGGTTAACCGAGACCGAAAAGAAGGTCCACGGGATCAACCCCAGGTAGACGAACACGGCGTATGGGGCGCCCCCCGTGTCGATATCGACGACCCTCTGCAAGAAGACGGTGAAGACGATCACCAGCAGGATGGGCATGATGATCGACCACGCGAACCCAAGGCGAGTTTGCTTGTACCGAACGCGCAGCTCCCGCTCGGTCAACGTCATGATCAGCTCGCGACGCTTCCAAAGATCGCGCAGAGCAGTCCGCGTCTGGATCTTTCTCTTGAAGAGAAGCTCCGGGGGCGGACCAAGTTCAGTTTTCACGGCGCCCTCACCTTTCGCTCGGCACTGGGATGCCGCTTGAACAACCTCTTGGATGCTTGTCGGAACGTGGATCGCAAGACCGATCCCCGTCTATCTCCCAAAACGCCCGTCACCAGCCTGAAGCCCGATGCCTTGAGAAGGTCCTTCGCAAGGTATGTCCTGCGGATCGGGGAACGTAGCGCTTCCTTCATCCTCAGCGTCTCCACGAAACCCTTAAGCGCCGCCCGCGGGTCCCCCTTCTCGTACTTCCATTCGGCACGCCGCCAAGTCTCATACGATTTCAGGAGTCGCTCGGCGCGCTCCTGCCGATGGCCGCCCAACGACGCTGCGAAACGTCGCTTGAACTCAGCGTGCACCTCGGCTCCGCCCTCGAAGCGAACCTGGCCGGGATGCGTCCGTTTGGACACCACTACCTCAGGCGTAACCAAGAACGGCCCTTGAGTCCCCAGGCGCAAGAACATCTCGACGTCCTCCCCCGCGCGAATGCCCTCGTCGAAGCCTCCTATCGCCGTCACCGCTTCTTTGCGGAGAACGGTGCAGCAGATCACAGGAACCCAACCGAGGAGCACGTCAGGCCAGATCTCCCTACGGCGAGGGAACCACACATGAGTGATCTTCCGTTCGTTGCCTTCGGGGTCGAACACCTTCGCTCCGCCGATCACTCCGATCACATCATCGTGTTTGTGCGCGTGACCCACCAAACGCTCCAATGCCCCCGGCTTCAAGAGATCGTCGTCGTCAAGAAACAGGATCAATGGTGACGTGGACTCACGCACTCCGCGGTTGCGAGCCGCCGACTCACCAGCATTGGTCTCCTGCTTCAACCACCGGATCCGATCCGTCCCGACGCTCTCGAGCCATTCCGGCGTGCCATCCGTCGATGCATCGTCCACAACGATCAGCTCCCAATCGGGGAACGACTGGGCAGAGACGCTTGCCACCGCCTCTTCGAGCATCGCTCGGCGGTTATAGGTAGGGATCACGACGGTCACCGCAGGCACAACGGAATTGTGTCACGCAACTCCTCGCGGCAACTTCAGATAAGTCCCCACCCGTCGAAGGAGGGATCCATGTACTTCTGGAGCCGCACGATGTCGGGCCGGAGCCTTTCTTCGAGTTCCTTCCGCGTGGTCGGGCGCAGCTGAACCCCTCGACCGATCGGCTTGTCCACGATGTCGAAACGTCTTTTCGCAGCGAGCTTGAACGAACTCGGGATCGCGCCGATCAATCTCCGGTATGCAGGGATCGAATGCAGTCGTTTCATGGTGGGACGGGTAAGGCGCTTGCGTCGGAGATGCTCCATGTGTATTTCAGCGCTCGTCCACTCGGCGGTGACCCCGATATGCCGAAAGACCCGGGCCAAAGTCGCTTGACGTTTCTCCTTCAGATCCTCCGAGGTGATGATCAGGATGTCGTCGCGATCAAAGTGCTCTAGATACTGTTCCAACTGCATCGCGTAAGAACTGATGGCGAGCGATTGCCAACTGCTCAGAAGCGCCTCGTCCAGTGGACGAGTCTGCTCACCTTTGGCAAAGAAATGAAAGTACTGACTCACCATGCGTTCTATGGGATGCCGGACTATGTAGATGAGTTTCACGCGACCGAGCTCGGCCGCTATCCGGGCCGGAACCCCAGGTTTGCCCGGGTACTTCGTGTAATCGGGCGTCGCCTCCCCGCGCGCGAGATGCTCAGGGCGGGCTCCCTCGAACTGCGCCCTGTACCACTCGATACCGCGCGCCCAGATGGGCTCGTCGCAGAAGAAAGCGAGCTCCTTCTCATTCGGCATGAAGACCTGGGGATGCGCCCGTACGTAGTGATAGAGACTGGTGGTCCCCGATTTCATCGCCCCGATGATCAAGAAATTGGGAAGGCTCGTCGACACGACAGAATTGTGTCATGCGGGTGCTTCAGCTCTATCGAGATCATTTCGCCGACCTGCCGGGGGGCATCGAGCGCCACGTCCACGATCTTGCACACGGCCTTGCGCCTGTTCACCAGATGGAGGTTGTGGCGTCCGCCAAGACTCCACGCCAATCGACCGTCGATCCCGACGGCGTCGTGGTTCACGTCGAGCGCGAGTTCGCGCGGGTCGGCGGCGTGCCTCTCGCGCCACGCATCTTCAAGAGGGTCCGCGATGGTTACGACATCGTCCATATGCACAGTCCCAACCCGACGGGCGAGCTTGCTTGTTGGAAGTTGGGTGGCAAGACAGCCGTGGTGGCCACCTATCACGCTGACACGACGCGAGCGCCGTTACTTCTGCCCGCGTATGGACGATGGTTGGAAGCCCTCCTAGCCGGATGCGATCGAGTGATAGTGGGGTCTCAACGATTGGTCGAGGCGTCCCCGGTCTTGAGGAAGCTGTCTCGTCACCCCTCGCTGATACAGGTAATCCCGTTCGGCGTGGACGCGCAGCGTTTCTCACCCGCGGAAGGACCCGCTATCCGGCGTTGGGGTCCCGACCCGATCGTCTTGTTCGTCGGCAGGCTCCGCTACTACAAGGGATTGCCTTTTCTGATCGAAGCGATGTCGAAGGTCCAAGCTCGTCTCGTGATCGTCGGCGACGGACAAGAACGAGAGCGCGTCGTCGGTCTTGGCCGCGAGCGACTCGGCGATCGGTTCACCTACCTGCCGGGGATACCCGAGGAGGAGCTGGCCACGGTGTATCGCTCGGCCGACGTGTTCTGTCTCCCGTCGACGTCCGAAGCAGAAGCGTTCGGACTCGCCGCCCTCGAAGCGATGGCATGTGGGGTTCCCGTGGTCACCACGGAAGTGGGTACCGCCACGTCGGAGATCAATGTGGATGGAGAAACCGGGCTAGTCGTTCCCCCGTCGAACGCGGGTGCCTTGTCCGAGGCCTTGCGCCTCTTACTGGAAGACTCGGCAAGGCGCCACCAGATGGGGGCCGCGGCTCGGGCCCGAGTCCTAGCCGAATACACGCGGGACCTGATGCTCCGGAGGGTCTCGCAGGTCTACGAGCAAGTCCTCGCCGACCGTAGGCTTGCGTGATGGGTGGCTACGTGATGGAGAAAGGGCCCGTCATCCGACGGGGGATCCTCCTCGGATTGGTGGGGGCACTCCCCCTCCTGTTCTTGCGACCGGCGCTCGATCCCTTCAACGTCCCCAAATTCGCCGTTCTGGTATTCGGCCTGAGCATCGTTCTCGCGATCCGCGTGCTCGAGCTTCTCCAAGGCGCGGATCGCTCGGGTCTAACGCGGCTGATCGTCCCTGCCGGCGCACTGATCGGCCCCCTCCTCATCGCGTGGCTTTTGGCTCCATACAAGGCCTTCGAGCTATTCGGACGGCAGGGTCGTCTGCAAGGCTTGATCCCGTACGCGATCGTGGTCCTATTCGGGATCCTGCTCGCCGACGCATTCGGCGACTCCCCGCGTCCGATCATGTGGGCATTCGTCCTTGCGGGGGCCGGGGTCGCGAGCTACTCATTGATCCAATACCTACAGGCCGATCCATTCGGCTGGATCCTCGAACGGAGGCAGACACTCTCCGCCGTGTCCACCCTGGGCAACCCGAACTTCACCGGTGGATTCCTGGGCATGGTCTTACCCGTCGCAATGGTTTTGTGGGTGATCACACCCAAGCACCGAAAGCCTTTGGGCTTCCTCACGATCGCGGTGACCGGCGCTTTGATCTTCACCGGCAGCCAGGGTGGTTGGGCAGCGGGCCTGGCAGGTGCCTCCATCGTCGCGGGATTCCTCGCTCGGGAAAGGATCCCTCGAGCCCGGCTGCTGGGCATTCTCGGTGCAGTCGGAGTCACGGTCGTAACCGTTGGCGTGGTGATCCTCGGCCAGTTGGGCGTGGAACAGATACCTCCGACCGCAGCGGCCCGTGGTTACTGGTGGCGCGCCGCCGGCGAGATGTCACTGCAATCACCGGTGATCGGCCGAGGACCCAGCGCGTTCGCCGTGGAAGGCGTGAAGTACCGGGTACTCGAAGAAGCCGTTAAGACCGGTTACACCTTTCCCGACGACCCACACTCGGTGCCTTTTGCTTTTCTCGCAGCGGCAGGAATCCTCGGCGCTGCCGGATTCATATTCGTAGTGGCTTGGGGGATACGACAGGGGCTGGCCGTTCCAGATGAGGATCTGATCGGCGGCGCGTTCTTGGGCTTGGTCGTCGCGTACGCCGTCCAATCCCTGGTGAGCATCGACGAGGTGATGTTGCGCACCAGCTTGTGGATCGGGTTGGCAGGCTTGGTGTGCGCGCGGGTGTCGTTCGCTACCTCCGCCAAGAAACGTCCGGAGAAAACTCCGAAGAAAGCGGCGCGCAACGGGCGCAGATCGAACGCGCCACGGACGAAGTTGAGATGGGCTCCGGCGGTAGCGCCCCTTGTGCTCTTCGTCGCGGCAGCCGGCTGGTGGTCCTTCAGCTTCCTATCCGCCGATATCGCGATGCATGAAGGAGTCGAGGCGTTCGGCGAGGACGACGTGAAGGCCGGGCGCGAACACATGGAGGAAGCCATCTCTTTCAGGTTCGAAACGGGATACCAGAGAACCTTGGCCGGCAACCTGGCCCGGGTCGCGGCCGACACGAAGGACCCGGAGATGTTCGAGGCCGCCGACAAGGAGTTCAGCGCCCTAGACGGATGGCCGGACGTTGCCACTGTGGTGCAACACGCCCGTCTGATGCGCGATTGGAGCGAGATCGACCCCAACCGCGAGGCTGACGTCATGCCGCTTTACCGGCGTGCCCTCGAGATCGACCCGCGCAACCCCATCCTCAGGCTCGAAGTCTCGGAGGTGCTCGTTCTGCTCGAGGACCCGGAGGGGGCCGAGGACCTCCTCGAGCCCGTTACCGACGAGGTCGGGCCACATCTCCCGGCTTTTTGGGGGATGCTTGCTTTGGCTAGAGCTCAAACGGGCGACGAGACCGGGGCGCAGCAAGCGATCGAGCAGGCCCTTCGCCTGGATCCCGAGGAAGCCAGAGCATTGCAAGCTCGCGAGCTCATCGGCTGAGCAAAGTGTCCGAAATCTGACATAAGTAAGTTTTCGGCCCGTTTACTGTGACTTCTGCCCGT
>DASQLQ010000034.1:0-20678 GCA_035629935.1 Actinomycetota bacterium
TGGCCGAGCTACCAGCGACGGAAGAGGCAGTCAGGAAAGGGCAGCTGTCTGAGGTCCAGAGCAAGGAGATCGCATCAGCTGCATCGGGCAGCCCGGCATCGGAGAAGGAGTTGCTTCACGTCGCCGGCAGCGAGGGCATGGGAACGCTCAAGCAGGCATGCGCTCGGGTGAAGGCAGCATCGAGCGCGGACGAAGTCGCCCGCTACGACAAGATTCACCGCTCGCGTTATCTGAGGCACTGGAGCGATGCCTCGGGCGCGCTGCGGCTCGATGCTCGATTGACTCCTGATGCCGGAGCGAAAGTCATCGCTGCCTTGGAGCCGCTCAAGGACAAGGTGTTCAAGGAGGCCCGGAAACAGGGCCGACGCGAAAGCTATGAGGCATACGCCGCCGACGCGCTGGTCTCGATGGCCGAGCACACGAGAGATTGCAACCATCGTCCGTCGCGGCGAGCTCCGGGACCCTCGTACGCGTCCTGGTCGATCACAAAGTGCTCGAGCGGGGCCACAAAGAAACCGGAGAGGTTTGCGAGATCGAAGGAGTGGGGCCGATACCGGCGGTGACGGCGAGGGCACTGGCCAAGGACTCGATCGTGGCGGCTCTTGCGACGGATGGGACCGACATCCGGGCCGTGTCACATCTCGGCCGCAAGGTCACCGCTCGCCAGCGGACCGCTCTGGAAACGAGAGATCCGATGTGTGTGGTGCCCGGATGTGATGCCAGTGACCATCTCGAGATCGACCACATCACCGGCGTCAAAGATCAGGGTCCGACCAAACTGAACAATCTCGCTCGCCTATGTCCGTGGCACCACTATATGAAGACCTACAAGGGCTGGGTTCTTAGCGGTGCGCCGGGTGGGTGGCACTTCGCAGGGCCGGGCCCTCCCGATACTTCTTAGCTCGCGCGACCCAGCAGATCCGCCCCGTCGTTACCGGTGATCGAGACGGGCACGTAGTCGCCGACCGACAACTTGCCCTTAGCGGAGAAGCGGATCTCGCCGTCGATCTCGGGCGCCTCGCGCTGGGAGCGGCCGATCCATACCTGCTGCTCGATATCGAATCGTTCGACGAGCGTCTCGAGAGTGTTGCCGGTGAGGCTCCGGGCTCTGCGTTCCATGACGTTATCGGCGAGACCCTGCACGCGTTCGGCCCGAGCCCGCGCTGTTGCTTCCGGAACACGGTCGGCAAGATCGAACGAGCGCGTGCCCTCCTCGAGCGAGTAAGTGAAGGTTCCGATCCAATCGAGATCGGTATCGGCAACGAATGCGTCGACTTCGGCGGCATCGGACTCTCGTTCTCCGGGGAAGCCGAGGATGAAGGTGGATCGGATGCCTGCCATTGGATCGCCGGCTCGGATGCGGTCGACCATGTTCTGGAACCGATCGCGGCCCCCCCATCGACCCATCATCTTCAAAACCGGTGGCGAGACATGCTGCAACGAGAGGTCGAAGTAGTGCACCAGCTTGTCCGACTGCAGTACGTGCTCGATCAAGCGTTCGTTCACGCCCTGTGGATGCAGGTACATCAAACGGATCCGCCTGACCCCGTCGATGAGCTCGAGGCGCTCGAGCAACTCGACGAGATCGCCCTCCCCTGTGTCGCGCCCCCACATCACCGAGTCCTGACTGACGAGAGAGAACTCCGTCACGCCCTGAGCAACCAAAGCTTCGATCTCGGAGGCGACGGTGTCGGAGCTGCGCGATCGGAACTTCCCGCGCATCAGGGGGATGGCGCAGAACGTGCAGCCGCGGTCACAGCCTTCGGCGATCTTCACGTACGCCCACGGACTGCGGCCGAACCTGAGCCGGGGGCTCGCCGCGATCGATGCATCCCACCAGGCCGGGTCGAACCGGGTCCCGGGGGTGCCGTGAACACGTTCCTGGAGGGTCCCGTCGGCCGTTTGGGACACGATCTCGGCCACCCGTGGGTAGGCGGCAAAGTCGATGAAGGCGTCGACCTCGGGTAGCGCCTCCGCTAGATCCCCCGCCGAGCGAGCGACGAGGCATCCGGTCAGGATCAGGCCCCGGGCACTCCCCGTTTCCTTCAGCTCGGCCAGGTCGAGTGCCTCCTGGATCGTTTCCCGCCGGGCCGGGTCGATGAATCCGCACGTGTTGACGAGGATCACCTCGGCCGCGTCGGGCTCTTCGACGACGCTGTGGCCTCCGGCCGCGACCAATCCCGCCAGACCTTCCGAGTCGATGGCGTTCTTGGGGCAGCCGAGAGTGACGATCGCTACGCGGGACATGATTCACACACCGTACGGTGCCGGTTCAGAGGAACGGTGCGGAAACGGTGTGGGATCAGAGAAAAAGGTCGATGTCGTTCGGAAACGTGAGATTTATGGGGTCGACGCCCTCTGGCGAACCGATATTCCGACCGTTGACGACAAGCTCGACACCGGCGGGAAAACCGAGTCGCACGTACAACTCTTCCTCGGCCGTGAAAGTGACGCTGTCGCCCTGCACGAGTGTCTGCGCGACCGGCTCGCCCCCATCCGCGCTCGCTTGCACCCAGCAATCTGCTTCGGTCGCGATCACTTCCAACTCGATGCCGTCCGCGAAGGCGATCGCGTCACCTTCGGGTGAAGGTGTAAGTGTTCCCGGCGATGGCACGGTTGCGCTGGCGGTCGGTGATGGCGTCGGTGTCTCTTCGGATTCGGCGAGCCTGGTGTTCTCGGGTCCGGGGTCGTCGTCGGGCGCGGTCACCAGACCGATCACTGCGAGGACAACCAATATCCCCGCTGCGAAGACCGCAGCCGCGGTCCAGGAGCGCGACAGCTTCGGCTCTTTGGGTGTGTGCTTACGGCCGTGACGCTCGAGTGCCACTATCTGCTGGGTCTCGAACCGAGCGGTTCCCCACTTGCGATCGAACTCTTCGAGCAAAGGCTCTCCCGCGATCCGCAAGAAGCGTGCGTAGGTCTTGAGGAACCCGCGCACGTAGGCGGGCGCGAGGAAATCGAACTCGTCGGATTCCATACGCATCAGGTAATCCGACCGGATACGGGTTTCCTCGGCTGCCCTCTCGATGCTGACCCGGCGCTTGCGCCGAGCGGCTCGGAGGTAAGAGCCCATCGTTGATGGTTGCTGCGTCACGGCGCTCCGTCGTGGGTAACGGTCAATTTGAACAGGGCACCGATTATAGGAACGGTTTTCGCGAAGCGCGTTCGACTAGGTCAGGACGCGGCTTCCTCGGATGCTGATCCGTCCAACTCCTGAGCGGTCATCAGCACGTCACGAGGCTTGGATCCCAGCGATGGGCCCACGATCCCGCGTTGCTCGAGTAGGTCCATCAGGCGGCCTGCCCGAGCGAACCCGACCTGAAGCTTGCGCTGGAGCATCGAAGTCGACCCGAGTTGCGACCGGACCACCAGCTCGAGCGCTTCCTGAAGCAGCTCGTCGTCGCCGCCACCGGACGATGAGCCCCCGAAGCCGGGCTTCGTGTCCTCGACGGTGACGCCCTCGACATAATCGGGATGTCCCTGCCGGCGGGCATGGGCAACCACCGCGGCGATCTCCTTCTCGTTCACCCAGGCCCCCTGGATCCGGCGCGCCTTTGATGCGTTCGCATGGAGGAACAACATGTCGCCGTGGCCGATCAATGACTCGGCTCCGCCTTGATCGAGGATGACCCGTGAATCCTGTTGCGACGCGACGCTGAACGCGAGTCGCGATGGGATGTTCGCCTTGATCACACCGGTAACGACATCCACCGAAGGTCGCTGAGTCGCAACTACGAGATGGATACCGACGGCCCGGGCCATCTGCGCGATCCGACAGATCGCATTCTCGACATCGCGCGGGGCAACCATCATCAGGTCGGACAGCTCGTCGACGATGACGAGGATGTACGGAAGAGGGTAAGGATCGGGATCGTCTTCGACACGCTTCACGATCTCGCCGCGCTTAGCCGCTTCGTTATAGAACTCGAGATTGCGCATCCCCGAGTGAGCGAGCATCTCGTAACGCATCTCCATCTCTTTGACGACCCAGTTGAGAGCAGAGGCAGCTTTCTTCGGAACCGTCACCACCGGCGTCAACAGATGAGGCACGGCGGAGAAGTGATTCAGCTCGACGCGCTTCGGATCGATGAGGATCATTCGCACCTGGTCGGGCCGCGCCCGAGCCAGCACGGAGGTGATCATCGAGTTGATGCACGAAGACTTCCCCGAGTTCGTGGCACCCGCGATCAACACGTGCGGCATCTCGGTGATATTCGCCATCACTGCTTCACCCGAGATGTCCTGGCCGAGAGCGATCGATAGCGGGTGTTTGTCCTTCTGAGCGGGCTTGGAACGAAGCAGGTCCCCCAGCGTGACCAGCTGCCGGGTCCGGTTCGGGACCTCGACCCCGATCGCGCTGCGTCCGGGGATGGGGGCCAGGAATCGGAGCTCGCCCGAGGCCAGTGCGTACTTGATCTCGTTGGAGAGCGAAAGGACGCGATTGACCTTGACGCCCTCGCCCAGCTCGATCTCGAACCGAGTGACCGTCGGGCCTGCCGTGTAGCCGGTGACCCGGGCATCGACCTTGAACTGCCTCAAAGTGTCCTCTAGGGCGCGGGTCGTTTCCTCGATCGAGCGGGTCGAGATCTCTCTCTCGCCGCCGGTGGTGAGTAGCTCGATCGGCGGGAGCTTGTACGAACGGGTATTGCCGACCGGCATCGCCATCTGCTGGGGCTGCTCGTCGGCCGCGGCGGGAGGCACATCTGGATCTTGGGTCTCACCGTCCGGCTCGTCCTCCGGAGCGATCTCGGGCTCGTCGTAGGACTCGTAATCATCCCGACTGTCCTCGTCCCCGTCTTCATCCTCGTCCTCGTCGACCACGTCCACACGGTCCGCGAGCCCCCGAACGAAATCGACGACGATCAGACCACCGCTCTTGGCCCATCCGGCGACCTTGCTGACCGGGGTCCGGGTGATGACCATCAACCCGACACCGAAGGTCATGCACACCAGGAACCAGGCAGCCCAGAGCCCGATGAGATCGGCGAGGGGTCGAGCTCCGAGCGCACCGAAGATCCCGCCGATCTCCTGGAGCTTTTCGATGGGGGCCGAGATCTTCTTGTTCCCCCCCGCGAGGTGGACCATCGCCGAGATCGCCAGCGTGCAAAGAGCGAGCCCGATGAGGATCCGGGCGATCTGCTCCCGCAAGCGGGGCACGATGATCATGACGCCGGTCGCCACGGCCAGCGGAGGCAACAGGACGCTCACGTCACCGACGAAGAGAGAACCTAGATAGGCGAAGAAGCGCCCGACGGGGCCGGCTCCGCTCGCGTAAACGCCCAAACCGCCGATGGCTCCGAGGAAGGCAACAACGACCCCCCAGCCCTCGGCCGGGACCCGGCGGATGGCATCGAACGTCCAACGCAGCGCCAAGACCGCTCGCGGCGGGCCGCTCCTCGGGCGCTTGGGCGGCGGTCGCCGGCCCCCTCGACGGGGGGCGGGGCGGGGCGGTGGACGCCGGCGACGGGTCTGAGAACTCGGCGCGCGACGCTTGGTGGCAGTAGCCAATCTGGTTGCTTCCCTCCTGTGGCTCGAGCGCCACAACTTTAACAATACTTAACTCAAATAACAGGCGTTTACAGGCCCTGGGGCCCCTCGGGGGCCTATAAACCCTGGGGCCCCTCGGGGGCCTATAAACCTTTGTGCTCGAGCTGGACCTTGAGCGAGCGCCTCAGGATCTGGAGGTCGAGAGCCAGCAGCCGCCACCAGGAGTAGGTCTTGTACGCCTCCCAATATGCGAGATCGACGTCGATCGACCGGTCGCCCTGGGAGTCGACCGTGCCTTTGCTCGCCTGAACGGGCCCCACGAGGCCCGCCGGCATGTCGCGCTTTCGGGTGATGCCGCGAGCCATCTCCGCCTCGTACAACTCGATCGGCCAGGGGCGCGTCCCGATCAGGAACATGTCCCCCCGCACGATGTTCAGAAGCTGGGGCATCTCGTCGAGGTACCACTGGCGGATCAAACGGCCGGCGCGCGTTAGGTGTCCTGCCTTCTCGAGCTTCGCTATGTGTGTGGGACCGGACCCGAGCGAGTCGAGTCCCGATCTCCGCAACGTACGGAACTTCATCAGTTTGAAGATCCGGCCGCGAGAGATCCTGTCCTCGTAGAAGAAGAGGGGGCCGCGCGCGTCGCGGTCGATCAGCCCTTCGAGTTTGATCGCCAGCGCGCACAGGGCGAACAGAGGTAAGAGGGGAACGACCACCACCGCAGCGGCGAGTCGCTCTCGCGATTCCTTGCCGCGTCTCCGGAAGGGTTCTGGCTCCTCGCCCGCGTCCATGGTTCTGGGAGTGCTCAGTCCAGTTGGAGGTGGAAGTCGTAGAACGCATCGCCCGGCGTCCATTGACCGAACGCTCGCAGATAGAAGTGGCCCGCGCCGGGTAGAGCGAACCACGCTTCCCACACTTTCCGGCCCTTGACACGGCGAGACTTCAGCTCGTACTCGATACTCGTCGATTCGCCCTGCGGTTCGCCCATCTCGTTCACCTGGCGCCAGTAATCGAGGCTGAACTGAATGGGCTTCTCACGCCGTTTGATCCTGACGCGCGCTTTGTCCTTCGCGTCCCCGGGCTTAGCGGATGGCCAGTCATACGCGAACGTGTCGTTGCATTGCGTTTGGGTCCCGTAGGTCCAGCAATAGCTGCCTAGGTTGCCGGCTTGCGATACCCCCGAGGTTTTCAGCACGAGCTCCGGCGGCTTGCGCGTCTGCTGAGCGGCGGCGGGAAGAGACGTGAGTATTACGAGGAGAGCGAGTACAGCGCCGAGCCGCTTCATCACACCTCCATTATCACCGGGAGGATCATCGGACGGCGCCTCGTCGTCTGCCAGACGAACTCCCCGAGTGCTTTGCGGCACGCCTTCTTGATCACCTGCCAATCGGTGACGTGATCCTGCTCGAGTAGGTCGAGTGCATCGGCGACGCGGTCTGCGGCCTCGTCGAGCAGATCGCGTGACTCCTGCTCGTGGACGAAACCACGACTGATCAGATCCGGACCCGCAAGGATCTCGCCGGTCTGTGAATCGATCGTCACGACGCACATAACGATCCCGTCCTCGGAGAGCAAACGCCGGTCCCGCAACACGACCGGTCCCACATCACCAACGCCGAGACCATCCACCAGGACCATGCCGGCCCGGACCCGGTCGCCACGCTTCACCCGGCCACCGGTGAGCTCCAGAACGTCACCGTCCTCGACGAGCGTGATCTTGTCCTCGGCCACACCGTGGGCGGCGGCGATCCGGGCATGCCGGGCCAAGTGCCGGTATTCACCATGCACGGGACAGAAGTTCCGAGGCCGAACGCGTCTGATCATCTCGGCCAACTCGTCCGAAGCAGCGTGTCCCGAGACATGGACGCCATCACCCTCGCCTTGGAAGACGTTGGCTCCCGCCTTGTAGAGCGAATTGACGACACGATGCACCGCCGACTCGTTGCCGGGGATCGGGCTGGCGGACAGGATCACGGTGTCGTCCCGCTCCACATGAAGCAGCTTGTGTTCGCCCGAAGCGATCAGCGACAGCGCCGAGAAGGGCTCCCCCTGCGACCCCGTACAAACGACGACGGTTCTTTCGGGCGGAAAGTCGTCGACCCTGTCGATATTGATCAGGGTCTTCGACCCCACGCGCAACAGTCCGAGATCCTGTCCGACCTCGACGTTGGCGACCATGGAACGACCAACAACCGCAACACGCCGGTTCGCCGACTCCGCCGCATCGCACACCTGTTGGATCCGATGCAGGTTGGATGCGAAGCAGGCCACAACGACGCGCCGTTTAGCCGTTGAGAAGATCTCCTTCAGAACCGGTCCGATCAAAGCTTCCGAGGGAGTTCGTCCTTCTTCGAGTGCATTAGTCGAGTCGGACAGCAGGAGGTCGACGCCTTCGTTCCCGAGTTGTTCGAACTCGTCGAGATCCGTCCGGCGTCCATCGATAGGTGTCTCGTCCAGCTTGAAGTCCCCGGTATAGAGAACCCGGCCTTGAGGAGTCCCGATAGCAACTGCGATGGCGTCCGGGATCGAATGCGACACCGTCAGGAACCGGCACTTGAACGGACCGATGTCACGTTCCCCTGGAGCGTCGATGCCGATCATCTCGGCCTTGACCCCGGATTCGTCGAGTCTCTTTCGAGCGAGGCCCAACGTCAGAGGCGTGCCGTAGACCGGCACGTCAACCTCCTTGATGAACCACGAAAGAGCGCCCACGTGATCCTCGTGCCCGTGGGTCAGGACGACGGCCTCGACCCGGTCACGTCGCTCGACGAGATAGGAGAAGTCCGGCAACACGAGGTCGACACCGAGCATCTCCTCGTTGGGGAACGACAGGCCCGCGTCGATCACGAGGATCCTCTTCTCGGACTCGACCGCGATCATGTTGCGGCCTATCTCACCTAGGCCCCCCAGGAATATGACGCGAGTTGGTGGAGGCGTCACACCAAACCGGCGCGCTCGAGAGCGCCCCGGATCGTGGCTTTCTCCTCATCCGTTGCGTCGACGAGCGGCAGCCGTGGGGGTCCGACCGCGACCCCGATCATGTTCAGCGCAGCTTTGACCGGGATGGGGCTGGCGGTCAGCCCCATGATCGTGCTCATCAGGGGGAGCTGTTCGGTGAACACCTTTTGCGCTTCCTCGATCTTCCCGTCGGCAACGGCAGTGAAGACCTGCTTGATCTGGGGACCGATCAGGTGGGAACAGACCGAGATGATCGCGTCAACTCCCGCGGCGATGTGCGGTAGCAGCAGTACGTCGTCCCCCGAGATGAGCTCGAAATCGTGATGCCCGGCGTCATCGAGCTCGGCCCGCAGCATGGCAGTCTCACCGGCGTCGCCCACCGCGTCCTTGTCCCCCACGATCCGTTCGTGCCCGGCCAGTTCGACCATCGTTTCGCGCTCGATCCGGCGGCCGGTGCGGCCGGGGATGTCATAGAGGATCAAGGGAACCGTGCTGGCATCGGCCACGGCCCTGAAGTGCGCGAGCAGCCCGTTCTGAGGTGGCTTCGAGTAATAGGGGGTGACCACCAAACAGGCACCCACGCCTCGCTCGCATGCCTCTTTGGTCAGAGTGATCGACTCGGCCGTGTTGTTGGTACCCGTGCCCGCGATCACGGTTGCTCGATCGCCCACACTGTCCACCACGGTCTCGAACAGTTGGAGTTTCTCTTCGTGGGACAGGGTGGGCGACTCGCCCGTCGTTCCGCACACGATCAATCCCTCGGTCCCATGATCGATGAGGTGATCGACCAGCTTCCGGGTGGCGTCCAGATCGAGCGTGAAATCGGTCTTGAACGGCGTGACCATCGCGGTCATGACCTCGCCGAACCTAGCTCCCATGATTGCCTCCCGATCGGTGGTTTTCGCTACACGCTACCGCGCCGCGGTTAGAGGGCGATTGACAGCCTTATCCCCTTCGCACGCTGCGGAACGGACCCGTCGGATACGAGAACCGCGTTCCCTACATCGCCCGAAGCTTTGGGAAGGACCAGTTCGAAGGCGATCTCCATCGAGTCGCCTTCCGCGAGGCCCTCGAAGCGATAGATCACCCCGTCCGGCGACACTGCAACTGGATCGGGGGTCACTCCCGCCACAGCCTCTGCCCGTCCTCCGGTCCCTACATCGACGATGGGATCGGGAAGCTCGGGGTCTCCTATGCGCGAGAAAGCGACCACTACCGATTCCATCTCGGGGCCGGGATTCGAGACGGTCAGTGTGACCGTCACCGTCGATCCGGGCTCGGCGGTCGAGGGGAAGCTTGCAGTCACGTCGGGCTTGGTGATGGGAGGTGGCTCGTAGCAGGAGGTGCCTGCC
Source organism: Actinomycetota bacterium (assembly GCA_035629935.1). Lineage (GTDB taxonomy): Bacteria > Actinomycetota > CADDZG01 > CADDZG01 > WHSQ01 > DASQLQ01. The sequence continues at coordinate 9,798 of DASQLQ010000034.1, forward strand.
AGGGCCACCGCGGCACAGAGCAAACAGAGCGCGAGGCGTGCGATCACAGGTCGAGCAGGTTCTCCAAGCCAACCACCAACCCGTCTAGCGAACCCACCTTCTTGACGGCAAGCACGACGCCCGGCATGAAGGAAGAACGGTCGAGAGAGTCGTGTCGGATCGTCAACGTTTCGCCGAGGGTGCCGAAGATCACTTCTTGATGGGCCACCGACCCCGGCACGCGCACCGAGTGGATACGGACGCCATCTGACTCGCCACCCCTGCTACCGGCCAGAGACTCGCTGCCTTTAGCGAGCTGGGACCAGGACTTGCCTCTCGATTCGTTCATCAACGAGGCCGTTCGAAGTGCCGTTCCGGAAGGCGCATCGAGCTTGTTCTCGTGATGGCGCTCGATGATCTCGGCATTGTCGAAGTACGGAGCCGCTTCGCTTGCGAAGCGCATCATCAGCACGGCCCCGATCGCGAAGTTGGGTGCGATGAACGCGTTGGCATCCCCGGCGGCCGCCCATCCCGCCACATCCTTTAGGTCGCCTTCTGAGATGCCGGTCGTACCGACGACGGCATGGATCCCGTTCTCGAGGCAGAACTTGATGTTGTCCTTGACGGCATCGGGCGTGGTGAAATCCACAACCACCTCGGCATGGGACTCGACCAGTTGGTCGAGCGAGTCGTCCAGGTCGACGCGCGCGACGAGCTCGAGCTCGTTGTCGGAATCGACCGCGTCACAGACGGTTGCGCCCATCCGTCCTGCGGCCCCCAGAACGCCGACCTTCACGCCCATAACTAACGATCCACTCAGGCCGCGAAGCGGTCGAACGCGTTCTCGTCGAATGGGCCGACCACGGTCATCTGAAAGCTGTCGGGGCCGAGCACGGTGTCGGCGACGCGCCTGAGATCTTCCATCTCCAAGCGCTCGAACTTCTCGATGAGCTCGTCGATCGACAAGATCTCGCCCGTTGTCAGCTGTTGACGGCCGAGGCGGTTCATCCGGCTGCCGGGATCCTCCGACGACAAGACGAGTGCGCCTTTGACGTGGCCTTTGGCCCGCGCTAGCTCGGCCTCGGTGATCCCCTCATCTAGGACCTTCTGAATCTCTGCGTGGATGATGTCGATCACATCGTCCGCGTTCTGTGGCGTGGTGCCTGCATAAACCGCGAACGTTCCCGTGTCTGCGAACAGTGACCGGTACGAATAGACCGAGTAGGCGAGACCACGCTTCTCCCGGATCTCCTGGAACAGACGAGACGACATCCCGCCACCTAGAACGGTGTCGAGCACACCGAGTGCGTGTCTATCGGGATGGTTGCGAGCGAGCGCCTCTGTCCCGACGACGATGTGAGCCTGCTCGGTCGGTCGTTTATAGACGTTCACGCCGAGGCGCGGGTCGGGGCCCTTACCGTTGCGGTCGCCCTTGAGGCCCGGCGCGACCGAGGCAAAAAGACGATCGATGTCCTCGACCAGCGAATCATGTTGAACGTGACCCGCGGCAGCAACCACGAGGTTCTTGGGGCTGTACCGCTCTTTCCAGTAATCGACCACCTGGTCACGCGACACCGCGGCGATCGTTTCGTTGAAACCGAGCACCGGTCTGCCGAGTGGATGTCCATCCCAGAGGCAGCGATAGAACAGGTCGTGCACGAGCTCGTCCGGCGCGTCCTCGTGCATCGCGATCTCCTCGAGGATCACCTTGCGCTCGGACTCGAGCTCCGGCCCTGCGACAGACGAGGAGGTGATCATGTCCGACAACACTTCCAGCGCCATCGGCAGATCCGTGTCCAGGACGCGTGAGTAGTAGCAGGTGTACTCCTTGCCCGTGAACGCGTTCACGTCACCGCCCACAGCATCGAATGCGTCGGCGATGTCCTTAGCCGACCGGGTGGGGGTCCCTTTGAACAGGAGGTGTTCGAGGAAGTGCGACGTTCCCGCCAGCACCTCCGGCTCGTCGCGTGAACCCACGTCGAACCAAAATCCGACCGAAACCGATCGAACCTCGGACATCTCCTCCGTGACAACGGTGGCCCCCGAGTCGAGGACCGTACGAGCGAACTTGGTCATCAGTCGTCGAGTCGGGGTGCACGCTCGCGGCGGGGTCCGCCTCGGTCTCCGCCGGAACGTTCCCGGCGGGGCCCACCACGGCCTCCACGGTCGCCGCCGCGGTCACGACCTCCTCGGTCGCCACCTCCGCTGCGGCTCCCGCCGGCCTTGGCGGCTTCGCGTGCTTCCTCGATCGTCATGCCTTCGGCGACCTTGCGGTCGAGCCAGGCGACCGGCGTCAGCGAGATGCGTCCCTGACGGTCGAGATCGGTGACTTCGACCTCGATCTCGTCACCTTGGTTAACGGCATCCTCGACCCGCTCGATGCGGCCCTCTCCAAGCTTGGAGATGTGAACCAAGCCGTCTCGCCCCGGGGAGATGTTGACGAAAGCCCCGAACGTCGTCGTCTTCACGACGTTGCCATTGATGCGCTCGCCGATCTCGGGCATACGGGGATTGGCCGTTTCCTCGATCATGCGGGCTGCCTGCTCGGCAGACTCCTGATCGGTCGAGCCGATCCTGATCGTGCCGTCCTCGTCGATGTCAACCTCGACACCGGTAAGGGCAGTGATGTTGTTGATGTTCTTGCCTTTGGGGCCGATGACCTCGCCGATCTTGTCGACGGGGATCTTGATTGCGAGAACCTTGGGAGCGAACGTTCCCAGCTCCTCACGAGGCGAATCGATCGCCTTGTTCATCTCGCCGATGATGTGCAATCGAGCTTTCTTCGCCGCCATCAAGGCATCCCGCAACACGCTTGCCGGCACACCGGAGATCTTGGTGTCCAGCTGCAACGCGGTTACGACTTCTTCGGTACCGGCGACCTTGAAGTCCATGTCGCCGAACGCGTCCTCGTCTCCGAGGATGTCGGTGAGTGGTACGAAGTTGTCGCCGTCGGCGATCAGGCCCATGGCCACACCGCCACAGTGCTTTCCGCCTCGTACGGGAACACCGGCATCCATCAATGCGAGTGACGATCCGCAGACACTCGCCATCGAAGTGGAACCGTTCGACGAGAGGATCTCGGACACCATGCGCAACGTGTAAGGGAACTCCTCCCGCGAGGGGATGAGCGGCAGGATGGCTTTCTCGGCCAGTGCCCCGTGCCCGATCTCGCGGCGCTTCGGCCCCCGCATGAATCCGGCCTCACCGGTGGAGTACGGCGGGAAGTTGTAGTGATGCATGAACCGCTTGCTGTCCTCGGGAGAGAGGTCGTCGACCATCTGCTCCATCCGGGCCATGCCCAGGGTCAGGATCGAGATGGCCTGCGTCTCACCGCGAGTGAACAACCCCGTGCCGTGGACCCGGGGGATCACGCCGGTCTCGCACCAGATGGGACGCACTTCGTCGACCTTGCGGCCGTCGAGACGAACACCCTCTTCGATGACCCTCTTACGAACGAGCTTCTTCGTAAGTGAGCGAACGGCGTTCTGGATGGGGATCGCGTTCTCCGGCTCATCCGCGGCCAGTTCGTTCACGACCTCGATCGCGATCTGCGACAACGCCTTGCGGCGATCCTGCTTCTCGATGATCGCGATCGCTTCTTTGATCTTGCTGGCGGCAGCTGCACTCACGCGCTCGTAGAGCTCGTGCTCGTAGTCGACAACCAACGGATAGTCCGGGTCGTCGCCCTCGATCGTTCCCTTGGGCTTGCCGGCCATCTCTCGAAGCTCGTTCTGCATCGCTATGACTTCTGCGATGAATTGCTTCGAGTGCTCGATTCCCTCGGCCAGGAGCTCCTCGTCGGGGGCGTCGGCACCGGCATCGATGAGCTCGAACAATCGCTCGGAGCCACCGGCCTCGATCATCATGATGTCGACCTCGCCGGCTTCGTTCTGACGCCCGGCCACAACGAGCTCGATCGTGGCTTCATCCTGCTCTTCATAGGTCGGCATCACGACCCAATCGCCGTTGATGTGCGACAGACGCACGCATCCAACAGGGCCCTCGAAGGGGATGTCGGAAACAGTCAGAGCGGCGGACGCCCCGTTCACTGCTAGGACGTCCATAGGGTTCTGCTGATCGACCGCCCAGGCGGTGACGACACAGTGGACCTCGTGTCGGAAACCGTCGGGGAACGACGGACGGAGCGGGCGGTCGATCAGGCGAGCGTTGAGGATCGCCTTCTCGGATGCCCGACCTTCACGACGGAAGAACCCGCCGGGGATCTTGCCCGCCGCGTACATACGCTCCTCGACGTCAATGGTCAGTGGGAAGAAATCCGCAGCGCCACGTGGTGGCGCGGATGCGGACGTGGCCAGAACTGTCGTCTCGCCGATGGAACCGACGACGGCTCCTGCTGCGAGGTTCGCAATCTTGCCGGTTTCGAACCTGACTACCTTGTCGCCGATCTTTCGCTCGACGGACTTGGCTTCTGGTGCCATATAGATACCTCCTGTTACTAGTTCAGGAGGGCGCCGGATTGAGGCCGATTGTCAGTTGTAAGACCACCGGGTGGGTGGGGAACCACCGGTTGATGGGCTTGCAACTGATAACCGACCGCCGAATGCCCTCGACATTTGTTTCCTTCGCAGATCATCTAGACGATCTGCGCTCGTGCCTGGTCTCCATGGATCAGAGACATCGGCGTTCGTGCCTGGTCTCTATTTAGTTGGGCCGAGCCCCCTTCCCCTTAGCGGCGCAGACCGAGTTTCGAGATCAGCGCTCGGTAGCGCTCGACGTCTTCACGTCGCAGGTACTCGAGTAGACGACGCCGGCGTCCGACCATGCGGAGCAGACCTCGCCTGGAGTGATGGTCCTTGGGATGGGTCTTCAGATGTTCGGTGAGCTCGTTGATCCGGGTAGAGAGGATCGCAACCTGGACCTCGGGCGAACCCGTGTCGTCGGCCGCCCTGGCGTTGTCACCGATGATCTTCTGCTTGTCTTGTTTGAGTAAAGCCATGCGCGTTAAATCAAGTCCTTGGTAGTTGATTTACCGGGATAAATACCTACCGGCGTAGCCATCGTAGCAGGTCACGGTCCGGCTATGAGGCCGCGGGTGGCCTCGACATCTGCACGCATCTGATCGACGAGGGCCTCCACAGAATCGAACCTCTGCTCGTCCCTCAATCGCTCGTGGAACTCGATCCTGATGGTCTGCCCATATAGGTCACCCTCGAAGTCGAGAAGGAAGGCCTCGACCCGTAGGGAGGTCGTCGCCGGATCACCGCCGAAAGTGGGGTTGACGCCTACGTTCACGGCCGCCGCGAGCCACGATCCGCCGACCCTTGCACGCCCTGCATAGACGCCCCGAGCCGGCCCGACGAGGGCCGGGTCAAGACTCAGATTGGCCGTGGGAAAGCCCAGGCTGCGACCCCGGTCGTCGCCGTGGATCACTTCCCCATCCATATCGAACGGCCGGGCGAGGAGTTGATGAGCAAGCTCCATATCGCCGTCGGCGATGGCCGACCGGACGCGACTGGACGAGACGACCTGGCCGTCGGCCGCCTCGAGGAGGAACGTCTCGACGGTGAACCCCAGCCTGGCGCCGAGCTCGGCCAAGAGATCCGCGTCCCCCTTGGCCTTCCGCCCGAAGCGCCACCCCTCGCCGACGATGACTGCTTTGGCATTCAAGCCCTTCGCCAGCACTTCTTCGGCGAAGCGCTCCGGCGGCCACTGGGACAGCTCTTTGTCGAACGCGAGCGTCACGAGGACGTCGGAGCGACGTTCGGTGAGTAGCTCTACCTTGCGAGCCGGCGTAGTGATCAGCGGCGGGACACGATCCGGCCTGATCGTTTCGTTGGGGTGGCGATCCCAGGTGATGATCGCCGAGGACAAGCCGTTGCTCTGCGCCGTCCCGATCGTCTTGGCGATCAGCGCTCGGTGACCGAGGTGCACGCCGTCGAAGGTGCCTATCGTGATGGCGGAGCCCGCCTCGGGGGGTGACAGGTTCTCGAGTCCGACGATCTGACCCCCCATCATCCGTCTCCCGCGAGAACCCGGTCCGGAACGAGCGTGTCCTGACGGCGCCGGTAAACGGCGAGCAGATCGGTCCCACGAACGAGGGCGATGGCTTCGTCCTCTTTCACGTCCAGGGGGGGCAACTCCAGTTTCTGTCCATGCGACACGCGGCTCGCCGTGGCGTCGTCGACTTCCCAACTCGTCAATTGCGTTACGGCGTCGGTGGTGGGTCGCAGATGTTCGAGGGTGATCTCGTCCAGGGGAACGGCGTCCGCCAGTGAGAAGCCACCCGCCTCCGTGCGTTGCAACAGTTTCAGGTGAGCCCCGCAACCGAGCTGCGAACCGATGTCCGCAACAAGGGTCCTTATGTAGGTCCCGGCGGAGCAACTGATCCGAAGATCCAGCTCCGGAGAGCGAAGGTCCAGCACATCGAGGTCGTAGATCGTCACCCGGCGCGCCGCGCGCTCGACGGTCTCTCCCCGGCGGGCTTTCTTGTACAAGCGTTCGCCGTCCACCTTCACTGCAGACACCATCGGGGGAACCTGATCAATCTCGCCCAGGAAGCCCACTGTGGTCTCCTCGATCCGCGCTCGATCGAGATCGACATCGACTGATCGTTCGGAGGTCACTTCACCCGAGGCGTCGAGCGTCGAAGTCTCGATCCCGAGAACCGCCGTCGCCAGGTACGTCTTCGGCCCCCCCTGCGCGTAGGACAACAGTCTCGTTGCGCGACCGACGCCGAGCACGAGGATGCCCGTGGCATCCGGGTCGAGGGTTCCGGCATGGCCGACGCGTTTCGTCTTGAAGATCTGGCGCACCCGATCGACGACGTCATGTGATGTCATCCCCGCGGGCTTGTCGACGATCAATACGCCGTTCCTCACGGCTGCAGACCCTCCAGTAGGCCTTCCACGGTCTGCTCGATGTCGGGAGCGGTGAATCCGGCAGCCAGCTCGTGGCCTCCTCCGCCGCGCTCGCGAGCCAGAACGCCGACGCTGCGCGGCCCCCGGGATCGAAGGCTCACGCGCCAGGCACCATCCGTTTGCTGCTTGAACAAGCCGGCGACATCGGCGTCTCGGGTCTCCCGTATGAGATCGATCAACTTGTCGGTCTCCTCCGGCCCCACTCCCGTGTCGCTCAGGTCGTCTTGCGTGACCCATGAGTAGACGAAGCGCGCATCGGGATGAAGAACCGCCCGATCGAGGACTCTGCCGACCAGCTTCAAGTAGCCGAACGGAGATGATTCGAAAACCTCCTGGGCGATCCTCGGTGCGTCGATTCCCAACGACAACAGGTCGGCAGCCAGGTGCATCGTGTCGGGCATGGTGTTGACGTACGAGAACCGACCCGTGTCCGTGACGATCCCCGTGTAAAGACAGGTTGCAACGTCGAGATCGATATCGGCACCGGTTTCGATCAGGAGATGCGTCAGAAGCTCCGCCGTCGACGACGCCGTCGTGACCACGATGTTGTGATCACCAAAGTCGTCGTTGCCGGGGTGATGGTCGACGTTGATCGTCGTCGACTTGACCGCAAGCTCTTCGAGCGCGCCCAGGCGTGACGCCACCCCACAGTCCAGCGCGAGGAAAACGTCCACGTCGGGTACGTCTTCGACTTGAACCAGGAGATCCGCCCCGGGCAAGAACGAGTACTGCGAGGGCACCTTCGCCGGGCTGGTCCCCCATGTCGGGAATACCGACTTCCCCAGCGATTTCAGTGCGAGCGCCGCTGCGAACAGCGAGCCGAGTGCATCCCCATCCGGGTTCACGTGGCACGCGATCGCAACGCTGTCTGCTTCTCGAAGCGCACTCGATGCGGCCTGCCAGTCTTGTCCTCGCCGTTCGCCGAGCCGACCGGCGTTCGTAATGTCTTCGTTCACGGCTTCGAGTCCTCGTCCTCGTCCTCGTGGATGCGTCGCAGTAGACCTTCCAACCGTTGAGCCTCCTCGGGACCGGTATCCAGCTCGAATCCCAGCTCGGGCAGGTACTTCAAGCGCATCTGACGTCCCAGCTCCGCCCGAAGATGAGCCTTTGCACTCGCCAGTCCGTCCATCGTCAACGTCTGTTCCTCGGTGGACCCGAGGACGCTGACGAACACGCGCGCATGTCTCAGGTCGGGGGTCACGCGAACGGCGGTGATCGTTACGAATCCGACGCGAGGGTCCTTGAGGTCGTGGATGGCCTCGCCCAGCACCTGCTTGGCGAGTTTCTGGATCCTCTCGGTTCGCTGACTCATAGGTCCTCCAGGGCGACGACTTCGATGGTCCGGTCGATGATCTCCGCCCCATCGATAGCGCTGCGGCCGATCGCCTTTTCGACTTCCTGCATCACCTTGCGCACGTGTGACATCGACTCGGCTACGCACGACACCCCGAGCGCAGTCCGTTGCCACAGGTCTTGAAAATCGACTTCGGCGATCGAAACGTTGAACTTCCTTGCCACCGTCCCCGTTACAGACCTCACGACCTGTCGTTTGTCTTTCAGCGATCCACTCGCGGGGATGAACAGTTCGAAACGTCCCACGCCGATGAACACTTGGTCCCTCAGTCGCTACCGGGCGATCTCTTGCACCTCGATGGCCTGGATCACGTCGCCTTCCTTGATGTCCTGGAAGCCCTCGAGCCCGATACCGCATTCGTATCCCGACTGCACCTCGCGCACGTCGTCTTTGAACCTTCGCAACGAAGCGATGGTCGTCTCGTGCACGACCGTGCCGTCGCGCACCAGTCTGGCCTTGGCGTTCCGCCGGATGACTCCGTCGGTCACCATGCAACCGGCGATGAGACCCAGCTTGGGAACCCTGAACGTCGCCCGCACTTCGGCCTGACCCAGTGGAACCTCGCGGATCTCGGGACCGAGCAGACCTTTCGCTGCGTTCTCGATGTCCTGGATCGCGTTGTAGATGACCCGGTAGCTGCGGATGTCCACGCCGGCCTTCTCGGCGAGCCCGCGCGCCTGCGCATTCTCGACCACGTTGAAGCCGATCACGATGGCACTGGAAGCCTGGGCGAGCGTCACGTCGTTCTCGGTGATGGCGCCCGCCCCCTTGCGCAGGATGTTGAGCTTGACCAGGGATTGATCGAGTTTCACCAGCTGATCGTTGAGAGCTTCGACGGACCCCTGGGTGTCGGCCTTCAGGAGCAGATTGAGCTCCGGAACCTCGCCCTCACGGGTGGCTGCCAACAGCGTCTGCAGAGAAACGCGTCGTTGAGCAACCAACTCGGCCGCACGCCGGTGTTGCTCGCGTTCCTGGGCGATCTGTCGCGCTTCGCGTTCGTCGTCCAAGCTGCGGAACTCGTCACCCGCCTCGGGAACGGACTGCCACCCCAGAACCACGACAGGTTGCCCCGGAGATGCCTCGTCGACCTGATCGCCGTGTTCGTCGAGCATCGCTCGCACGCGACCCCACGAGGCGCCGGCGATCAGCGGGTCTCCTGCGTAGAGCGTCCCGCGCTTGACGAGAACGGTCGCGACCGGGCCTCGACCCTTATCGAGGTGCGCTTCGATCACCACTCCACTCGCTTGCGCCTCGGGGTTTGCCTTCAGGTCGAGCTGGATGTCGCCCGTAAGGAGGATCATCTCGAGTAGTTGGTCGAGGTTCTGACGCTGCTTCGCCGATACGTCGACGAAGACAGTCTCGCCTCCCCACTCTTCGGGCATGAGGTCGTGGTCGGATAGCTGCTGACGAACTCGCGTCGGATCGGAGCCTTCTTTATCGATCTTGTTGACCGCAACGACGATCGGTACGCCAGCCGCCTTCGCGTGGTCGATCGCTTCGATCGTCTGCGGCATGACTCCATCGTCGGCGGCTACGACCAGAACGGCGATGTCGGTCACCTGTGCACCGCGGGCGCGCATGGCGGTGAACGCCTCGTGACCCGGGGTATCGATGAAGGTCACCATCCGAGAATCGACGCGCACGCGGTAAGCCCCGATGTGCTGAGTGATGCCTCCCGCTTCACCAGAGGCAACGTCGGTCCGGCGGATCGCGTCGAGGATCGCCGTCTTCCCATGGTCGACGTGACCCATAACCGTGACCACAGGGGGCCGCGGTACGAGATTGCCGATGTCCTCCTCGGCTTCGGCGGCAGTCTCAGCCAGTGCTTCTTCTTCCTCGGGGTCGACGACATGAACGTCAAGACCGAGCTCGTCGCCCACGAGCATGACCGCCTCATCGGGCATCGACTGAGTGACCGTGACCATCTCGCCCAGGCCCAGCAGCACCTTCACGACTTCGACGGGTGAACGGTCGATCTTGTCCGCGAACTCCTTGACGGTGATCCCGCGATGAACCGTGACGACTTCCTTTGGCCCGGCAGCCGGAGCAGCAGGCTCGGCCGGAGCCGGTGCAGGTTCGACTGCGGCCGCGGGCTTCTCGACAGGAACCGGAGCAGGCTCTGCAACAGGCTTGGGAGCCGGAGTGGGCGGCGCAGCCTTTGGCGGCGCCGGTCTTGCAGCGGGCTTGGCAGCAGGTTTAGGAGTGGCCGCCGGGGCCGGTGAGGCTGCCGCAGGAGCGCTGGGGGTTGGTTTGCGCTCCGAGGGAGCCTCGGCGGAAGCGGCGGCCTTAGGAGCAGCAGGCTTCTTCGGCGCGGGCTTGGGCTCGGGCTTCTTGGCAGCCGGCTTGGGCTCTGCTTTCTTGGCGGTTGTCTTCTTGGCAGTGGTCTTTTTCGGCGCGGCCTTTGCCGGGGCGGCGCCGTTGGCGAGATCGGCGCGGACGCGTGCGGCTACGTCCTCTTCGATCGTGGAGGCATGGCTTTTGACCTCTTCGCCGATCTTCTTGAGATGGGCGAGCACCTCTTTAGAAGTTAGCCCGAGCTCCTTGGCTACTTCGTGAACCCTTGGTTTCGCCACCCGTTCAGATCCTTCCCAGCAGATTCTCTTTGACCGCTTCAGACGGTGGCCCTTCCAGCCGCAGGGCCTTGCGGAGCTTCCCGGATCGAAACGCCTG
>DASQLQ010000035.1:0-16400 GCA_035629935.1 Actinomycetota bacterium
CTCTTCGCCATGCTGCTCTCGTCCTCCAACGAGGCTGCCGCCACCCTCGCCGAACACGTGAGCGGCACCCAGGACGCTTTCGTTGCCGAGATGAACGCCCGGGCCCGGGAGCTGGGCCTGAGAGACACCCATTTCGCCAACCCACACGGGTTCGACGCGGACGACCATTACTCGAGCGCCGCCGATCTCGCGACGATCGGGGCCGAACTCCTGGCGGAGCCATATCTCGCCCGGATAGTCCGCACCCCCTCGGCAGTCATCCGGACCCCGCGGGGGGACGTGGAAGAGATAAACCGTAATGTTCTACTTGAGACTTATCCGGGAGCGGTAGGCATCAAGACGGGTCGCACGTTGGGAGCGGGAAATGTCCTGGTAGCGGCCGCCCGGCGCGGAGAGCGAAGGATCATCGCGGTCGCGATGCGTGCCGGAGACGCGGCGGCCGACACGAGGGCGATGCTCGACTACGGCTTCGCGCGCGTCCGGCGGCTCGACCGTCCTCGTTCGACACAACTACTGGGCTCCCGAACCTCTCTAGGGGCATTGATCTTCGACCCGTCGGGAGCAGTCGAGGTGGTCGCTTCGGACCAGGTGACGGTCGATCTGGCGAATGAGTCGGGGCCTGTCGAGTACGAGTTCTCTGCGTTCGACATCACTCCGCCTTTGAAGCCGGGGCAAGCCGTCGGCACCCTTTCGATCACGTCAAACGGCGAACCCGTCGCCGAAGTCGATGCGGTGATCGTCGACGGCGTTGACCGAGACGAGAGTGGTGGGCTCGCGCCGAAGGTTCTCGGAGGACTGATGAAAGCGGTTGCAGCCGCCGTCGCGGCAGTCACGTGAGTGTTCAGGATCAGGCCGCCGAGTCCCTGATATCGACCACGCAGCTAGGCACGCGGATCACCGAGCTGGGGGCCGAGATAGGCGTCGATTACGGCAACGCTCCCGAACCTCCCTTGCTGATCGGCGTGCTCAAAGGGTGCACGTTGTTCATGTCGGACCTGGTCCGGGCGATGCCCATCGACGTCTCGGTCGATTTCATATCCATCTCTTCGTACAGCGATTCGGGGGGCCGCTCGGGCGTTGTGCGGATACTGAAGGACGTCGAATCGGAGGTCACCGGACGCGACGTTCTACTGGTCGAGGACATCGTCGACACGGGGCTGACCCTTACTTATCTGAGGCGTACGTTGAAGGATCGGGGCGCTCGGTCCCTCAAGACGGTCACGCTTCTCGACAAGGTTGCTCGCCGGATCGTCCCCGTCGAGGTCGAGTACCGGGGGTTCGAGATCCCCGACGTGTTCGTGGTGGGGTTCGGCCTCGACTTCCAGGGGCGCTACCGGAACGTCCCGGAGGTGCTCGCGATCAAAGACATCGCTCGACTCGCGAACATGCCGGAGCTCCTCGTCGACCATCTCTGGCCCCCTGCTAAGAAATAGGGGGGTGTTAGTTTCGCCCCATGATCGAGCTCTCACTGGTGGGGGTACGGGTCGAGCTCCCTTCCAACCAGCCCATCGTCCTGCTGAAAGAGACGACCGGTGAGCGCTACCTGCCGATCTGGATCGGTGCGGTCGAGGCGACGGCCATCGCATTCGCCCTGCAGGGGATCGAGACTCCACGCCCGATGACGCACGACCTGATGCGCGACATCCTCAGTGAGGGAGAGATCCAGGTCGAGCGCGTGGTGATCAACGACCTGATCGACCAGACCTTCTACGCGACCATCCGGATGAACACCGACGGGAAGACCCTCGAGGTCTCATCCCGTCCCAGCGACGCGATCGCGCTGGCGGTCCGCTTGTCGTCTCCTATCTATGCCGCCGAGGAGGTCCTCGAACAGGCCGGGATCGAGCTGCGGGACGACGAGGAGACCGAGGTCGAGAAGTTCCGCGAGTTCCTCGACCAGGTGAGCCCGGAAGACTTCGCCGCCGGCCAGTCCGACTAGCCGAACAGAGCACCCTCCAGCTTTGGTTGACGGTTTTCGTTGACATCCGCGCGCGGCCCCCTTACGCTTTCCATCCTCGTAACTACGTGTTTGTGACTCACAGGTTGGGGAGGCCAATGATGGAGAACCAGACCGAGGTCGGGTACCGCGGGCCCCAGGCGTGCAAGATCGTCGACATCACCTATCGCCAGCTCGATTACTGGACCCGGACGGGGCTCGTCCTGCCTTCCGTCCAGCCGGCGAAGGGGTCGGGGACGCAGCGGCTCTATTCGTTCAACGACCTCCTTCAACTGAAGGTCATCAAGAGCCTCACCGACGCCGGTGCAAGCCTCCAGAAGGTCCGGCAGGCGATCGATTACGTCCGCGACGAGCTCGACGCCGACTGGGCCAAGGTCACGATCGTGGCCGACGGCTCGGGTGTGTACGCGTGCACGTCCGATGCAGAGGTCGTCGACCTGCTTCGCTCGGGCCAGGGTGTCCTCGGCGCGATCGTGGCGGTCGGCAAAGTGCGCGACCAGTTGCAAGGGACCTTGCGTGAACTCCGGCCGGCAACTTCGGCCGTGGAGTACGGTGAATCCGACCAGGGGAAAGGCGCCAAAACAGCGGGGGAGGGTTAAACGATCAGCGAGGCTACAGACGCCCCGCAGCTAGTGACGGGCCCACTTCTTCCCCACGAGCACGTCGACTTCGCACATAACAGCGAGCGTCAGTTCGCGAAGCTCCTCGATTTCTACGAGATCGAGTGGGCGTACGAACCGACGACGTTCGACATCGATTGGGATCGGCAAGGCCGGGCCACCCAACGGTTCTCGCCCGATTTCTATCTCCCCACGTTCGATCTCTACATCGAGATCACAACCCTCAACCAGAAGCTCGTGACCAAGAAGAACCGCAAGGTTCGACGCCTGATGCACCTGTATCCAGACGTGAAGTGCAAGGTCTTGTACCAGCGCGATTACCTCAACCTCTTGGTCAAGTACGGCCTCGAAGAACCGTCCCAGGGCAACCTCGTAAGCGAGGCGCCGCCGCCCGTAGAGGCGCTCCTGGGCCCCCGGCTCGTCGGCTGAGTCAGATGGAAAATCAGCGGGCGACCGTGCTCCTCGACGAGCATCGGAAGCTCGGGGCCAAGCTCACCGAGTTCGGCGGCTGGCAGATGCCCCTGCAGTACACGGGGATCGTCGCCGAGCACAACAGCGTTCGGACGGCGGTGGGCATCTTCGATGTGTCGCACCTCGGAAAGCTCCGGGTGACCGGCGCCGATGGAGGTCGGGCCCTGCAGGAAGCGGTGACCGCAGATATCGAGGCGCTCGACAACGATCAGGCCACGTACGCCCTCGTCCTGACCGACGATGCCGGAGTAGTCGACGACGTCTTCGTCTACCGGATCGGCCCCGAGGAGTGGTTATGCGTCCCGAACGCCTCCAACGTCGCCGCGGTTGCCGAGTCGATCGAAGCGGGCGGAACGCGAATAGTCGACGAGTGGGATAAGTGGACGATCCTGGCCATACAGGGGCCCGGATCCTTCGAGCTGTTCGAGGAGGTCTTCCCGGGCTCGGGCGCAACCGAGCTGGCCCTCCACCGGTGGATGACGATCGACGTGTTGGGATCGCCGGGCATGGTGGCGAGAACCGGATACACCGGCGAGCGAGGGTTCGAGTTGTACGCGCCAGTCGCTACGGCGGTCAAGGCGTTCAACAGGCTGCTCGCTGCGGGAGGAACGCCCGTGGGTCTGGGAGCCCGGGACACGTTGCGACTCGAGATGGGCTACGCGCTCTATGGGCACGAGTTGACCCTCGACACGAATCCTCTAGAAGCCGGTCTCGGGTGGGCGGTCAAGTGGGACGCGCCCTTCCGAGGACGAGAAGCACTGGCGAAGGTGAAGGAGTCGGGGCCCGACCGGAAGCTCTTCGGCATCAGATGCACCGATCGGGGAGTGCCCCGGCAGGGCTATCCGGTGAAGTCGGGCGAGGACACCATCGGTGAGGTGGTCAGCGGCAACCACTCACCCACGTTGGGGACCGGGATCGCGCTCGCGTACGCGCCCATCGATCGCATCCCGAGAGTCGGCGAGCGCGTCGACATCGAAGCGCGCGGACGCCGCATCCCCGGCGATATCGTGAAGCCACCTTTCATCAAGAACAGTTGAATCCGGAATATAGATTTGTCGACAAGTAGATAGGCGACCCGAACTTGGACTTCAGCCCGATAACACCCGAAGACGAACGCTCGATGCTGGCTGCGATCGGCGTCGATTCGATCGACGACCTCTTCGAGCCCGTCCCGCCGGGCGTCAAACTCGATCGTGCGTTGGAAGTGCCGGCTTCGCTGAGCGAGCCGGAGCTGCTGCGCCATCTCACCGAGCTCAGTCGCAAGTCGAAGGGCGCCTCCGACCTTGTCTGTTTCGCCGGGGGAGGGGCCTACGACCATCACGTGCCTGCCGCGGTGCGTTCGCTGGCGGCCCGGGCCGAGTTCGCCACCTCCTACACGCCGTACCAACCCGAGCTGTCGCAAGGCGTGCTTCAGGCGCTCTACGAATTCCAGACCCTCGTGTGCGAGATCTACGGCCTCGAGGTGTCCAACGCTTCTCTCTACGACGGTGCGAACGCGCTGGTCGAGGGCGTGAACCTGGCTGTGCGGGTGACCAAGAAGGAGAAGATCCTCGTCGGAGGGACGGTCAACCCTCAGTATCTCGACGTGCTCCGTACCTATACCTCAGGTTTAGGGTTCTCGATCGAAACGATCCCGTTCGGTCCAGACGGAGTCGTCGATTGGACATCTGTCGATGCTTCCGGCGCAGGAGCACTGGTCGTCTCCTATCCGAACTTCTTCGGTCGCATAGAAGACGTCGCCGAGGCAGCGCGTGTAGCCCACGACGCCGGTGCGCTCCTGGTCAGCGTCACCGATCCGACTGCGATGGGGGTGCTGGAATCGCCCGGAGCCCTGGGCGCCGACGTGGCGGTGGGCGAGGGGCATGCCCTCGGTAACCCAGTGTCCTATGGGGGTCCGTATGTCGGCATGTTCGCCACCAGGCTCGAGTTCGTACGCCAGGTGCCGGGACGGATCGCCGGCGAGACGCTGGATGCCGATGGTCGCCGCGCTTACGTCTTGACCCTGCAGGCCCGCGAGCAACACATCCGCCGGGCGAAGGCTGCCTCGAACGTCTGCACGAACCAGACCCTCATGGCGATCGCTGCAACCGTGCACCTGGCCTGGCTCGGCCCCCATGGCCTGGCTCGCTTGGGCAGTGTGTGCGCTCGCAATACGGCTCGGATGGCCGAGCGCTTGGTCGAGATCCCCGGATGCAGCATCTCGTTCGAAGGGCCTCACTTCAAAGAGATCGTCCTCGACACCCCGGTGCCGGGCCCCGATCTCGTCCGTGGCCTGGCAGCGCGCGGCTTCCTCGCCGGACCGGCCCTTGCCCGGTGGTTCCCCATGCTGGCGAACTCCGTTCTGCTTAGCGCGACCGAGAAGCGCAACACCGACGATCTCGAGCGACTGGCCGAGGCGATCGAAAAGGAGCTGGCTGAGAGATGAACGGCCCCCTCGAGTCATCCGCCGGCACCAGGACCCCCGAGTTCCCGCTGATCTTCGAGCTGTCGCGTGCCGAGCGCCGGAGCTGGTCCTTGCCGGAGCCGATGGCTGGCGCGCCCGAGCTGGGGACTGCGATCGGCTCCGATCACGAGCGGAAAGATGCCCCCGTTCTGCCCGAGGTCTCCGAGCGCGACCTGGTGCGGCATTACACGCGCCTCTCCCAGCGGAACTGGGCGATCGACGTGGGTGCCTACCCCCTGGGGTCCTGCACCATGAAGTACAACCCCAAGATCGCCGAGGAAGCGGCGGCCCTTCCCGGCTTCGCCACGCTCCACCCACACGCCGACGACGAGTTGGTGCAGGGTGCTCTCGAGCTGCTCGGCATTCTCGAGAGAGCGCTGTGCAACGCGACCGGCATGGCCAGATTGACGTTCCAGCCGGCGGCGGGGGCGCAGGGTGAGTTGACGGGTTTGTTGATCATGCGTGCCTGGCACACGGCGCAGGGGAACGTTCGCAAGCGCGTGATCATCCCGGACTCCGCTCACGGCACCAACCCGGCCAGCGTGTCTCTTGCCGGTTACGAAGTCCAAGAGGTTCGTTCCGATAGCAGGGGACTGGTAGACGTCGATCAGCTCATCGAAGAGCTCGACGAGGACGTCGCCGGGCTCATGCTGACGAACCCGAACACGCTCGGCCTTTTCGAGCGCGACATCCAGAGGATCCAGGCGGCCGTGCATGAAGTTGGAGGCCTCCTCTATTACGACGGCGCCAACTTCAACTCGATCGTCGGCATCGTTCGCCCCGGCGACATGGGCTTTGACATCGTCCACATGAACTTGCACAAGACGTTCGCCACCCCTCACGGTGGTGGGGGGCCCGGCTCGGGACCACTCGCGGTCTCCGAACGACTCGAACGGTTCCTACCGGCCCCGGTGCTGAAGGCGCCTACCGAAGAAGGTGGGAAGTGGCACTGGGATCACGACCGTCCAGACTCGATCGGCCGCATCCATTCGTTCCACGGCAACTTCGGGATCAACGTGCGCGCGTATACGTATCTGCGCTCGCTCGGACCCGAGGGCCTGAAGCGCGTGGCCGAAGGCGCGGTGCTCAACGCCAACTACCTCCGGGTGCTCGTCGAGAAAGCGTTCCCGGTCGCGTTCCCCGGAACCTGCATGCACGAGTTCGTAGCGACCGCGAAGCCGTTGAAAAAGTATGGCGTCAAGGGGATGGACGTGGCGAAGCGCCTCATCGACCTCGGCTACCACCCGCCGACTGTGTACTTCCCGCTCGTGGTCGAGGAAGCGTTGATGGTCGAACCGACCGAGACCGAGTCGAAAGAGACCATCGATGGGTTGGCCGAAGCCCTCAACCAGATCGCCGCCGAGGCCGCGGACGACCCCAGCATCCTCACTTCGGCGCCCGTGACCACTCCGGTGCGCCGACCCGACGAAGCCCGCGCTGCCCGCGACCTGAAGGTTCGCTGGAGGCCGGGCTCCTAGCGGGGACCCAGTAGGTGGGGATCATCGAGACCGCCCGCCGACGGCCGCTCCTGGCGTCGATAGATTCGTTCTTGCGCACGGCCGACCGTGCCGGCATCAGCGATGCGGTGCGATTGGTCGTCGCTACTCACTTCGTCTTCTTCGCCCTCGCGTACGCGAGCGCGTGGTTCCTCTCGACCGAGACCACCGGTCCATCCACCCTCGGGCTCTTCGACATGTGGCGGAGGTGGGATGCGAACCACCTCGTGAACATCGCTCAGCACGGTTACTTCAGCTCGGCTACCTATCCGAACGCGACGGCGTTCTTCCCCCTCGTTCCGCTCGCCATCAGGGTGCTTTCGTGGACCGGGATGCCCCACGTGGCGGCGGGTCTGGTTCTGTCGGCGATCGGCACGACCGTTGCACTCACCTATCTGTATCGCTTGGCCGAGTTGGAGCTGGGGGAGGGAAGCGGACGCAGGGCGATCAGCTATCTCGCGTTGTTTCCCACCGCGGTTTTCCTGGTCGCGCCCTACAGCGAACCGCTTTACCTGGCAGGAGCGATAGGCGCCTTCTATTACGCGCGCCGCAACCGCTGGCTCATGGTCGGTCCCTTCGCTGCGTTGGCCGTGGGTTCGCGATTGGCCGGGGTCTTTCTCCTATTCGGGCTGGCGGTTGAGTTCCTGCATCAGCGTGACTTCACGAAGGACCGGATCCTCAGCGCGTTGAACGGCCTCCTCATGGGTGGTCTGCCGCTCGTTTCCTACGCTGTCTACCTGAAAGCGAACACCGGCAACCCTTTGCAGTTCCTCGTCTCCCAGAAGGAAGGTTGGGGTCGCGAGTACGTGGGACCGGTGGCGTCCTTCCTGAATACGTGGAGGACGTGGGAGGGGAGTTACTTCACGAACTGGATGTTCGCCTGGCGTGTCGAGATCCTGGCGGCCCTCATCGGACTGGCGATCGTTACCTGGGCTCTTTTCAAGGCAGAATGGGGCTACGCGGCGTACATGGGGGCCGGGCTGGCCGCTCTGATCACGAGCGCCTGGTACTACAGCATCCCCAGGATGCTGATCACCTGGTTTCCCATAATGCTCTTTTTGACCGAATTTTCGAAGCGCCGTGAACCTCGTCACGAGATCATCCTTCTGACCATGGCGCCCTTCGCCGGTTTGGGAGTGATCCTCTTCACGCGGAACATCTGGTTTTTCTAGGTCCTGCACTCGTGGTTCCATATGGCCGTGAGCGAGAGATCTAGCTTCCGGTTGGTTGCCGTTGTGCTGTTCGCGCTGGCGCTGCTGGCGGGGTCGGTGCCTACGGTCGCGGGACCACGCGTCCTTGCGCAACCCGCCCAGGCGTGCGACGACCCGACGTCATCCATGAGTCTTTACGCGGGTCCGATCGGAAAGAATCGGATCGGCTACGGCCTCACACCGAAGAAACTCTCGATCCCCGGGCCCACGATCACGATGACCGAGGGCGAGTGCAGGCAGATCACCTTGGTGAACGACGCCAAGCAAGCGTTGAGCATGCACGCACACGGCGTTGCGTATTCGGTCGCGTCGGACGGAACGCCGTTGAACAAGAGCTGCGTCCAGCCCGGCCGATCCCGTACGTATGTCTTCAGCGCTCCCGGGCCGACCACGCGTGCCGACGGCACCCTCGATCCCGGCTCCGCCGGCTACTGGCACTATCACGATCATTGTCTCGGCTCCCCGCATGGAACCGGCGGTGTCAACAAAGGACTGTTCGGAGCATTCATCGTGCGGCGCGCCGGCGATCCCGTGCCCGATCGGCCCCCATTCGTGATCGTCTTCAAGGGCCGCACCATCAATCTGAAGAAGTCTCCCAAGACCCCGGTGTTCCAGGCGAACGAGGGGGAGCGGGTCGAGTTCGTGGTGATCGGCCACGGCGAGCTGTTCCACACCTTCCATCTGCACGCTCACCGGTGGGTCGATAACCGAACCGGGATACCGACCAGCATCGAGAACGACCAGATCATCGACAACCGGACCCTGGGCCCGGCGGACTCATTCGGTTTCCAGGTCATCGCCGGCGAACACGTGGGCCCGGGGGCATGGATGTATCACTGTCACGTCCAGGGACATTCCGATTCGGGGATGTCGGGCATCTTCATGGTCAAGACCCCGGGCGGAGCGATGACGCAAGAGGCGCGCCGGACGATGCAGGCCTGGAAGAAGATGCACGTGCAACAACACCACCACTAAGAGAACTTCTAGGCGGCGGGGGACATGACCTCCAGCAGCTGATCCACGAGCTGCTTGGGAGAGATGCCTTTCTCGAGGTACGCGGCCGCTCCGAGATCGATCGCGGTGGTACCGATGCGCGAAGACTCGAATCCGGAGAGCATCACAACTCTGCATTTGTCGCATACCTGGAGGACCTGGGGGAGCGCCTCCAACCCGTCCAGTATGGGCATCGAGATGTCGAGTAGGACGAGATCGGGCTTGTGCTCCTGGGCCATCTCGATCGCTTCCTTGCCGTTCTCGGCTTCGGCTACGACCTCGAATTCGCCGCTGCGCTCCAAGGCCAGTTTCACCATGAAGCGAAGGTCGAACACGTCGTCTGCAAGAAGGGTTCTGTATGGCATCGTCGTTAGGTTGGCCTCGGGGGGCTGGGCTCCTGCTTGAGAGCGCGGATCATTGCTGTCCCCTCATTATCGGCACGGATTATGTGTAGCTCATGAGAGTCAACACCGGGAGTTAGCGGGACACAATAGTCATTTAGCCTCAATCTGGGACATCGAGGCGCAGGCAGCCATAGGTCGCGTATTCAAACCCGTCGCCCGGCTGCCGAGATGTTTCGAGCACCGCCAAGCCCGCTGCCTCGAGCATCCGTTTTGCATCATTCTCGGAGACGAGCAACATCCCGAAGCCGGCGGTGAACTTCGCCAACCAGGCGATCGGAACGCCGAGGGCCCGCAGGATCTTCCAGGCGCGCCGTCCCAGTTGCAACCGAGCCCGCCAACTCAGTGCCCGGCGGGGGAGTTGCACCACCAGACGCCCCTCCGGAGCCAGGGCAGAGGCCATCGTCTTTAGGTCGGCGGCAACCGCTTCGAGGCTGGGAGCATGCTGGAGCACGAGCAGGGACACGATGAGGTCGGCATCACCCGCCGGTTCGAACGCACTGTGCCCAACGAACTCGACATTGGCGAGGTCTCGTTCCCGGGCACGCTTCCTCGCCAGATCCATCATTGAGCTCGAGATATCCACTCCCACGACGCGGTCGAAGGATCGAGCGAGCGCAAACGTCAGCCGTCCGGTGCCGCTGCCCCAGTCGATTGCCAACCGGCGCCGGATGTCGGGGAGCTCGCTGAGGACGCTCTCGATGGCCCTCTCGCCCGACGCATAGAAATCGTCTAGCCGGGGACCCCAGCCCCCGTGCCGCAGAGCCGGGTCGCTGAGAACGCCCCAATCCGGATCGCTGGAGCCGAGTGCATCCCAGATCTCGACTTCCCGCTTGCCCGCACGCGACTTCGTCCATCCGCGATCACCCATGTGCCGGCGACCTTAAGGGGGGACTGCATCCGCAGGGCAAGGTTACATAAGATTCATTATAGGAGGCAGACTTAGATCACATCAGGAAGGTGTCGGCCCCGCCCCGTTGGACCCTTCGCCCGACGCAGAGCCGACCTTCAGGCGCTCGGAGATCGTCAGCACGGCGTTTCCCGCGTTCTCAACCGTCACGACAAAGGGCAGGTTGTTCCTGCGATTGATCCTGACAGCGTCTCCGGTGCGCACGACGATGGCCTGGCGCAGCCGCCAGAACATGCCCACGCGATAGCCGCTGTCACGCAGCGGACCGGCCTGGATCACCTCGACAGACTCCACGTCCCGGTAAGGGATCTCGAGGACGTCCCACTCCCACGGCCCCAGACCCACCGTCAGCCGGTCGACGCCGAGGACCAAAGCCACCCGGCTGAACAGGACGATGACGGCCATCAAACCGAGCCCGATCACGACG
Organism: Actinomycetota bacterium; assembly: GCA_035629935.1. Lineage (GTDB taxonomy): Bacteria > Actinomycetota > CADDZG01 > CADDZG01 > WHSQ01 > DASQLQ01. The sequence continues at coordinate 10,930 of DASQLQ010000035.1, forward strand.
AGGCCGAGTGGAAGTCCTGCCTCGTTAGTCAGTACGTAGGCGATCCCGATGGCGACGGCGATCGTGATCCCACCGAACACCGCGAGTCCTGTGTTCTGTGCCGAATAGCGTTCCTCACTGGGGAGGACTTTGCTCATCCCTGTTGCGCCTCCGTCGGGTCGAATACTTCCTCGGCCGCCGGAACGTCGACGGTGACGTCGGTGCCGTAATCGAAGAACTCCATCGTTATCGACATCTTGGCATCGCTCATCGGTCCCGACCCGGCGGGCATGTCGTATGCGAAGTCGTATTTCACGCGACGAGGCAGGCCGTCGCCGTCGAGCCAGACCTCGATGGGGGCCTGGTCTATGCCGCTCAGCTCCTGGATCTTGTCGATGGAACCCCCCACCTCAGTCGGTAGTGTTTTCTGGAGCTCGTCGAAGTCGATGACTCCTTTGTAGTGAGTCGTCTCGGTCCCCCGGACCTCCTCGGTGCCTACCTCCTCGATGTTCTTGGAACCCTGGAGATAGTCGAGTTGTTGCATGGGATTGTTCTGACCCATCTGAGTGAGCTGCTGGAAGTCGATGCCGGACGCTTCGCCGGCCTTCTGAAGGTCGACCATGATCCACGTCTTGCCCTCCGGAAGGACGTTGGCGAGGATCGGCATCTTCATGTACACGACGAACTCGTCGTAAACGGTTTCCATCGTGCCGATCTGCTCGGACGCCGCCGCTCCATCGCCGGTTCCCGTTGCAGTGAACGTCAAGTGTCCCCGGTTGCCTTTGAGATCGAACGCTCCTTCTCCGGTCATGCTGATGCTGCCGTTCGGGATGGTCATGTCCATGGCCATCGAAACGTTCGCGCTGCCTTGCTCCTTGGCCAGCTCCGCAGCCTGGGCCACGCTTTCGCCCGGCAATGCCCCCCCACCACCGCAAGCGCCCGCAAAGATGGTTAGCAACAGAGCTGCACACAGAATCCTTTTCATGGCCTTCCCTTCCTGCCGAAGCGGTCCTTGATCCCCCACCGCGTGACGCTGGCGAGAGCTTCTGCCACGATCATCTTGCTCATCTTTGATTTCCCGTGCGCTCGCTCGATGAAAGTGATCGGCACCTCGACGATCACTCCCTGACTTCGATGGATCCGGCGAGTCATCTCTATCTGGAATGCATACCCCTGCGAGCGGACATCATCCAGGTTCTGCTGGGCAAGTATCTCCGTGCGATAGGCGCGGAACCCGCTCGTCGAGTCCTTTACCCGGTAACCGAGCCAGGCCCGTGCGTAGAGGTTCCCGGCCCCCGAGAGGGCCCGCCTGAGCGCCCCCCAGTTCCCGACACTTCCCCCCTCGACGTAACGGGAGCCGATCGCGAGGTCTGCCTGCTCGAGGGCCGCCAGAAGTCGCGGGACGTCGGCCGGATCGTGCGAGAGGTCGGCGTCCATCTCAACAACGGCGCGGTACCCGCGCTCCATAGCCCACTTGAACCCGGCGACGTACGCGGTTCCCAATCCCAACTTCCCCGATCGCTCGAGCAGATTGATCTCGTGAGGGCCCTGGGCCAGCTGTTTGACGAGCTCGGCCGTTCCATCGGGTGATCCGTCATCCACGACGAGTAGGTCCACCTGATCCTCGGCCGCGTCGAACAGACGCCGGGTTACCTCGCTGATTCCCTCTCGCTCGTTATATGTGGGGACGATCACGAGAGCCTGATCGCGATCGGGGGTCCTTAGATGTGCCATGTCAGGCGACGGTACCCGCTCGGCGGCGGGAAGCCAGAACCAGGTCCACCAGCGAGACCAATAGGCAGAGGATGGGCAGCCAATCCCCCACCCTCCCGTAGAAGGTCGGCCCGTCGGACATGTGAACCGTTTCGCGCAATAGAGCGCGTGTCCAGAGGTCTGCGGTCTGGGTCACCGAGCCATCGGGCGCGATGAACGCGGACACCCCGCTCAGCGCGGCATGGACAACCCACGTCCCGTTCTCGGCAGCGCGCAGGCGGGAGAACGCAACGTGTTGGATCGAGGCCCATGACTCCCCCCAGGTCGAGGTGTTGGTGGCGACGACGAGAAGCCGGCCACCCCCCTCCCCCATCCGGGCCCGCACCAGAGAACCGAAATCGCCTTCGAACGAGATCACCGGCGCAACAGGTCCTTGCTCGATCTCGAACAGACCGGGCTCGGTGCCGGCGATCGCGTCGCGCGGGACCTGATCGAGCATCGGGACCCAGTCGAGTGCTGCTCGACCCGGCACGTATTCGCCGAAGGGAACGAGATGGGTTTTCTGATAACGCTCGACCACTTCACCGTCGGGGCCGATATGGAATGCGAGCACCTGGTAGTTCCCGTCCTCTGTGTCGAGATTCCCGCCGACGATCATCTCGGCGTCTGCGGTAGCGGCCGCGCCCGACACGGATTCCCCCACGAAGTCGTTCCTGTTCATGTCGACACCGACCGCGCTCTCGGGCCAGACCACCAGGTCAACATCCTCACCGGCCAATTCCGCGGTTAGCGAAACGTGACTGTTGAGTATCGCGATGCTCTTCTCGGTGATCGTTCCATCGAAAGGTTCGGGAACGTTGCCTTGGGCGATCGCTACAGAAACGGGAGCTCCGGTGGAATCGGGGGCCGGGATGGCGGCAGGAGCTGCGAGGAGAACGACACATCCGGTCATATACACGAGAGCGTGCTTCCTGTCTTTCTCTTTGAGCTCACGTGCCACTTCTACGACTAGAGCGTTGACCGCAACGACTAGAAATGTAATGCCCCATGCCCCCGTGATCCCTGCGATCGGCAACATCCACGGCAGGTTCGTTTGACTCTGCGCGATCTCGCCCCAGGTGAATCCGACCACCGGCATGTTCGCGCGTATGTATTCGACTGCTACCCACAGCGCGGCCGCGCCGGCAGCGGCACCGAGGCCGCGGAACCGCACCGAAAGTCGTGCCCAAGCGGCCCCGAACCCCGCGGTGAAGACCGACTGCATGAGCACGAGAAGGAGCCACGGGATCCAACCGACGTGTTTGATCCAGATGAGGAGGACGCCGAAGAACCCGATTCCGAACAGGAACCCCAGACGAAGGCTGGCCGAGGTGCTTCGTCCGCGAACGATCGCCAACAAAGGTGCGAGCGAGATCCATGCGAGAGGCGCAACTCCCGCCCCCGGGAATGCAAACGCGAGCGCGGCCCCCGAGAGCAGCGCGATAGCAGGGGCCCGGCCCCGGCTCATGCCGGCGAGATCAGACGCAGTCGCGGCAGAGCATCCGCTCTGCGTCGGCGAGCTGTGATTTCCTCTTCACGAGGTGACACCGGTTACAGACGAACTCTTCCCGATCGCGGATCGGGATGACTCGAGTGGGTAGCGGCTCACGGATCGGCGTAGTGGCCTCGGACGACAGGGCCATGATGTCTTCCTGGTCCTCTTCCCCCTCGGCGTCGGGCGTGCGGCGAGCGGCCCGCTGTGCGAGCAGTTGCTCCAGGCTCGCCTCGTCCGACTCGTCCTCATCGTCGGTAGTAGCCGAGGCTAGTTCGGCCTCGACCTCATCGGGGTCGCCCAGGTCGTCGTCATCGTCGTCGGCTTCGGCGATGTCTTCGACTTCTTCTGTCTCTTCTTTGCCTTCGAAGTCCAGTTGCTTGTTCTCCTTGTCCCGCGTAGTGGGTCCGTACCCCCGTTAGCAGGGCAGGTAAACCCTACGGGTTCGGCCGGGATTCCCAACTGGGCACAAGAAAAAGGGAAGACCCACGCTGCCCTAAGGGGCCGCTCGTTAGCCGGAGGCCGGTTATTAAAGCGTTGTCCTCGAGCCGCTTGGGTCTTCCCCCGTGTCTACCCCGAAGCCGCTCGCACGGTTTCCCGATGCCACACCGGTCACGATCTCGGCGCCGTCGGAACGCGACCCGGCCTGGACCGACCCGTTCCCGAGAGGCCGAGGGCGGACGTTTCTATGCCCGGTGGACCCCGTTTCCCGTGCAAGTGCTTGGGAGCCGGATGAACATAGGAAGTCGCGCGCCGCGGTGTCAACCGTGGGTTCGTGGAACGCGAAAGAACGCGCTTGCTGCACACGTTGTCCACAGATGTCCCCGCCTACGTCCACAGGCTCTGTGGAGAACCTCTCTGCGAACGGGGGGCGGCCCTGCACGTAATGTTCCCGGATGGCTAAGGGCTTACCGAAGCAATCCGAAGACTTCCCGGGGTGGTACGTCGCCGTCGTGAAACAGGCCGATCTGGCAGAGCACGGCCTGGCGAAGGGCTCCCAGATCATCAAGCCGTACGGCTACACACTGTGGGAGAACATCCAGCGCGCCCTCGACGATCGGTTCAAAGCCACCGGGCACGAGAACTTCATGTTCCCCGTCCTTATCCCAGAGAAGGTCATCGCCAAAGAGGCCGAGCACGTCGAAGGGTTCTCGCACGAGTTCTGGGTCGTCACGCACGGCGGGGGGCAGGAGCTGGAGGAACCGCTGATCCTTCGCCCCACTTCTGAAGCCGTCATCTGGAACGCGTATGCGAACTGGATCCAGAGCTACCGGGACCTCCCGCTTCTGTACAACCAGTGGTGCAACGTCTTTCGATACGAGCTCCGCACGCGCCTTTTCCTTCGCACCAGCGAGTTCTACTGGCAGGAGGGCCACACCGCACATGCGACGCGCCAAGAAGCGTGGGACGAGGCCCTCCAGATGCTCGAGATCTACCGCGAGGTAGCCGAAGATGTTCTCGCGATTCCGGTGCTGCGCGGTCGCAAGAGTGAGTCAGAGCGTTTCGCCGGGGCGGATGAGACCTTCCCGATCGAAGGATTGATGCGCGACCGTAAGGCGCTTCAATGCGGGACGTCGCACTTCCTCGGACAGAACTTTGCCAAGGCCTACGACGTGACATTCCTGAACGAGAACGGTGAGCAGGAACATGCGTGGGGAACGTCGTGGGGTTTCTCGACGCGCATGGTCGGAGGAACCGTGATGGCGCACGGCGATGACGCCGGCCTTCGCCTTCCCCCCGCCGTCGCGCCCATCCAGGTCGTCATCGTCCCGATATACCGGAGTGATGAGGAGCGCGGTTCTGTCCTGGAGACCGCCGACAAGGTGAAGGACGCACTCGTCGGCAATGGCGTGAAAGTGAAAATCGACGACCGCGATCAGCACCGGCCGGGCTTCAAGTTTGCCGAGTGGGAGTTGAAGGGCGTGCCGGTAAGGATCGAGATCGGACCGAAAGACGTTCAAGCCGATCAGGTAGTGATGGTCGATCGTGTGTCGCGTGAGAAACGGTCGGTAAGCACTTCGCAAGCGATCACCGAGATGGCCGGCATCCTCGATGGCATCCAGAAGTCTCTGTTCTCTGATGCGATCGCGTTCAGAGGCGACAACACCCATCAGATCGACAGCTATGAGGGTTTCCGCGAGGGCCTCGAAGCCGAGGGCGGCTACTGGGTCGGTGCCTGGTGCGGCAGCGAGGACTGCGAACGGAAGGTCGGCGCCGACATGAAGGCGTCGATCAGGGTCTTGCCACT
>DASQLQ010000036.1:0-7079 GCA_035629935.1 Actinomycetota bacterium
GGGCAGCAAAGCATCCAAGCGTTCGAGACTGAGAGCCAGATGCGCGCCACGTTTGCTACCGGCGACGGCATGCACCTCGTCGATGATCACCGTGTCGATGAACCGCAGGGCCTCGCGAGCCTGCGAGGTCAGCAACAGGAACAATGATTCGGGCGTCGTGATGAGGATGTCGGGTGGGTGGGTTGCGAACCTGCGCCGGTCCTCCTGAGGAGTGTCGCCGGTACGAACCCCGACCGAGATGTCCGGCGGCTCGGCCCCCACGCGTGGGGAGGTCGCCCGTATCCCATGCAGAGGGGATCGCAGGTTGCGCTCGATGTCGACCGCCAGAGCCTTGAGCGGAGATACATAAAGGACTGCCAAACGCTCCTTCTCCGGAGGTTTGGGCCGGGTGGCCAGACGATCGATCGCCCACATGAAGGCGGCCAGAGTCTTGCCCGAACCGGTTGGAGCAACGACCAGGGCGTTGCTCCCCGAAGAGATCGACGCCCACGCCCCGGCCTGAGCCGCGGTGGGCTCGGAGAAGGCACCGCTGAACCACGTTCGGGTTGCCGGGCTAAAGGCTGACATCGGATCGACCATTACCTCCATCCTCCCGCGCGAGACTGCTTGTTGTGGCAGCCACGAAGGTCTTGATAGTCGGTGGGGGTTACGTCGGCCTCTATTCCGCGCTGGCTCTGAAAAAAAGAGCCCGGGAGGCCGAGATCACGCTCGTCTCCCCGGAGAGCAACATGACCTATCAGCCGTTTCTTCCCGAGGCGGCATCGGGAAACATCGAGCCCCGCCACGTCGTCATCCCGCTGAGGACCGTACTCAAAGGCGTCCGGCTGGTGACCGGGCGAGTGACCGCGATCGATCACACAACTCGCCGGGCGCGGGTGGAGCCGATCGAGGGGGCCGGGTACGACGTCGACTACACGCAGGTGATCCTGGGGGCCGGCTCTATCTCGCGAGTGCTGCCGGTTCCGGGGCTGCCGGAGAACGCCGTCGGTTTCAAGACCGTTGGAGAGGCGATCTATCTCCGCAACCACGTCCTCTCGTGCATGGATGCGGCCGAGTCCACGAACGACCCCGCCGTGAAGAAACGGGCACTAGCCTTCACGTTCGTCGGGGGTGGGTACGCCGGGGTCGAGGCACTAGCAGAGCTCGAAGACCTCGCCCGCGATGCATGCCGCTATTACTCGAGCGTCACCCGCGACGACATGCGATGGGTGCTCGTCGAAGCCGCCGGCGGAATCCTTCCGGAGATCGGGGAGGGTCTCGGTGAATATGCCTTGGAACGATTGCGGAAGCGTTCTATCGAGACCTACCTCAACACCCGTTTGGAAGGCGCCACCGGCGGGGTGATGACGCTCTCGAACGGGGAGACGTTCGAATCCGACACGCTCGTATGGACGACGGGTGTCAAAGCCCACCCCTTGATGGGTGCGTTCGGTTTCTCGACCGACAAGCAAGGCCGGATCGAGGTCGACGAATGCATGCGCGTGAAGGGGGCGGCCGACGCGTGGGCCGCAGGAGACTGCGCAGCCGTTCCCGACCTCACCACCGGCGGCGTTTGTCCACCGACCGCCCAACACGCGTTGCGGCAAGCGCGCCGGCTAGGCAAGAACGTCGCCGCTGTTATCAACGGCGGTGAGCCGAAGCCGTTCAAGTACAAGAACCGTGGCGGGCTCGTTTCGCTCGGCCGCTATAAAGGAGTGGCGAGCGTGATGGGCTTGCGTTTGCGAGGATTCCCGGCCTGGTTCTTGCACCGGACCTATCACGTGATCATGGTCCCGACGATCAACCGTCGCGCCCGCATCCTCGTCGACTGGACAGTGGCACTGTTCTTCCGTCGGGATGTCGTGCAGCTGGGCTCACTGACTCAGCCACGCGAGGCCTTCATCGAGGCAACGAGCAGCCTCGTGGACGTTCGCAAAGAGACCTAGTTCGTATCTACGTAACCGTCTCGCGAGTAGTGCGTTTCGATCCACTCCGAGAAGTCTGCACGAGCGTCCGGGCCCCCTCGCGATAGGTCGGATAAGCGGGCTTCCATCCGAGCTCTTCCTTGATGTGGCGGTTCGAAGCGCGCAGATTCGTCTGCGCCATCTGCGCCGCATAGCTCGTGGCGATCTTGGCGAGGCCGACGGGGATGCTCTTGGGACCGGGCAGGTCGAGGACACGCGCGATCTCCGCCGTCGTCGCAGCGAGGCTGGCCGGCTCGTCGTCGACGACGTTGAAGACAGACCCCGCAGGAGCTTTCTCCAACGCATCCGCGATCGCAGTGGCGCCATCTTCGATATGTATCCACGACAGCTGACCCTTGCCGCCGCCGGGAAGTAACATCATGTGCTTGCGCAGCATCGAGATCACGAAGTCGGTGGAGCCGACATTCGGTCCGTAGAAGAGGCCGAGGCGCAAAACTATCCCCTCGACCTGGGGATGGTCGGAAGTGTCCAGAACCATCCGCTCCATGATCTGCAACGCGTCGAGAGCCTGGTTCATCTTGGTGTTGTCGACATGGGATCCGAAAGGAGCGTCCTCTTCGAGTGGCGCGGCCCCCCTATCGCCGTAGCCGTAACCGAAGATCATCGACTCGACTAGGTAACGCTTCACACCGTGGCGCGTCGCCGCCCCCAGGAGATTCCGAGTGCCTTCGGTCCGCAAGACGTTGGTCGCATCGAGATCGCCCGGACGGAAAGCGCCGCGCTTGGGGATCGCGTTCAACAACTGGATCACGGCCTCCGGTTGCGCCTCTTGTACGGCGGCTTCTATCGATGCCTCTTCCAAGACGTCCCCGATAACCGGGCGAGCACCGAGCGCCGTGATCGTCCCGGACTTGCCCCGATCCCGGGTGAGTCCGTAGACCTCATGACCGCGCCGAACCAGTTCCTTGATCGCGGGGGTGCCCAGCGCTCCCGTCGCCCCGGCAACCAATACCTTCATGTTCGGACCTCCTTAGCGCGAGCGAACGCACCGACGACGAGGAAGATCGCTAGCAGGGCCAGCAAGGGAATGTCGGTCGGATTGCCGCCCTTGTTCGAATCGACGATGTGCGACACGACGTGAAAGACACCGGCCACCGCAGCGCCCGTCAGTGCAACGAGCAGGCCATCGCGCCACTTCGCCGCCGCTAGAAGGGCGCCCCCGATCCCGAGCTGGAACGATCCAATGTCACGCAACAGGTGTGCGTTGAACGGCGGGAACGCAACAAGGGCGTCGAAGAACGACCGGGGCGCGAGAAACGGCCACACCCCCCCTAGGACGACGAAGAACCCAACTGCGGCGACCCACGACAAGCGCACGAGCGGCGATCTGGTCATTTTGCTTGCCTCCTTTGACTTTCCTCCACCTATAGGACGAGATGCCCCCCTTGAATGTGACATGTCACAGGCGATCGCCCTGTCTCGTCTGGATACAAGGAAGATAGGGAGGACATGGCCGACACAGACACTTTCCACGAGCTGCGGGGGTATCTCTTCGGGCTCGCGTACCGGATGCTCGGCAGCGCCGGAGACGCGGAAGACATCGTCCAGGAGGCCTATCTCCGCTGGAGCAATATCTCGGAACCGGTCGACTCCCCAAAGGCGTTCCTCTCGAAAGTCACGACCAGGCTCTGCATCGATCATCTGAAGTCGGCGCGGGTTCAACGCGAGAGCTACGTGGGTCCCTGGTTGCCGGAGCCGGTGCCCACGGAACAGATCGCAGGCCCCGAAGAAGCTGCCGAGAAAGCCGATTCGCTGTCGATGGCATTCCTGGTGGTGCTCGAAAGCCTGAGCCCCACCGAACGTGCGGTGTTCCTTCTACGCGAGGTGTTCGGTTACGACTATCCCGAGATCGCCGAGATCGTCGATCGCAGCGAAGCCAACTGCAGGCAGATCGCACATCGCGCCAAGGAACACATCGCCAGCCGCCGGCCGCGATTCGAAGCGTCGAGAGAACAACGCGAGGACCTCATGTATCGGTTCATGGCCGCTTGCACGATGGGCGACATGGATGGGCTGATGACGCTACTCACCGAGGACATCACATTGTTCAGCGACGGAGGGGGCCGCACCCGTGCAGCGCGCAAGCCCATCTACGGCGCGTCCAAGGTGGCGCGCTTCTTACTTGGGGTGATCCAGAAAGCTCCGGAGGACTACTCCACCCAGATCGTGAACGTGAACGGTCAACCCGCAATTGCCTTGTACGAGGGAACGCGGCCCTTCACGGTCCTGAGCTTGGACATGACCGAAGACCGCATCCAGGGTCTGCACGTCGTGGTCAACCCCGACAAGCTCGCACGTTTCTAGTTTTCTTCCGGCTCCCAGCCGTCGCCGGATCTCACCAACCAGTGGATCGGGCCCATCGACGGCTTCTCCGTGCGCTCGCGCCCGGTGATGTTCACTAGGACGGTGTCGTCCGGCGCCAGGTCGCCGCGCTGTCGCAACTTGATCGCGCCCGCAAGCGCCGCCGCCGCAGCGAAACAGGAGCTGATGCCCTCCTCGTCCTCCAGCAGATCGTGAGCCGCGCGTATCTCGACCTCGGATACCGCTACGAAAGTTCCACCGGTGGCGACCACCAGCTGTCGCACCGGTGGGTAGGCCAGAGTCGGATTCCCGCGCAGGATCGCTTTCGCTATGCCGATCGGCCGTTCGACGATGTCCTGTGGGCGTATCTGATCGGAACCGGACTCCCACGCCGTGACCATCGGAGCACACGTGTCCTGCTGTACGCAGACCATGCGCGGTATCTCGGCGATCGCCCCAAGCGCTTTCATCTGGCACGCTCCCCTGTGGGTGCCATAGACGCCCATCGCACTCGACACCGCTTGGAAATACCAATCGATCGTGCCGGGGACCTGGTCGGCTGCTTCGAGGAACGCGAGCTTCAGGCCCTCTCGACGTCCTGGGTTGAAGAACCCGCGCTCGGAGATCAAACCGTTTCGCTCGGCGTAGGCGCGCGCCGCGTCGAATGCTTCGACGAAGGTCGCGTCCCTCAATACGAAGTTCACGACCTGCGGACTATCCGGGATGTGCAGGCGTTTGGCGAAGTCCGAGGCCGTGAACAGGTACATCGTCATTCCCGCCACCTGAGTTATCGCATGGGCGTATGCGGTCGAGCTGTTACCCGTAGACGACGTGCAGAAGCCTCGGACTCCTCCCTCGTACAGATAAGGGATCGCCACGGCGGCCATCCGGTCCTTGGTGGTCCCGGTGAGAAGCAGGGTTTCGTTCTTCAGATAGAGCCCGGTCATACCTAACTTGTCGCCGAGCGCAACCGCGTGCACGGTATCCGTGAAACGACCGTGCGACGGAAGCAGCCGGTCGTCGTGAACAGGGATCAGGTCGCGGAATCGGATGAAAGGATTCTGCGAGTCGCGTAGTTCGGCCCGGTCCAGGTCGTACTCGATGTCTGTCATCGCCCCGCACTGCTCGCAGAACGGAGTGAAGGCATCACTTGCCGGACGGTGGCACTTCGTACAAATGGTTTGCCACCCGTCGTGAGGGCCGCGTGAGGCCCTCACCGAGTTCCTCTTTCGATCAAGCTGCGGGAACCCATCCGTCGTCGGAGCGCTCCATCCACGTGATCTCTCCGATCGTGGGCTCCTCGTCCCGATCGCGACCCGTGACGTTCACCAGAACCATGTCGTCGGCCGGCAGTTCCCCGGACTTACGCATCTTCACCATGCCGGCAACGGCCGTAGCGGCCGCGAAGCACGGACTGATCCCCTCGAGGTCCTCGAGTTGCTTCCGAGCGTCCCTGATCTCTTGCTCGGTAACCGACTTGAACGTTCCATCGGTCTCGACCACTCGATTCCGCATCAGGGGATAGGTCGCAGTTGGATTTCCGCGCAGGATCGCCTTTGCGATGCCGACGGGCCGCGGGATTATGTCCTCCTTACGGATGGCATCCGATCCCGCTTCCCAAGCCGTCACCATCGGGCAGCAGGAAGCCTGCTGAACGCACACGAGCCGGGGCAACTTGTCGATGGCACCCATAGCGCGCAACTGCGCCGCGCCCTCGTAGATGCCGTATACCCCCGTCGAGCTGGACACCGCTTGGAAGTACCACTCCGGCGGCTCGGGGATCTGATCGATGGTCTCGAGGAATGCGACCTTCAAGCCCTCCCGTCGCCCGGGATTGAAGAACCCGCGCTCCGGGGTCAGTCCATTATTCAGGCCCCACGCGCGTGCAGCATCGAAAGCCTCGACGAAGGTGGCGTCCTTCAGAACGAAATTCACCACCTGGGGGCTCTCCGGGATGTGCAGCCTGCGCGCGAAATCCTCCGCCGTGAACAGATACATCGTGATCCCGGGCACGCGTCCGAGTGCCGCGGAGTAGGCGGTCGAGCTGTTCCCGGTAGACGAGGTGCAGAAAGCCCGGAGCCCGCCTTCGTACAGATAAGGGAGAGCGATCGCGGCCATTCGATCCTTGGTGGTACCAGTCGGAAGGCTCGTCTCGTCCTTGAGGTAGAGATTGGACATCCCCAGCTTCTCGCCGAACGCGGTGCTGTGTACTAATCGCGTGTAGGTCGCGTCCGTAGGGAGCAAACTCTCGTCGCGGATGGGGAGCAGGTCTCTGAACCGGACGTATGGGTTGGGCGAATCGCGCAGCTCCACCCTGTCGAGGTCGTACTCGATCCTGGTCATGGCGTTGCATGAGGGACAGTAGGGGGCGTAGGCGTCCCCCGCAGGTTGATGGCACTCGGTGCAGACGGTCTGCCACAGCGGATCTTTGGTTCCGGGGGCCATCGTCTCGGTCGCTCCTTAGCTCTATCGGGTCGTGAACCGATCGGGACTGCAGGGTTCGGTATCAAAGCGGTTTTCGCGACCGGTCACAAGGGCTATGGCCGCGGCTCCCATGGCGGAACCGAACAACATCCCCTTACGGCCCCCGGCGAGGGCTACCGCCGCGTTCGACCACCCGGGTGCCAGCCCAACGATCGGCAATCTGTCGGGTGTCACGGGTCGTAGTCCGCAGTACTGACGCACGACTCGTCCGCGACCCAGCTCCGGGATGACTCGCTCCATCCGCTCGAGGATCAGATCTCGAGCCCCGTCGGTGATGTTCTCGTCGAAGCCGGCCTGTTCCTCGTTGCCACCGAGCCACACCTGTTCGTT
>DASQLQ010000037.1:0-24316 GCA_035629935.1 Actinomycetota bacterium
CGAGACGGGTTGTAGTAAGTCGTGAGCTGCTTGGCGCCATCCCACGTGAAGCTGAAGTGCACGTGGTCCGTGTGCGGGCTGAGGATGCCCCCATCGTCTGGGTCCTTGCAGGCGCCATTCTTCATCTTGCAATAGGTCTCCCAGCCACCCCAGGTACCCCAGATCTTCTTGTTCCAGATGAAGTACATGATCCCGAGACGACGTGCCATGGCGGCTTCGTTACCGAACTTGTCTTCTTTGAGGAGCCACTCGAAGATCCTGTCGGCGGTCGCGCGACCAGCGGGGGTGGTTGCGTTGAGCGACATGTCCCACGCGCGGCCCTCCTTGTGCTCGCTCGTCCCTCCGACGTTGCAGGCCCGAGAGATCGAACCGACACCGGTACCGGGGAAACGCTTGAGAACCATCGCTTGGAACGCTAGGACGCCGGGCTTGGGGCTCGGTGAGCATTTCGTTTGACCCTCGTAGCTGGAGTCGTCGATCGCGGGGCCGAAGGCGGGATCGCCCGGCGCGGTCCAACCCGGGACGGTCGTCACGAGTACTCCGACGACGGCGAGCGCTGCTACGAAACGTGTCCGATTCTTGTTGATTGGAAGCCTCCCAGCTCGGTCTCAGGCTAGCGACGCAGCTGTGCGACGGAAATACGCAATTTGCTTGCTACGTCGGACATTTCGGTTGTTTCTAGGGCATCGGCAGCGGGTAGCCACACCTTGACCAATACGAGGGGGAAATGTGAGCGAAACGGACAAAAAAGACGGGGACCAGCAGAAGGACGGAGCCTCCAAGGGCGATTCCAAGGGCAACTCCTGCCCCGAGTGCGGCGAGCCGATCGACAACCTGCGAGCCAGTTGCAAGGAATGCGGCTACGAGTACAAAGACGGCGACTACACCGACACCGAGGCGGGCAACGAGTTCCTCTCGGGGAGCAATATCGATGACAGTGGCGAAGAGATCACCGACGAGGGGCCGGGGGCCGAAGAGGGGGCCGAGTAGCGGGAGCTAGGCCCCCGAGATCTGGATCACGAACTGCCCATCCGACCGGTCGGCGACGAACGCCATCACGCGCTGCCAATCACCGAGCCACGGCTTGCCGTCGCACACCGGCACAACGACCGATGTCGATCCGGCGAGCGGGCTACCGGGGATCAAACGCGAGAACGTCCGCTCGAGATCGGCTCTGAGGCCAGACTCGTTCTCGTTGAGGAACACCGCACATTCGGCCTTCTTGGAGAAGATCGCGACTCGGCCCGACTGAACGTTCGCCTGAGCTATGGCATCACGAACTTCCTCGGTCAGGTCGCAGAACCCTGCTTCCGTTGTGGGGGCCGAACAGATCTGAGAGTGGACCAGCATCAAACGGCCACCGGAACCTGCGCCAAAACGCCGTCGAGCACGGTCTCGAGGGTGTCGCGCCACTCCGACTCGGGCAACTCGTCGAGTGCGCTACGGGCTTCGGCGGCGATCTGATTCGCCCTCGCCAGTGCTTCGTCTATCGCCCCCGTCTCTTGCAGGATCGGAAGGATGGTGGCGAGGTCGCGTTCGATGCTCAGCCGCTTCCGCAGCGACGGGTCGCGTTCGCATGCGATCAGCACCGGCAGAGTGAAGACGCCTTCCTTGAGATCCGTTCCCGGCTGCTTCCCGATCACCTCGGGTGAACCGAGCAGATCCAACAGATCGTCCACGACCTGGAACATCATCCCGAGCGACTCTCCGTAGCGGGCGAGTGCGTTGCGTTCCCGGGCCCCGGCGCCCGAGGTCGATGCACCGAGCTCGCACGCGGCACGGAACAAAGCTGCCGTCTTCTTGCTCACCGTGTCTAGGTAGCCGGCAACCGTTCGTTCGGTGCTTCCCAAGGTGGCGGTCTCGGATACCTGTCCTTCGCACACATCGGCGATGGCTCGGGCAAGGATCCCGGGCACATCACCGCCGGCATCCGCGCCGAGCGTGCACGCGCGAGCGAAAAGGTAATCGCCCACGAGCACGGCTACCTCGATCCCCCAACGCGCGCTGACCGTCGCAACACCGCGGCGCATCTCTGTTTCGTCGATGACGTCGTCGTGGTACAGCGTTGCCAGGTGAACCATCTCGACCGCCGCTGCCGAGAGGTCTGTCGCGGTGGCACCCGGTGTGCCCGCACGGGAAGAGATAAGAACTAGTGCGGGACGAAGTCTCTTTCCCCCGGCCTCGATCAGATGCAGAGCAGGACCTTTCACCAGCTGGTGATCGGATGCCCCGGCGGTCTCCGTGAGGATCCGCTCGACCCTCACCAGGTCCTCGACCAGCCAGTTGGCTTCGATCACTCCCCGATCACCTGAACGCAGTAGCGACGGTCCCGGGACGAGTCGAGCTCGACGAAAAGCACCCTCTGGTTCGGGCCTAGAGGGATCTCGCCGTCGACGATGGGGAGCGTCTCGGACGCCTTGCCCATAAACACGTGAGCGATGTGCGACGGGGCGTTCGGAGGTTCCTGCTCTTGGAGGTTCTCGGTTCGGATGTCGAGATCATCGTGTGCGTAGTAGCCGTTCGCGGGTGCGAGTGAAGCGATCATCTGCTCGATGCTCTGGACCGTTTCCTGCGCCGCGGGGGCCAGGAGCACACAGCAGGTCGTGTGTGGCGAGAAGACGAGCACGCTTCCCGACTTCACGCCCGACTCACGAACCAGCTCCATCACCTCGGGAGTGACATCGAGCGCGTCGAGCCGGCCACCGGTCTTGGTGGAGAACTCACGGAACGCGATCACGGGGATGCCTGTCATATCGCTACCGGGAAGATAGCCCCGAGAACGAGCCCGGCCAACAACCAGGCCCCTGCCCGCTCGGAATGGCGGAACGCCCACGGCCCGAACCACAACGGCCAGATCGGATAGCGGTCCGGCGGTGCCTCCGGTTTCGGTCGAGCGTAGGTAGCGAGCGTCTTTCTCAGTGTCGGCACGGCGAGAACGACAAGGATCGTCCACACCGGCAATGCTCCGGCGACGATGAGGGCCGGGACGCTCAAGTAGTACGCGACGAGAAGCCCGACGGTGACCCGGCGACCTCGTTCTTCACCCAGCACGACCGGCAAGGTGCGGACTCCTTCCTTCACGTCCCAGGGCAGCTTGTCGACGTGCTTTCCCATCAATACGGATGTCACGAGCAGCGCGTATGGGATGGAAGCCAGAAGGACTTGGATCGGGAGCGAGCCGGTAGCGGCGTAGTAGGTGCCGCCGACCATGATCGGCCCCCACACGAAGAAGACGCTTGGCTCACCGAGACCCCGGTACTTGAACTTCAGAGGCGGTGCTACGTAACCGACGCTGAGTACCAGGCCGCCGACGGCAAAGGCCAGGATCGGCCATCCACGCGCGGCGAACAAGACGACCATGATCGCTGCGTCAATCACGTTCGCAGCAACGATCCAACGCAGGAGCTTCTGCTTGTCGATCAGCCCGGCCAGGACGGGATGCGGTGCGTACTGGGAGCGGGGGTAGAGCTCGCTGTCCAGCCCGGCTTTCAGATCGAAGTAATCGTTGATCATGTTGTTCGCCGCGTGAGCCACGATCGACCCGGTCGCGGCGAGGGCGAATAGCAGAAGGTCGAAGCCCGGGGCGCGCACCGCGAGGAGCCCCGCGATCGCGACCGAGATGACGGTCATAGGCTGGACGCAGGCGCGGGTCACCACCAGCAGTCGGGTGACCGGATCGACCGGCTGGCCTTCATGGCAGCTGCAGGTGCGCAGGACGTGGGCCCACTCGGCGGGGAGCGAACGTCGCAGCGCCTTTGCTTGTGCGTTCACGGTCTAAGGCTATCGGGCTTGCTCAGCAAGACGGGCAGATAGTGAACGCGTGCAGCGTTGGTACTCTGCGCTGGCACCGGGCCCCATCGTCTAGCCAGGTCAGGACGCCGCCCTTTCAAGGCGGTAGCACGGGTTCGAATCCCGTTGGGGCCACCGTTAGTTCTTCCGCCGACGGCCGAGCCCGTCGGCGCTCGACGGACCGGCCAAGCGATAGCCCGTCTGCCCCGATTTGGTGGAGCTTGGCCTTTACGGGCATGTGACTCCCGCGCATTGTTCAGCTGCCTCCAATGCCCGGCGGAGCCGCCGTAGCTTCGTCACACCCGGGCCCGTTGCGGCGTTGCCATCGCGCATGAGGTTGACGAGCTGGTAGGGGTCGTTGGCCAAGTTGTAGTACTCCAGGAACGCCCACCGCTCGTAGCTCTCGATGTACTGGTAGTTGTTGGAGACCAAAGACGACCACGTGGGGACGCCGCGGGCCCGCCAGTTCTCCAGAAGGAGCCGCCGACGATCCGATGTCACCAGCAGCGACTGTCCGTCGATGGGCGCGTTGTCCGGAGTGATCCCGGCGGCTTCCAGGATGGTGGGAGCAATATCGAGGTTGGCGGCGATGCGGTCGTCTTCGCCGGGTAGGAGCCGCAGCGGCCATTTGAGAAACAACGGGATCCGCACGTCGGGAAGGTAAGGCGGTTTCTTGTCGACCAGGCCATGCTCGCCCCAGAAGATCCCGTTATCGGAGATGAAGATCGCGAGGGTGTTTGGAGTTTCCAGCAGGTCGTCCAGCTCCGCGAACAACTCGCCAACCATGTCGTCGACGGACATGAGCGTTCTCAGTTGACCTTCACGGATTGCGGTACCGCACTCCAAGTCGCACTTCCGATCGAATGTCCTGACGTAAGGAGGCTTGTCCGAAAGGTTCTTCTCCGAGACCGCCGGGTTGCCCTCCCATGCCGGTACGGGGGCAGAGACGTACTGCTCTTCGGCGACGAAGGGCGCGTGGGGGGCCGGAGGAGCTAGATACATGTACCAAGGCGACACATCCTCGGCTTCCGTCTCTCTAACGAAGCGTTTGGCGTTTTCCAGGATGAAGTCGGTCGAGTACTGCGTGACGGGTTGAACCGTCCCGTTGACGTTCCACGTTCCGCCCACGTAGGTCTCCCCGGTGCTTTGAGGAAACACCGCCCAGTCGTCGAAGAACGGTGGAGGATCAACGATCTTCCAATTGTTCAGGTACTTGCCGTAAATCCCGGTGCGATACCCGTTCTCGCTCAGGTACGCCTGCACGGTAGTGGACTGGTCCAACTCATAAGGGGTGAAGTAGCGGATTCCATGGTTGTGCGCGTAACGCCCAGTCATGATCGAGGCGCGGGACTGACAACACAGGGGCGTGGTGGCAAACGCGTTCGTGAAGTTGATGCCTAGTTCCCCGAAGAGTCGCCGCGTCTGCGGCATCACCTCGAAGGTGTTCACCCTCTGATCGTCGGTCACGATGATGAGCACGTTCGGCGCTGTAGGGCCCGCCGCGACAGACGGCATAGATGGAGCAAGGGCGGCGATCGCGATCAGCAGAGCGAGCCCTGCTCCGGTAGACCTCACCACTTCGTGCCGCCCTCTCACCAAAGTCCCCCACTAGCAACCTAATGTCGGAGATCGTTCACCGCGTCGGTGAAGGCCTTCAAAGCTCCAATCTCAATTGAAAGCCCAGCGTTAGCGACGGAGCGATCGGAACATCTCGAAGGCTGATTGTCCCTGGTAAAGGTCCGAAAGCTCGTTTTGAAACTTCGGTTCGAGTTGTGGCGCCCCAGACCAGATTTGAACTGGCGACCTTCTCCTTGACAGGGAGATGAGCACTCCTAGCTGCTCCACTGGGGCAAGGCTAAAGAAACTAGCAGAGGCGTGGCGAGGGGCAGAATCGAACTGCCGACACCGCGATTTTCAGTCGCGTGCTCTACCAACTGAGCTACCTCGCCGAAGGGCGTGAGGATAGCAAGAGGTTCTTTCCTACTGAGAGTGCCCTCGCAGGTACCTGAGTTAGGAAAGAACGGGAACGAAAAAGGGGCGCCTCGCGGCGCCCCGATTCGATTCCTCCTGACAACTAACCAAGCGGTTCGACACGACACTTCTGCGGCTACGCCGCCGTGTCTTAGCCGAGCTGCTGCTTGGCCCCCTCGAGGAACTTCTTGACCTCGTCAGCGCGGTAGCGGCGGTGGCCGCCCAACGTTCTGATCGAGGAAAGCTTTCCGGCCTTGGCCCAACGGGTCACCGTTTTGGGGTCGACCCGGAAGAGCGCGGCCACCTCAGCGGGCGTGAGAAGGGCATCATCTTTCTGCGCCTTCATCATCTTGCCTCCAGTCCAATGGTGGGGTCGGCCCCTCCGACCCATCTGTTTACGGCTCAAAACGCTCATTTGCCGTACTTGAGCATCATCGACCGATAAAGCCCTGTCTGAGAATGGCTAGATAGGGTCATTTTGGGCGTTTTGATGACTACGGTTTCCTAGTTAGGGACAACTAGTCCTAAAAGGAGAAAAAGGGACATTTCCCTTGCTCCGCTTCAGTTTGCTCCCCGCGGCCCTTAGTTGATTACCTCTTGGGCTCTGACCTCGGTCCACCGATCGGTGAGGGTCGAGAACAACCGGCCGGCCTTCAGAACGTCCCCCGCCTCGAGTGCCTCGAGGCACGTCGCCACCTCGCCGGCGGAGCGATCCTCCAGCAGATCCTCGTCGCCGAACATCGTGGCCACGCTTGCGTAGTCGAGCTCCAACAGACCATCAGCTCGGAAGTCCTCCAACCACTCGACCAGCTCGCGAACGGCTCCGGTAACCGATTCGTCGATCCAGCTGTTCTCGAGGATCGTAAGAGCGTTGCGCAAGCGGAGGTTCGCCTCCTGCAAGCGGGTCTCGTAACGGATCCGGAGCCCATCTTTGTCCTCGGTGAGGATCCGCTCGGAGTCATCGAATGCCGCGAACCACCTAAGGGGGACGTGCCAGTTCGCGTGGAGGATGTGCGACTTCACGTCGGGGTGCTGTTCGCCGAGGGTCGCCAACTCGTGAGCCGCCCGTCTCGCTTCTTCCTCGGGCACGAATGCCTCGGCCACCTCCTCGGGGATGCTGTTGCGGAACGCCAGCAGGCCCGCCAGCATCCTCAGTCGGGTGCGCCACGGACAAACGAGGACCTGGTCACCCACTCGACGAACGAATGCCCCTTGAGTACCACCGACGATGGGCGGGTTGTCCGGCAACGCCGCCGACAAAAGCCACCGGCGCGCAGCAAAAACCTCGCGTACCTCGCTCTCGGCGGACGGCGCGATCCAGTGGTCGCGTTCCTCTTCCGAGAAAGCGTCTACCGGCTGATACACACGTAGGTAGGCGGTCTTGATCACGCACACATGGTACCGACGCGTGGCCTGGCCCGCCTGGCAAAGCGAAGCGGTACCATCGTTGTCTTACCTATTCTTGTTGGTCACGCTTCCGGCCAAGTCAAAGGGGACCAGGCTAATGAGCGGCGTTTTCGAGTTCATACGTGACGGTGGTTACGAGCAGGTCGTTTTCTGCTCAGACGATCAATCGGGATTGCGAGCCATCATCGCGATCCATTCGACTGCATTGGGGCCGGCCCTTGGAGGGACGCGCTTCTATCCGTACGAGAGCGAAGAAGAAGCACTCGTCGACGTCCTGAGGTTGTCGAAGGGGATGACGTACAAAGCCGCGGCGGCCGGCCTCGACCTCGGCGGCGGCAAGGGCGTGATCATCGGCGACCCGAAACGGATCAAGACCGAAGAGCTGTTGCGTGCATACGGACGATTCGTAGAGACGTTGGGAGGCCGCTACATCACGGCCGAGGACGTCGGTACCGCTCTCGAAGACATGGACGTCGTTAAGCGAGAATCGCGGTGGGTTACCGGTTGCTCGAACACTTACGGCGGCTCGGGGGACCCTTCGCCCGTCACCGCCTACGGCGTGATGATGGGGATCAAGGCCTGCCTCCTCGAAGTATTCGGAACCAACGACCTCAAAGGCAGGACGATCGCACTACAGGGTGTCGGCAAAGTCGGGCATGCGCTCTGCGGTTACCTGGTCAAAGAAGGCGCAAAGGTGACCATCGGCGACATCGATGTGGACAACCTCGCGCGCGCCGTCGCCGACTACGGGGTCGAAACGCTGCCGCTCAGCGAAGTCCACAAGCAGGAAGCCGATGTCTTCGCCCCGTGCGCGCTCGGAGGCGGCATCAACGACGACACGATCTCGGAGTTCCGGTGCAAGATCATCGCCGGGGCCGCCAACAACCAGCTCGCCCGCGAGGAGCATGGCGACAAGCTACGCGACCTCGGCATCCTCTATGCGCCCGACTTCGTGATCAACGCCGGCGGTTTGATCAACGTCGAGGACGAGCTCAGGGGATACGACCGGGCTCGGGCTCTCGCTCGCGTCGAGGGCATCTACAAGCAGCTCCAGCTGATCTTCACGATGGCGCGGGAACGTGGCTCATCGACCGCGCAGGCGGCGCTGGACCATGCAGAAGAGCGGATCCGCAAGATCAGCCGTATCCGTCTGGTGCGGGTAACGGAATTCGGCCCGCTCTCAACTCACTGATCGCGATCACATGAGCGAGCTTCTGAGGGTCATCGGGAACGGTTCGGATATGCCCGACAACGCCGTTCCGGATGGGCTGAACGACAAAGATCTAGTCGAGTTGTTCCGCTGGTTGGTGTTGCTGCGTACGTTCGACGAACGCGCGGTCGCATTGCAACGTCAGGGCCGCATCGGCACCTATGCGCTCTACTGGGGTGAAGAAGGCACACAGGCCGGCGCGCTGTATGCGCTCGACGATGCCGACTGGGTGTTTCCCTCCTATCGACAGAATGCGATCGGGATCCTGCGTGGGGTGCCGGCTTCGACCGTCCTTGCCTGGTGGCGAGGTCATGGGGGCAAGCACGGATTCTGGAACCCCAGAGAGCACCGCGTTGCGCCGATCTGCGTCCCGATAGCGACGCAGCTGCCGCACGCGATGGGACTTAGTTGGGCGGCGAAGATCAGACACCAACCAACGGCGGCGCTGACGTGGTTCGGCGACGGCGCCACCTCGGAGGGCGACTTCCACGAAGCGCTGAACTTCGCATCGGTGTTCAAGACGGCAACGATCTTCTTCTGCGTCAACAACCAGTGGGCGATCTCGACTCCGTTGTCGAAGCAGATGGCCACGAAAACGATCGCCGAGAAGGCTGCTGCTTACGCAATGCCGAGCGTCCGGGTCGACGGCTTCGACCCGATCGCTTGCTGGAAGGCAACGAGAGATGCTCTGGATCGCGCACGAGCCGGGGAAGGCCCGACCTTGATCGAGGCTTTCTGCTACCGACTGATGCCACACGGTACGGCCGACGACCCGCGCTTGTACCGAGATGAGGCCGAGACCGAGAAGTGGAAGCCGCTCGAGCCGGTTGGTCGCATGAGCGCGTTCCTCAAGCGCATCGGCGTGCTCGACGACGCGGCCGAGGAGCAGATCCGGGCCGAGGCGAAGCAATCGATCGCAACTGCAGTTACCGACATGGAAGCGATCGAGCAAGCCGGCTTCGAGGTCCTCTTCGACGACGTCTACGCGTCGGGACGGCCGTGGAACTTCGACGAGCAGCTAGAGGAATTGAAAGAAGTCGAGCGTCGTCCTGAGGTAAAGCCGACGGGACCTCCGGAATGACCGAACTCAACATGGTGGACGCGCTTAACAAGGGTCTGCATCAAGCGATGGAGGCAGACGACCGGGTCGTAGTCCTCGGCGAGGACGTCGCTCAGACAGGTGGCGTGTTCCGCGTCACCGCCGGACTGAAGGACAAGTTCGGAGAGGACCGGGTGGTCGACACCCCTCTCGCGGAAGCAGGCATCGTCGGCGCTGCCATCGGAATGGCGGTCTATGGATTGTTGCCCGTCGTCGAGATCCAGTTCGACGTCTTCGTTTACCCGAGCTTCGAACAGATCGTCGTGCACGCGGCCCGTTATGCGTGGCGGACCCGAGGTGAAGTACCGGCTTCGATCGTGATCCGCATCCCGTTCGGAGGTGGCGTCCGGGCCCCCGAGCTCCACTCCGATTCGCCGGAGGCTCTCTTCGCCCACGTGCCGGGTCTCAAGGTGGTCTGCCCCACGACCCCTGCGGATGCAAGAGACATGCTGGTCGCAGCGATCGCAGATCCCGACCCGGTAATCTTCATGGAACCGAAGCGCATCTACCGAGCCGGGAAACAAGAGGTGCCCGACGAGCTGCCCTTCACCTTCGGCAATGGGAGCGGCACGCCTCATGAGCTTCTGTCGAAGGCGCGGATAGCGCGCGAGGGCTCCGACCTCGCGATGATCACCTACGGTCCGACGCTCCCGTTGAGCCTCGAAGCAGCAGAGAAGCTCAGCGAGGAGGGGATCGAGGCACGAGTCGTCGACCTTCGCTCCCTTTTCCCGCTCGATGTCGAAACGATCGTGGAATCGGCTTCGAAGTGTGGGCGTGCGATGGTCATCCACGAGGCCCCTCGCAATGCTGGCCTGGGGGCCGAAGTCTCGAGCCTCATCCACGAACGAGCAATGTTGGATCTCGAAGCACCGGTGGGCCGTGTAACCGGGTTCGACGTCCCGTTCCCCCAATTCATCAACGAAGACGATTACCTGCCCTCCGTGGATCGAATCCTCCTGGGTGCCCGCAAAGTCCTGGATTTCTGATGCCAGATTTCAAACTCCCCGACCTCGGCGAAGGCGTGACCGAAGCCGAGATCGACAAATGGTTAGTCAAAGAAGGCGACACTCTCAACGAGGACGACCCACTCGTCGAAGTGATCACGGACAAAGCTTCGGCCGAGATCCCGTCCCCGTACGCCGGACTCGTTACGAAGATCCACGTCCAAGCGGGCGACGTCGTGCCAGTTGGAACCGTGTTGGTGTCCATCGGCGAATCCTCTGACTCGGAACGGCCTGCGGGCGGCGACCGCCCCTCCCTAAGCTCAGACAGTCCTCGGGACGCGGCGGGTTCGCCCGCTGCGTCCCTGCGGAACTCGCCGGAAGGGGGATCGCCGTCCTCAGCCGGTGCGGAATCCGTTAAAGCCATGCCCCCAGTGCGAAAACTCGCGAGGGAGCTTGGCGTCGACATTTCAGCGATTACTCCCTCGGGGCCTGACGGCCGGGTTACTCGCGAAGACGTCGAGGCTTTCGCCGGGGACGGCGATGGCGAGGCTTTCGTTGCTTCGGTCGGTTCGGAGGGCGAGCGCCGGGAGCCTTATCGAGGGGTGCGGCGGCTTATTGGCGAGCGGATGAGTCAGGCCCATCGGGTCGTTCCGCCGGTTACCCATGTCGAGGAGTGCGACGTCACCGAGTTGGAAGCGACTCGGAAGATGGCCAACGAGCGAGCGCCCGACGAGCCACGGTTGACGTTCCTGCCGTTCATCATCAAAGCGGTGGTTCAGGGGCTGAAGGATCATCCCGCCGTGAATGCTTCTCTAGACGAGCGTGCGGGAGAGATCGTCTACCACGGGCGCTACGACATCGGCGTGGCGGTCGATACCCCCGCAGGGTTGACCGTCCCGGTCATCAAGGACGCAGATCAGAAGCGACTGCGCGTAATCGCCTCCGAGATCGATCGTCTTGCGAAAGCGGCACGCGAGGGATCGTTGAAGGCGGACGAATTACGGGGCGGGACGTTCACCGTCACCAGCCCGGGACCGTTCGGTGGATTGATGGCAACGCCGATCGTGTTCCATCCTCAGTCGGCGATCCTCGGCGTGCATCGCGCAACGGATCGCCCGGTCGTGCGGAACGGTCAGATCGTCATCCGCAAGATGATGAATCTGTCGATCACGTTCGACCACCGGATCCTCGACGGGATGACCGCAGCCAAGTTCGTGCTCGACGTGGTCAACCTGCTGGAGCACCCCGCCGTGATCGCCCTCGAGGCCTAGGCCACTCACTACACCGGTTAGATGGAGATGGGGGCGCCGACGGTGATCGTTCCGTCGGAAACGATCTCGGCCCGGAGGCCGCCGCGGTGGATCAAAGCTTTCTTCACGCCCGGTTCCGTCAATCCCTCGAGGTAAGTGCACGGCTCACAAAGCTTGACGCCGCGCATACGAACGTCACCGACCGTGAACTCTTTGTCGACGAGGTGATTCAGGGCAACTCCTGTCGTCACGATGTTGCGTCTCGGATCGCCCTCCGCTAGATCCACGTCGTAGGAGCGGTTCGCAGCGTCGATGGCCTCCTTCTCGATGAGGGTGACGGCACGGCTCTCGTCCCACTTGCGGCCGAACGTCCCCGAGCCGCCTTTGAAGTACCGATCGCCGACCAAGCCGAGGCCGGCCTTCGCCTCGACTTCCTGAATACCCGTCAGGGGAGCTTCGCGGTCACCACCGACGAAGATCGCGTGCACCCGGGCTGTGCTCATTCGCCAAATGTATCGCGAGGGCGATCGCCGATCGTGTTGCGCAGTACGCCGATGCGCTCGATCTCGAGCTCGACGACGTCGCCCGGTTCGAGGAACCGGTCGAGGTCCAAGCCGCAACACCCCCCGGGGGTTCCGGACCCGTAGACGTCGCCGGGCCACACGTCCTCCGAGCGGGAGACGTGCGCCAGCATGTCGGCCCACTTCCAATGGATGGACGACGAACGTGCACGACCCCACTCCTCGCCGTTCACCCGACAGATCATCTCGAGGTCCGGCTCCGTTCCGACTTCATCGGCCGTCACGATGCAGGGACCGAACGAGTTGGCAAAGTCCTTGCCCTTCCCGGGTCCCAGCCACGCAGTTACCTCGCGCGCCTGGATGTCCCGCGCCGAGAAGTCATTGAAGATAGTGAAGCCGAACACCATCGAAGGCGCGTCCTCGGTCGACAGATCGCGTGCTCGCCGGCCGACCACCATCGCCAGCTCGAGCTCGAGGTCCAGCTTGTTCGTGTAGCTCGGCCAGGGACAGGGATCGTCGGGGCCGATCAGCGAGCGGTGATTGCCTTTGTAGTAGATCGGCGCCTCGAACCAGTAATCGGGGATCGGAGTCCCGCGGCGTTGTGCCCCTCTGCGCACGTGATCCTCGAACGCAAGGAAGTCACGTAACGACGGCACCCGATCGAACGGACATAGCCACCGCATACCTGCGACCTGAGGACCGTTCGATGCTTCAGCGATCGAGGCAACCTCCTGCCACACGCTGGGTCCGGCTTCGATGAGTGCGAGCGTGGACCGCAAGAACGGCTCGTCGTCGCCTCCTGCGTCGAGCCACGCTGCATCCAGCTCGATCGGCGAGCGGCCCGGCGCTGCAACGGCGAGCCTGGCTCGCCCATGGGCCGGGTCTGCGTAACGAAAGATACGCAAGAGCTAGTCGAGGAGCCCCATGCCGCGGGCCCACGAGGTTTCGTATTCGGTCACGACAACGCCCATCGCTTCGGATGACGGGACCAAGGCCTTCTCTGTCTCGACCATCACCGCAACCTCGTCGGTACGTTCCTTGGTCTTGGCCGCCTCGATCGCTGCCGGTTGGGGGCCGTGATGCACACCCTGCGGATGCAACGTCATGTAACCCTGGTCGATGCCCGCTCGGCTGAAGTAATCGCCCGAGTGATAGAAGAGCACTTCGTCCGCGTCGATGTTTGCGTGATAGAAGGGCACCTTCAGAACGGCGGGATCCTCTTCGAGCGGCCGCGGGACGAACGAACAGATCACGAAGCCCTGGTTCGCGAACGTGCAGTGCGCGGACGGCGGCATGTGATAGCTCGGCGAGTAGACCGGACGGTGGTCGAGGATGTTGAGTCGAACCGGACAGAGGTCCCCCTGCCACCCCACGACATCCAACGGGTGCCATGCGAACCACAGCGAAGTGAATCCACCGTCCTTCTTGACACGCACTTCGAACTCGCCGGCTTCATCGTGCGGATCGGGATCCGGCACCTGCAACACACCGGGGTCGAAGATCGCATGGCGTCCCATCAAGCCGCGATCAGGGATGTGGAACTCACCCGTTCCCTCGATCACGAAGAAGAAGTTGTCATCGCCATCCGGGACGACCCGATGAGTTGTCCCCTTCGGGATGATGATGTAGTCCCCTTCGGCGAAGGGAAGGGGGCCGTAGTCAGTTTCGATCGTGCCGGTGCCGCGGTGCACGAAGTAGCAAACGTCTCCGTCGGCGTCCCGTAGGAAGAACTCCATCGGCTGACTCCGCCGGCTCACGTACAACCTCACGTCTTCGTTGCTTGCGATCAGCTGCCATGCCCCATCGGCTTCGGTCTGGTCCTCGGGCTTCACCTCGTTGAGATCGAACGCTCGCGGCCTCAACGGGCCTTCGATTCGGGTCCACGCCGTCGGCGGGTGCATCCGATAGAGGTGCGAAGCGCGGCCTGCGAACGCTTCCCGCCCGTGCTCCTCCTCGTAGGTCCCTTCGGGGATGCCTACGTGTGCCTGCTTGGTGACCTTTCCCTTCGAAAAGACGGATTCCATCTACAGGTTCCCGCGCAAGGCTTGCTCGCGCTCGATGGCCTCGAACAGCGCCTTGAAGTTTCCTGCTCCGAACCCCTTCGCTCCGTGACGTTCGATCACTTCGAAGAACACCGTGGGGCGGTCCTGGACCGGCTTCGTGAAGATCTGCAGCAGGTAACCGTCTTCGTCTTTGTCGGCCAGGATCCCGTTGCGTTGCAGGCCCTCGATCTGATCGGAGATCTCGGGGATCCGCTGTTTGACGTCGTCGTAATAGGTGCCGGGCACCTTGAGGAACTGGATACCGCGGGCGCTCATGGCTTCGACAGTGGAGACGATGTCGTCGGTCGTCATCGCTATGTGTTGCACGCCGGGTGTCGTGTAGTACTCGAGGTACTCCTCGATCTGGGACTTGTTGCGCCCCTCGGCCGGCTCGTTGATCGGCAACTTGATCTTGCCCTCGCCGTCCCACACGACCTTCGACATCAGCGCGGAGTACTCGGTGGAGATCTCCTCGTCGGAGAAGTGCCTGAGCTCCAGGAACCCCATCACGCGCTCGTAGAACGAAACCCACTCGTTCATCTTGCCGAGCTCGACATTGCCGACGACGTGATCGATCGTTTTCAATCCGGCCGTGCCCTCGCCGGTTGCTTCGACCGGCTCGAAACCGGGGAAGAAACGGCCCGAATAGTCCTGCCTGCTGATCAGCGAATGGATCGTCTCCCCATAGGTCGCGATCGCCGCTCGAACGATCTTGCCGTGCTCGTCCTCGGAGACCTGGGGTTCCATGACCGCCCGAGCACCGCGTTCGGTCGCCACCCTGAACGCTTCCTCTGCATCGGGAACCCGGAGCGCGACGTCGTGAACCCCGTCACCGTGCTTCTTGACGTGCTCTGCGATCGGGCTCTGCTGACTCAACGCTCCGGTGAAGACGAAGCGGATGTCACCTTGTTCGACGCACCACGATGCCTCGTCACGCGTTCCGGTTTCAAGACCGCGGTACGCGATCGGCGTGAAGCCCAGTGAGCGGTAGTAGTGAGCCGCTTGCTTGGCGTTGCCGACGTAGAAATGGATGTAGTCGATACCGAGTATCGGGAACGAATCGTGTTGTTCCATCCGAGCAGCCACCTCCTTGTAGCTTGGCTGAAAGGATAAGGCCCGCTAGGGGGACACCCCTAGGCCCCCCTTGGCTGGAACTGATTACGAGCCAGCCGCAGCCGCACCCCGGCCCATGCGGGATCGGGATCTGGATGATCGGTTCGGTGGTGGACCCCTCGCGATTCGGTGCGCAGGGTCGCCGACCGAGTCAACAAACGCGCTGCGATACCGGCGGCTCTGAACTCGCCCAGTCCCGGGTCCCCCGTCAAAGGCAGCATGGACATCTGATTCAGAACGTCTGCAGCGCGGGACAATCCCTGCGGGGTTCGCTCGATCCCGAGCGAGCTCGAACACAGATTCCTGAAGTTCTCCCAATCGTCCACGCGCAGGGTTCCGGCGGGCCGCACTTCGGGGGCCGCGGGGAATCCCTTCACACGACCGGTTCGTTGTCCGGCGATGGCGCGTGCCGCGCGCCGACCGAAGACAAGTGCTTCCGCGAGCGAGTTGCCAGCCAACCGGTTTGCCCCGTGCGCACCGGTGTTGGAGCACTCGCCGATCGAGTAGAGACGGGGGATCGACGACCTGCCATCAAGGTCCGTGTGCACACCCCCGATCGAGTAGTGCGCCGCCGGCGCGATCGGCAAAAGGTCTGTGAACGGATCGATGCCGTTCGCCCGGCATGCCCTCATCACGGTGAAGAACTCCTTTTCCAAGAGCTCGTGATCGAGATGACGACAGTCGAGCCAGGCCTGACGAGCCGAGATGGCCCGAGCAACGACGTCCCGCGGTGCCAGCTCGCCGTCGGAGTGATGCTCGAATAGGAATCGCGTGCCCTCGGCGTCCACGACGTGGGCCCCCGCACCTCGCAAAGCCTCGGTGATGAGCGGACGCTGCGGCCCGGTTCCCACAGCCAGAGCAGTGGGATGGAACTGCACGAATTCGAGGTCGGCGAGGCCGGCTCCCGCTTCCCATGCGAGAACGATGCCCTCCCCGGTTGCGCCAGAAGGATTCGTCGTCGACTCGAACAAGCCTCCCAGTCCTCCGGTCGCAAGAACGACTGAATTGGCTCTGACCTCGACGACCTGCCCGGCGGCCAACAACCAGCCTCCGACGCAACGACCATCCGCGACGGCAAGGGCTACACACGAAGCTTCGATCCGCTTGACGCGAGATCGAGCTTCGTCTCGCAACGTATCCATGATGGCTGCACCCGTTGCATCGCCGGCGTGTGCCGAGCGCGCGACCGTCTGGCCTCCCTCGCGAGCGAGATGCAGAGACCCGTCATTGTTGCGGTCGAAGGCGCAGCCCAACTCCGCAAGCTCCAGAACGCATTCCGGCGCCTCGTCACAAAGGACGGCAACGGCGGACTCGTCGGCATGGCCAGCCGCGACCCGGCTCGTGTCTTGCGCGTGGAGCTCGGGCGAGTCTTCCGGTCCAACGGCCGCCGCGACGCCACCCTGGGCCCAGGGGGACGATCCCCTACCCCGCGCACCCTTGTCCACGACGAGCACGTTCGTCTCCGCCGGCAGATGCAAAGAACAGAAGAGACCCGCGGCCCCCGCGCCCACGATTAGGACATCGGTGTCCATCCGAGATTCCATCAGCGACCCTGGAATTTCGGTGGTCGCTTGCTCAAGAACGCCTGCACTCCTTCGAGATGATCGGTGCTGCGCCCGGCCTCGGTCTGGGCCTCAACCTCCGCATCGAGCTGTTCGTCGAGCGTCAGCTCGGTTGATCGGTGAAGCAATCTCTTCGTCAGCGCGTAGGCCTTCGTTGGACCCGATGCGAGCTCGTCGGCGAGGGCACGCCATTCCCTTTCGAACTCATCCGGCTCGGCCACGCGGTGGACCAACCCGAGTTGCAACGCCTCGGCGGCATCGACGGGCCGGGCCGAAGCAGCAAGCTCCCACGCACGCGAGGTACCGATCATCTTGCTGAGGAACCAAACGGCGCCGGAGTCGGGCACCAGCCCCACCTTCGTGAATGCGATGACCAGTTTGGCTTTGGCCGAGGCCACCCGGTAGTCGCAGGCCAGAGCGATGCTCGCCCCGGCCCCGGCGGCTACTCCGTTGATCGCGGCGACGACCGGCTTCTCGGCAGCCACGATGGCCCTGATCAACGGGTTGTAACGCTCGACCAAGGTGGTCCCGAGCTCGGGGACCTCGCCCTTCTCGTAGGTACCCGCTAGTGCACCCAGATCTTCACCCGAGGAGAAAGCCCTGCCGGCTCCCGTGATCACGATGCACCGCACTTCGGGGTCGGCGGCCGCGTCGGTGACAGCGTCCAGGAATTGCTTGCCGAACTCAGTGTCGAAGGCGTTCAGCACGTCCGGCCGATCGAGCGTCAGCACACGTACCCCGGAACGCGATTCGACCTGAACAGGCATCGATGCAGCGTACCTTCAGACCGAGGGCGCTTCGCCTCCGGCACGCTTGGGCAGCCGTACGCGGAACATGGACCCTTCGCCCGGCTTGCTTTCGACATCGATCGCACCGTTGTGCGCGGCGACGAGGTTCTTCACGATGTAGAGGCCCAACCCGAATCCACCACGGTCGCGAGTCATCGAGGAATCCAGTTGATGGAACCGGTCGAAGATCGTTTGTATCTGCTCGTCCGTCATGCCCTGCCCCTCGTCTTTCACGTCGAGAAGCATCGCGGTCGGCAACTCTTGGATAGTTACGAAGACCCTCTCGGGTTCAGTTGAGTACTTGAGCGCGTTCTCAATGAGGTTGGCCATGATCTGTTGGATGGCCCCCATGTCCCCCCAGATGAGCGGGTGCTCCGACTCGGACGTGACGATCATCTCCCTGCCCGCCCCGATATCGCTGTGCGCGAGATCGTCGACGGTTGTCTCGGCCACCTCGAACAGGTCGATCAGATCGCGCTGCATCTTGGGGATGCGGCTTTCGATCCTTGCGGTAGTCAGAACGTCCTCGACCAAACGCAACAGACGGTTCCCCTGTCGTTCGATCATTGCGAGGAGACTCGCCTGTTGCTCGGGATTCATCTTTGCTCGCCGGCGGTTAAGTGTTTGCGCCGATCCGATGATCGCCGTCAGCGGAGTTTTTAGTTCGTGAGAAACAGTAGCGACGAAATCACTCTTCAATCGATCGAGCTCCTGGAGACGAACGACCGACTTCCGCTCTTGCTCGAAGAGGGTTGCGTTGCCGATGGCCACCGCCGCGTGCTCGGCGAAGAAATCGAGCGCGTGTAGATCCTGCTCCGAGAACACCTTCTTCCTCTGTGTCTCGTTCACGTTCAGAACACCCACGAGCTCGTCGCGCCTGAGCAGCGGGACG
Organism: Actinomycetota bacterium; assembly: GCA_035629935.1. Taxonomy (GTDB): domain Bacteria; phylum Actinomycetota; class CADDZG01; order CADDZG01; family WHSQ01; genus DASQLQ01. Next base: position 18,589 of record DASQLQ010000037.1, read on the forward strand.
GACATGGCGCTGTGGATCCCTCTCTCCGGGTGACCGTTGGGAATATCCGTGCCCTGGATCAGAATCGGCTCCCGCTTCTCGGCAACCCTGCCGGAGATCCCCGTCCCGACCTTCTCGGCCGAATCGCCCAGTTCTGTTCCTTCGTAGGCAACGACCTCGAGCCGGGAATCGTCTGTGAGCAACATGATCGAACCCTCGTCACCACCCAGAAGTTCCAGCGCCGAGCTCAAGATCATGTGCAACACATCCTTGAGCTCGAGGGTTGTGTTGATCGCTTTGCCGACCTCAGACAGGCGCGAGATCTCGGCGATGCGGTTGGAGAGGGCGGCCGAAAGGACCCGCTCTTCGATCAGCAAGACCGACAAACGCCGAAGGCTGACCTCCTTCTCCAGCACATAGACCAAGAAGGCAAGCGTCAGTCCACCCACGAGGACGACAACCACCCATGACGAGAGGTCATTGAACTGCTCCAGACGTAATTGCTCGGGAAGCATCTCCGAGCCCACGCTCGAGAGGGCCAGCGCCATGGTGACGGCGACCACGAGGAAGATCGAGATCCCCCACAACTGCGTGCGGCGACGATCTACCTCGGAGAGGGTCAGCTTCGAACGCGAGATGCCGGCGGCACGCGCCACCTCATCGGCTCGGAACCGGGCGGTTAGCTCTTCTCCGGCGGCCACGTTTGGGGAGCCGTTGGCTCTTCGAGGACATTCTTGCTGCGCAATTCCTCCGCCGGCACGGGGACCGGGTACCGCGAGGAGAAGCACGCCGTGCAGAAATTGTCTGCCGGGATCTCGGTCGCAGCCACCATCCCTTCGAGCGACAGGTAGGCGAGTGAATCGGCCCCGATGTGCTCCCGGATCTCCTCGACGCTCAATTGCGCCCCGATCAAGTCGTCCTGGTCCGGCATATCGATGCCGTAGAAACAAGGCCACTTGATCGGCGGAGACGAGATCCGCATGTGGACCTCGCGCGCGCCGGCCTCCCGCAACATCGCGACGATCTGCCGAGTGGTGTTTCCTCGAACTATCGAGTCGTCGATGACCACGACACGGCGACCGGCGATCACTTCGCGCACGGGATTGAGCTTCATCCTGATCCCTTGCTGCCTCATCGACTGCGTGGGTTGGATGAAGGTTCGTCCGACGTAACGGTTCTTGACGAACCCGTCCCCGTACGGGATGCGGGCCGCGTGAGCGAAGCCTTGAGCGGCCGGCACTCCACTGTCGGGCACCGGCATGATCAGCTCTGCCGTCGCCGGCGCTTCGGACGCCAGGCGCTCCCCCATGCGATAGCGGGTCGAGTACACGTTCTGACCCATCAGGTTCGAGTCCGGTCGTGCGAAATACACATGTTCGAACACACATGCCGAGTGCGGCGCGGTGGGAAGCTGCTCGCTGGCGATGCCCGACTCATCGATCGTGACGAGTTCGCCGGGTTCGATATCGCGGAGGAATCGTGCTCCCAGCAGATCCAGCGCACAGGTTTCCGAGGCGACGACCCAACCCCCGCTCGGGAGGCGTCCGATGCTCAGCGGCCTGAACCCCTGCGGATCGCGTGCGGCGAAGATGCGACCCTCGTCCATCATCGTGAACGAGTAGGCACCGGACAGCTTTGGCAACACACTCAGGATCGCTTCCCGCATATCGCCGCGGTTCGCTCGTGCGATGTGCGCCGCGACCAGATCGGTGTCGGAGGAAGACGGGAGCCTGGCTCCTTGTGGCGTCGGATCCCCGCCGGCCGCGGCAAGCGAAGCCTTCAACTCGACCGAGTTCACGAGGTTGCCGTTATGCGCTAGAGCAACTTGTCCTGCTTCAGAGCTCTTGTATGTGGGCTGCGCGTTCTCCCACGTCGTCGAACCGGTCGTCGAGTACCGCGTGTGTCCGATCGCGAGATGCCCACGCAGACTGCTGAGAACCGTTTCGTCGAAGGCTTGGGCAACGAGGCCCAGCTCCTTGTAAACGACGATCGTTTGGCCGTCCGAGATGGCGATCCCCGCCGACTCCTGACCTCGATGCTGCAATGCGTACAACGCGTAGTAGGTCAGACGAGCGACATCTTCTTCACCGGGGGCGTAGATCCCGACGACGCCACACGCATCGCGCGCTTCGCCCGACATCAGCTCGTCCCCGCAATGTGAGCCGACAGGGAGTTGGTGTAGACATCCCGTGCTTCTGCCAGGTCGACCGAGCCGGGTCCAAAGGACAACTCTGAGCCGCCCACGGCGCCGATTACCCGGGCAGGAACGTCGAGTTCGTGTGCCATCGCTATCAACCTATCGGTAGCCGACGGGTCGCACGAGACCAACACACGCGAAGGGGACTCTGCGAAGAGGAAGCGATAGTCCTCCTCGACCGACAGATCGAGCTTGAACCCGATATCGGCGGGGATGGCCGACTCGCACAGCGCGATCGCAAGGCCTCCTTCGGACAGGTCGTGGGCGGAGACCAGTAATCCGCCCGTACACCCTTCGAACAAAAAGCGATGGAGCTTTAGTTCCCGATCCAGATCAATCAGTGGGGGCTTGCCGGCGACGACACCGTTGATCACCTTGGAATAGCCGCTTCCGCCGAAGTCTTGCGGGTTCGTGTCGCCCAACAGGACGAGCGAGTCTCCGTCCCTTCGCAACCGCAATCCAACGGACTTCTCAGGCGAATCCAGAACGCCCAGCATCCCGATGACCGGAGTGGGGAAGATCGCCCTGCCTTTCGTCTCGTTATAGAAGGAGACATTCCCGCCCGTGACCGGCGTGCCCAACGCCCGGCATGCATCGCCCATCCCCCGGATCACTTCTGCGAACTGCCACATCACATCCGACTTCTCGGGGTTCCCGAAATTGAGACAGTTCGTGATGGCGACGGGGCGAGCTCCAACGCATGCGACGTTGCGCGCCGCTTCCGCAACCGCAAGCCGGGCGCCTTCATAAGGATCGAGGTAGCAGAAGCGTCCCGGTCCGTCGACGCTGAGCGCGACTGCGACTTCGGTGTCCGGAAGCCGGATAACCGCGGCATCCCCACCGGGGCCCTGGATCGTCCCCAGGAAGATCATGTGGTCGTACTGCTCCCACACCCAGCGCTTGGACGCGATCGACGGATCCGACAAGAGATCGAGAACCGCGCTGGAAAGATCCTCCGGTGGATCGTCCCCGGGATGAGCTTTCTGGATGCTGTCCGCCCACACCGGGCGGTCGAGTGCCCGTTCGTAAACGGGACCTTCTTCGGCCAAAGCCGGCGCGGGCACATCTGCAACGATCGAACCCTCGGACTGAACTTCGATACGGCCCGAGTCGGTGACGGTTCCGATCACTCGGGCTTCGAGTCCCCAGCGGCGGCACACGGCTAAGACGTCATCCAACTTCGCCGGTGCAACTACGGCCATCATCCGTTCCTGCGATTCGGAGATCATGACTTCGAACGGCTCCATGCCCGGCTCGCGCCGGTGGACCTGATCGATGTCGATCTGCATCCCCGTTCCGGCCTTGGCGCTCATCTCCGAAGTCGGACACGAGATACCGCCTGCACCGAGATCCTGGAACCCGACCAGGAGATCGCTGCGGATCAACTCGAGACAGGCTTCGATCAACAGCTTCTCTGTGAAGGGGTCGCCAACCTGGACCGAGGGCCGTTTCTCCATCGAGGTTTCGTCGAACTCCGCGGAGGCAAGGACGCTTGCGCCGCCGATCCCGTCTCGCCCCGTCGAGGAACCGATGAGAACCACCGAGTTCCCGGCCCCCTCTGCCCGACCGTGCATCAGCTTGTCCTCGATCACTCCGAGGCAGGCAACGTTCACGAGAGGGTTCTCCGCGTAGCACTCCTCGAAAACGGTCTCGCCGCCTACCGTCGGGACGCCGATCGAATTCCCGTAGGCGGAGATACCTGAGACCACCCCTTCGACCAGATAGCGAGAGCGTGCGTCGTCGAGAGGGCCGAACCGAAGGGGGTCGAGCAGCGCGATCGGGCGCGCTCCCATCGAGAGGATGTCGCGAACGATCCCGCCGACACCGGTAGCGGCACCGTTGAACGGTTCGACGAACGAAGGGTGGTTGTGAGATTCGGCTTTCCACGCCACCGCCACCCCGGGGGCCACTTCGATGACCCCGGCCCCCTCACCCGGACCGACCAAGATGTGAGGGCCCTCGGTGGGAAGCGTGGACAGGTGGACCTTGCTCGACTTGTACGAGCAATGCTCGCTCCACATCACGGAGAACATCGCCAATTCGGTGTAGCTGGGCTCCCGGCCCAATCGCTCCCGGATCGCGTCGAACTCCGCGTCGGTCAACCCCAGGTCTCTGTGAATGCCGGGGTCCACCTTCATGAAACCTGCGCGTGGAGTACTCGGGATACGTGATCGATCATCGAACCGAGAATCACCCTGCCGTCCTCCGAACCAAGAAGCTCTTCGGTTGCGCGCTCTGGGTGGGGCATGAGGCCGAAGACGTTTCCGGCGGAGTTCACGATGCCGGCGGTGGCATCCAACGCCCCGTTCGGAGAGTCCACGTAGCGCAGAGCGATCTGCCCTTTCTCTTTCATCTCGGCGAGCACGGTGTCATTGCAGTACCAGTTGCCTTCGAAGTGATTGATCGGGATCCTCAAGACCTGACCGATCTCGGCTCGCGAGGTGAATGCGGTCGAGTTGTTCTCGACCCTCAGATCGACCCATCGGCAGATGAACTTCAGACCGGAGTTCTTGCGCAGTGCCCCCGGGAGCAATCCGGCCTCGCACAGGATCTGGAACCCATTGCAGATCCCGATCACAAGACCGCCGCTCGTTGCATGGGTGGTGACCGCCTCCATCACGGGCGAGAAGCGAGCGATCGCGCCGGTCCGCAAGTAGTCGCCGTGTGCAAACCCACCCGGCAGCACAACGATGTCGGAGTCGGGCAATGAAGACTCTGCATGCCAGACGCGTTCGGTAGTGCAACCGAGGTCACGTAACGCACGCTCGCAATCCTGTTCGCAGTTGGAACCGGGGAAGACGACGATCGCAACGTGCGCGCTCATTCCTGCTCACCCTCGATAGTCACTTCGAATGACTCGATCACAGGATTAGCAAGCAACCGTTCGCACATCTCGGACACGAGTCCCTGCGCCTCCTGGGGACTCTCTGCCTGAAGCTCGAGCTCGATCACCTTTCCGACGCGCACGTTCTTGACTCCCCTGTAACCGAGCGCCGGGAGCGCTCGCTCGATCGTCTGACCCTGCGGGTCGGCGATCCCCTGCTTCAACATCACGCTCACCCGAGCCGAGTAGGACACGCAGCCTCCTTCGTGACGAACAAGCGCGTCGGAACCACGAACGTAGCCATGGCCGCCACCAGGCACAGCCCCGCCACGGCAGTTGCTAAAGCCGCACGCCGGCCTTTGACCCCACCCACGACATCGATGCCCCGGAACATCAGATACACGGACCAGATGCCGAGGCTGACCGCTATCGCGATCGAGAACGCGGCCCATGCTGTCGACAACGACTCGTCGAGCGGCGCAGTCGTGAACGTATCGGTGCCGACGATCAGCAGATCCAGGGGCAGAAGCAGGATGAGGACGAATATCTGCGGAAGCGCTGAGGCTCCCCAAACGAGTCGTAGCCGACTCGACGTAGCCGATCCCCTCAGCCCCTTCACGACCTTGGGGCCCAACAACCCCCACACCGCCATAGCGATCAGACCCAGCAACGCGCCCACCACAAGGGTCATCGCGATATAGGGGCCGACGTAACCGGCAGTGCAGACC